>JABFRX010000104.1 GCA_013140995.1 Alphaproteobacteria bacterium | reverse complement strand
CCGCTGGCCGGGTGAAGCGGCCAGGGAAAGCGGCGCTAGCCACAGAGCGGCGGTGCCACTGAATATAAGCGAAGATAGTTATGCCATGTGCGGATTGCAAGGGGGCGTCTTACTTCCTGGGACCGCTGGCATCCCTGCCGGCTCTTGGGGCCGCTCAACGTCAGCAAGGGCCGGCAGGGATGCCGGCGGTCCCAGGAAGTGTGCCCCCTCACATAAGGCTGTGCGGTAGGTTACACTGCTCTCATCGACACTTGAGGAGACGACCCCATGAAACTCGAAGGCGGATGTTATTGCAAAGCGGTGCGCTATCAAGCCGAGGGCGAGCCGATGATGATGGCGCAGTGCCACTGCCGCGAGTGCCAATATATCACTGGTGGTTCGCCGAACGTCTTCATCGCGATGCCGATCCCGGGTTTCAAATACACGAAAGGCGCGCCGAAACAGTTTGCGCGCAAGGACCTGGAGCGGCCGGTGACGCGCGAGTTCTGCGCAGAGTGCGGCACGCATATCGTGACGCGCCCGCCCGGCTTTCCGGCGGTGATCCTGAAAGTGGGCTCGCTCGACGACCCGAAGGTGTTCACGCCGAAGTTGGCGATCTACACCTGCGACAGCCAACCGTTCCACCGCGTGCCGGAGGGGATACCGGTGTTTGAGAAGTTGCCGGGGTAGCCTGGGAGCGCCGGCCTCTGGCCGGCACTTTTTGCGCGATGAAGATTACGCTGAACATACCGGCCGATCTATACCGCCACGCGAAAGCCGAGGCTGCGCGGCGCGGGTGCACGCTAGAAGCTCTGGCCGAGCACGGGCTCAGGCTTGTGCTCAAAACGCCCGCAATGGCCGGGCGGCAGGTGCGCCTTTCCGTGCTCACGAAACGAGCGCGGGGTGTGGTTCGCTCCGGCGTGCCGGACCTTGGCTCAAACAAGGTGCACCTCAAAGGGCTTGGCCGCTCGTAAGCGGTGCCTGTAGGTGTTCGACTTTGAGGCCGAATTCTGTTGCCAACCGTGCCGCCACGATCCGGCGATGGCAATTTTCGGGGTCACGCTCGAAGCACAGGAGGCACGTCTTCGCTTGCATCGCGATCTCGCCGAGTTTGCGCAGCGCGGCTTGGGCGGGCCTACTGCGCAGATGGGTGGCGTAGATACGCTTGAAGCCAGCGATGTCGCCGCCCCGTGCGGCGAGGCGTCCAGGCTTCGGGTCGCCAAGCGCCCGCAGGTGAAGGTAGCGAATTCCCGCCTGCTCCAAATGCTTTGCGAGTGGCGTTTTGGAGAAACCCTTCTTGCGCGACAGCGGAAGGTCGCGCACGTCAACCAACGTTCTGATGCGCGCTTTCGTCAAGGCGCGAATGAATTGGCCGAGGTCAGCCCCTTCGTATCCGATGCTGGCCAAGCTGCGCACGACACGAACGCCCCGCTTCCCTGATGTCGGAGGCGTAGCTTCGTGCGATATGGTAAGCTGTGGTGTCATGAAGAAAACACGTTCGTCCAAAAGTCCAGCCAAGCGAGCGGCCAAAGCGGAATCGCGCACAAAAATCGCTGCTTCGGGCCGAGCCGAAAAGGCGTCTCCAACGCTAAGCGACGCCAAACGCCGACGTATCCTTGATAAAATGGTCGCCAGAAACCAGCGGCTTGGCTTCTACGACGACTGATAGCCGCCGGTTGCGGCTGCGTAACGTTATGTATCCCTTCGCCGCGATCCTAGTATTAATTGGAGGACCATCTGTGGCTAACGCTCTGTACACTCTGGCACGTCGATCCTGGGTGCCGGACCATTTCATGCAATCCATCGGTGTTGTAATGGTCCAGCACGCATACATGGATCGAAATCTACAGGCAGTCATATGTCACCTGGCTGGCATGGATCATAGCGCTGGGGTGTCAGTTCTCACCAAGCTCAACAGCACCGCGAGCCGGGCAAACATCCTGCAGAATCTTGCGAGGGTCAAAGTCGAGAATCTGCCGCAGCTGGCGAAGTTTCTGGTGCTTTCAGATGTCGTGGTGAACGTCTGCACCGAACGCAATTCGATCGCACATGGTCTGCCGTATAGCTGGAGCCCATCAAAGAACGAGCTAACGTACTTTCGAGACGTGAACTTGACGTGGCCGCAATTGAAGATTCAGCCGCCGTACTGCGCTACACCTGAGAGCCTTGCGGATTTGGCCCAACGATTGGAAGTTGCCGCGGAATGTTTAGATATCTCTATTCCAAAGTGGCAAAAGGGCGCAACATGGTATAGCGGACGCCCGCCCGAGAGCGAGGGAGCGACTCTGGCTGATGACCCCCAGTGGCTCAGCGATGCCGCGTTTCCTTGGCCAGAATTGCTTCAGCGGAAGATTGAGAGCGAACGTAACAAGCCGACCAACCAGGGTAAGTCGACTTGAATGACGCTGGTGCTATCAGCGCAGCGCGACCGCCTCTTGATGTTGTCAGATATTGTCATTGCTCGGGAAGGGCGTCACGACGCGCAGGTGAGTGGTCTTCCGTTGACTCCTCGACCAATTGTCGTTGCGTCGGGCAATCACACTCTCGTTGGCTTGGCTCAGAAGATGGTGCAGTTCGATGAGCGGCGCGTTCTTCTCTGGGCGGGAAGCAAGGTCGTCGCAGGGCATGTTTGCAACGAGTTCGCCAAAGCCATTCTGACCGATCCAACAGCGCGACTCCTCGACTTCCTAGCGCAATCAGGGCTTTCCGAAGGCGATCTGAGTCAGACCTCCTTTATCTATCATCGTCTTGACAGCGACGGTCGGTTGTTTCGAGAGGCGCACAACGCGAAGCGCTCGGATATCGACGGGGTGGACACGTTCTTTTCGGGAACTGGAGATTTTCATTTCATCGATGACATAAGGCCGATGTTCGATGCTGCTGAGTTGAATCCCGACATCGCGTTCATGCGCAATTGGGTGCATCGAGTTGCGTACGCGATGCTGTCCGAGGCGCTAGATGGAGAGAATCTACAGTTCGCGTATGGGGGCTGGTTCGAGATCGCGCTGTTCGCTGACGGTGCGCTTAGAAAGATGCCTTACCTGGTGAAGCTTTGGGAAGAGCGCGACGGCCAAGTTGTAAGTGGGCCTTGCATCTCCGGTTGGTACAAGGATGCGCATCTGTGCTTGCTAAGATCCGACGTTAAGCGGGCCGAGGCGGACACTACAAACGATCTTACCGTCGTGCGAGATCCGCTTGAGCGGACAAAAGTTCCCGACAGTCGATCAGAAGTTGCAGATTCCTATGCCAGGGCGCAGTTGCAGATTCATTTGATCTTCAATGCACGGGGCCGTTGGGGGATTGTTTTGAAGGGCTTCGATACGGATGATTTTCAGTTTGAGATTGCCCGAGGCAAACTGAATATGCGTTGGCACCAACGTCTCAGGGACGAGTTGACCGCGACGCTCCAGGGCCCGGTGGGTGGGCAGATACTTCGTCCATTTTCTGACTCAGAGTAAGTGGTCGTACGGTCGCTGTATTTCGCAGTGAGAAAGAGCGGTCAAGCTTTGCCGTCGTGTGGGCGAATCGCTAACCCTGATTCTGCGTCACTCAGGCTCACCGACGTCAAGACAAGGTAGCATTGAGCGACAATGATTCGGAGCGGCAAGATGGAAATGCTCGGCTTGATTATCGGAGTGATTGGCGGCCTCACTGGTATCGCGTCTGCTTTTTTTTCATGGAAGGAATGGCAGAAGACAAACCGCAAAATCGCGATGCTTACAGACTCCGGCGGCGCGTCTGAAGTTCTGCCAGCATGGTACACATCTCGAATGATGACTGATCATTGGCTGTTCGGCTTGGTAACGACCGGTGGTCAGATCGTAGTCATAAACCGCATCAAGTCGGTGTCGGACAACTCCGAATGGATGGATGTCGAGCTTGCAACGAAGGACGAGTCAAGTTCTGCGGCGATTTACGGACCGGTGGTCCATGCGGTGGCAGACGATCGGAGAGTCGCGTCGTTGCAAATACGGAACATTGTTGCGGCCCTTGATCTCGCAAGCAGCTAGCCGAGCCGCCTGTGCCAACGCGCTGTTGGGTCCCCATCCGGGCGGTTCGTGTGGTTTGCATTTTACATCGGATGCATGCCCATACTGCCTGACCGCGACATTGAGGCTCTCCCATGAAATTCGGCGTCTTCTATGAGATGCAGTTGCCTAAGCCTTGGGCGCCTGGGGACGAGCGGCGGTTGTTTCATGAGGCTTTGGCTCAGGTCGAGCTCGCGGATCGGTTGGGCTATGACTACGCGTGGGAGGTCGAGCATCATTTTCTCGACGAGTATTCGCATTCTTCGGCGCCTGAGGTTTTTCTTGCTGCTGCGGCGGCGCGGACGAAGCGGATACGCCTCGGTCATGGCATCCGGCAGGTGATCCCGAATTACAATCATCCGGCGCGGACGGCGGAGGCGCTCTCGACGCTCGACATCATGTCGGACGGGCGGGTCGATTTCGGGATTGGCGAGGGGGCGACGCGGTTGGAGCTTGGCGGGTTCTTTATTCCGGCCAAAGAGAAACGCGCGATGGCGATCGAGGCGGGCGAGCAGGTCGCCAACATGATGGTGATGGATCCTTACCCGGGATTTGAGGGCAAGTATTTCAAGATGCCGTGCCGCAATGTGCTGCCGAAGCCGGTGCAGACCCCGCATCCGCCGATGTGGATGGCGTGCACGAACAGGGACACGATCAAAGTAGCGGCGTCGCTCGGCGTCGGAGCGCTGGCGTTCGCGTTCGTCAACCCGGAGGAGGCGCGCGCTTGGGCCGACATCTATTATGGCATCATCGCGTCGGATCAGTGCGTGCCGCTTGGGCACAGCGTGAATGCGAATATCGCGATGGTGTCGTCGTTCTCGATCCATCACGACCGGGCGGAGGCGATCCGCCGGGGGCATGAGGGGTTCGAGTTTTTCGGCTATGCGCTGAACGCGCTCGTCGCGCGCGATACGGTGCCGGGGCGGACGAATCTGTGGGGCGAGTATCTGGCGCTGCGGGGGGCGCGGACGGAGGAGCTCGCACGGGCTGCCGCGAGCGCGCCTCAGGGTGGCGGCATCGGTACGCCGGACGACATGCGCACGCACTTGCGCGTGTACCAGGACTGCGGCGTCGATCAGGTGATCTTTATGCAGCAAGCGGGCCGGAACAAGCATGAGCATATTTGTGCGTCGCTGGAGTTGTTTGCGGCGGAGGTGATGGGGGAGTTCAAACGCGAGGCGGCTGAGCGTGAGGCGGCGAAGGCTTTGCGGTTGAGGCCTGCGATCGAAGCGGCGCTCGCGCGCAAGCCGTGGATGCGGCCGTTGGCGGATCACGAGATCCCGGTGGTGCGGGCGTCGGTCGCGCAGGCGCAGGTGAATCGCTAACTTCCTGGGACCGCCGGCATCCTGCCGGCTCTTTCTGAATCTCAACCGCACAAAGTGCCGGCAGGATGCCGGCGGTCCCAGGAAGTCAGCTACGTCCGACGGCGCGCCAGCCAATGTCTCGGCGGGTGAAGCCTTCGGGCCAGTCGATGAGGTCGACGGCGCGGTAGGCGCGGGCTTTTGCTTCGGCTACGTCGCGGCCGAGCGCGGTGATGTTGAGGACGCGGCCGCCGTTTGCGATTATGGCACCGTCTTTTGCGACTGTTCCTGCGTGGAAGATTTCGACGCCTTCGACGGCTGCTGCTTTGTCGAGGCCGCGGATCGTGGTGCCTTTCAGCGGGGCTTCGGGGTAGCCGCGCGCGGCCATCACGACGGTGAGCGCCGCTTCGTCGCGCCAGCGGGCGTCGACGGTTTTAAGCGCGCCGTCTGCCACGGCAAGCAACAGTGTTACGATGTCGGACTTGAGGCGCATCATTAGCACCTGACATTCGGGGTCGCCGAAGCGGGCGTTGTATTCGATCAGCTTTGGCCCTTCGGCGGTGAGCATCAGGCCTGCGTAGAACACGCCTTTGAACGGACGCCCGCGGGCTTTCATCCCGCGCACGGTGGGTAGGATAATGCGCTCCATCGTTTGGCGTTCGATCGTGGGCGTGAAGACCGCGGCCGGCGAGTATGCGCCCATGCCGCCGGTGTTTGGGCCCACGTCGCCGTCGCCGACGCGTTTGTGGTCTTGCGCGGCTGCGAGCGGCAGTACGTTTTCGCCGTCGCACAGCACGAAGTAGCTTGCCTCTTCGCCTTGCATGAATTCTTCGATGACGATGCTCTGCCCCGACGCGCCGAACGTGCCTGCGAACATGCTGTCGATTGCGGCGGAAGCTTCCGCCCGTGTCGTGGCGATGATGACGCCTTTGCCGAGCGCCAGGCCGTCCGCCTTGATCACGACGGGCAGCGGGTGATCCGATGCATAGTCTTTCGCAGCAGCCGCATCCGTGAACCGCTTGAAGCGCGCTGTCGGAATGCCCTCGGCCTCGCATAGTTCCTTCGTGAAGCCTTTCGACCACTCGAGTTCAGCCGCCGCCTTCGACGGTCCGAAGTGTTTGATTCCGGCTTGAGCCAAGCGGTCGGCGAGGCCGCCCGCGAGCGGATTGTCCGGGCCGATCACGACGAACTCGATCTGTTTCTCGCGCGCGAAGGCGACGATGCGATCGAAGTCCATTACGTCGATCGCGACGCATTCCGCAACGTTGGCGATGCCCGCGTTCCCCGGCGCGCAGTATAGCTTCGATGTTAGCGGCGAGGCTGCAATCGCCCAGCACAGCGAATGCTCGCGTCCGCCGGAGCCGATGACGAGGATTTTCATTTCAGCAATCCGTCCTATTCACCGTCAAGCCCGGCCATGACGAACTATTTTGGGGCAGTGAATTTTCGTGGCTGGTATTACGGGCGGGGGCTGTGCGTTGTCCAGTCAATGCGGGACGATCGTTAGCGTCACGCGGTTGCTGTCCCCAGCGCGCGCGTAGGCCACCGCGGCGCAGAGGCCTAGGACCATCGATATTCCGGCTTGGCCCACGGGGCGTTCGCCCGGCAATTGCGGTGGCGGGGTCCACTTGGTCGGGTCGAACGCCGGTGCGTCGTCTTCGAGTGCCAGCACCAAGCCGGTGGCGACGGTCGCCGACACGCGCACGGGGCGGCCACATTCGCCGCCATAGCCGTACTTGATTGTGTTGGTAAACAGCTCCTCGACGGCAATTACCGCGCGCGCGTGCACGTCTGCCGCGAGCTTGCGGCTGTCACAGAACATCTCAAGAGATGCGAGTGCCGCCGCCAAGCCCCTTGTGGTCGCAGGCACGATTACGTCAAAATCGGGTACGTAAAAATCCGACGGCATTCATCGGTCCCATGTGAAAGACGCGCCTATGGCTATCACGACGGCAGCACTCGCGCGATGCCTCATCGCGGCCACAACTTTTCTCATTGCGCAGGCGGCAACGGCCGCCAGCCCGATCGGTCAAATCAAAACCGCGGCTGGCGCGGTGACGGTCGAGCGGGCAGGGGCGTCGAAGTCGCTCGCCGTCGGCGACCGCGTTTATGAGAGCGACACGATCGTAACCGGCAACGGGACCGTCGGAATCACGTTCGTCGACAACTCGATGATGGCGCTCGGACCTCAGACGCGCCTCGCGCTCGACCAATTCGCGTTCGATCCGACGACGCATGACGGCCGCTTCAACGCCTCGCTTAGCAAAGGCACGCTGACAGTGAAATCGGGCCAGATCGTGAAGCAGACGCCGGAGGCGATGCGCATCAAAACCCCGGCGGCGTTGCTTGGCGTGCGCGGGACTGAGTTTGCCGTCCGCGCCGACGACGCGCCCATCGCGCAAGCACCATGACCCGCCGCGCGCTGGTTCCGCTATTGGCCGCCGCGGCGCTTTCGGCGTGTTGCAACGTGCCGCGCAGAGACTTGATCGTCGTGCTGCCCGGCGCTGACGGTCACGTCGGCGGCATCACGGTGGAAGCGGCGGGTGTTAAGCTTGTGCTCGACAAACCCTATGCCGGTGCGAAACCCGGTGGCGGCGGCATGGCGCCGGTCGACGTCGGCGAGGACGAAGTCAACGAAGTCTTCGGCGACACGCTCGGTGCGCGCCCCGTGCCGCCGAAAAGCTATACGCTCTACTTCGCGAGTGGCGGCACCGAGCTCGCGCCCGACTCGCAAGCCACGATGGATGCGATGCTGGACGACATGGCCGCGCGCAAAGCGGCGGAGGCCGTCATCACCGGCCACACCGACACGGTGGGCAGCGGCGCGGACAATGATCGCCTGTCGCTCGCCCGCGCGAAGGCCGTGGCGGCGACATTGCGCGAAACCTTCGCGTCCAAAGGCGTCATGGCCGATGCAATCGCGACGGCGGGCAGGGGGGAGCGCGAGTTGCTCGTTTCAACGCCGGATCAAACGGCCGAACCGCGCAACCGCCGCGTCGACATCACGGTGCGCTAGGGTCCGTTCCAGCGGATCGCGAGGACGGTGAGATCGTCCGACGCTTCTGCCGCGCCTACGAAACGTCCGACGGCTTTGTAGAGTTCGTCGACCACCTCGGTCGCGTTCGCGTCGCGCGGTATCGCGGCCAGGATTTCTTTCGTGCGTGCTGAGCCCAGCAGAGCGCCGCTTGCGTCCATAGCCTCCGCGACGCCATCTGTGGTGACGCACAGCGTCTGGCCCGGTTTCAGCCGCAAATGTTCGGTCTTGTAGCCGAAGTCTTCGACGACGCAGAGCGGGGGCCCACCTTCCGCCACGACGGCTTCAGGTGCGCCGCCCGGCCGCAGCACGAACGGTGCGTCGTGTCCCGCGTTGCAGAACTCGACTTCGCCGGTATCGAGGTCGAGCACGCCGGCGAACATCGTGATGAACAGCATTTCCGGATTGTCGCGGGCGATCTCGCCGTTCGCGAGGCGTATGATCGTGCCGACGTCGTTCGTGCCGCGCAGCGCGTACGAGCGGCAGAGCGACTTGCCCAGTGCCATGAACAGCGCGGCCGGCACGCCCTTGCCGCTGACATCGCCGACCGCAAAGAACAAGCGCCGCGCGTCGATCTTGAAGAAGTCATAGAGGTCGCCGCCGATCTGGCGCGCGGGAACCATCAGCGCGCCGAGGTCGAAGCGCTTGTCGCCGGCGACGCTGGCCACCCCCGGCAGCATACCCATCTGAATGCGCCGGCCGGCCTCCATCTCACCTTCGGCCTTCGCGAGTGCGACCTTGCGCTCTTCGAGTTCGCGCCGGAGTTGCCGCTTTTGCTTCTGGTCCTGCGCCGAATTGCCGGCCAGAAATGCGAAGAAGACGAGTGCTTGTCCCAACGCCGGTGTCGCGACATCGATAAGGGTCAACGAGCGCCAAATCCAAAACCCAAGCGCCAGCAGTGCTGCGATCGCGCCGGTGACAATCAACAACTGCCAAGGCACGCGCACCAAGCGCAACACCACGATCAGCAACATGCCGAACGCAAACGTCAGTGCGGGCTCTACAAGCAGTGTCCACCCCGGCCGCCGCACCAGCCGCCCGTCCAGCACGTTCTCAAGCAGTTGTGCGGTGATCTCCGTCCCCGGCATGACGCCGACGGGCGTCGGCCGCCAATCGGTGAGGCCCAAGCCCGTCACACCGACGAGCACAATCCGTTGCTCGAACGCGGTCGGATCGACCTTGCCGGCAAGCACGTCGGCGGCCGGGAGATAGCGTTTGGGATCATGCGGCGAGAAGTGCACCCATGTGCTGCCGTCAGCTTGCGTGGGGATCGACAGCGGCCCGACGCCGACGCCCGTTATCCGATCGGCCTCGCTATAGAGCGTGATCCAGGGGGCCTTCGCGGTGAGCCGCAGCAGTTCCAACCCCATCGACGGCGCAAGCCGGCTCGCGACGACCGACACCATCGGCAGGCGCCGGAACGTACCGTCGGCGTCGGCGTCGACCGAAAGCAACCCGTGCCCGCGTGCCGCCTTGTCGAGTACCGCCACGCTTCGAAGCGTGCCGTTGAACGAGGGTAAAGTGGGCGGCGACGCGGTCGCGCCCGCGGGATCGACGAGCCGGAACGGCGCCAGCAAACCGTTGTCGGCTTGGGCTTCGGCGCGCCGCATTCCGCCGACGCCGATCATCACCGGTCCGCTCGAGAGCGCGCGCGCCAACACGTCGTCGTGCTTGGGCAGTGCGCGGATTGCGGCGTTGAGCACGCCGGGCATGTCGCCCGCGTCGCGGAGCCACTGCTCCGGCGACGTGCGATCCGATTCCGGCATGATCATGTCGAGCGCGAGCGCGGCGGGGCGCCCGTCGAGAATCTTCGTGACGAGCCGCGCCAGCACCTGCCGCGGCCACGGCCATTGGCCGACGCTCTTCAATGTCGCTTCGTCGATTGCGACGATCACGACCGGGCTCTCATGTTCCAGCCTGGGCTGCGAGGTTTGATAGAGATCGAACAGCGCGAGCCGCGGCCGCTCGAACGCCGCGGGCGCCAACACCTGCAGCCCAACGAAGAGCACAAGCACCGCCCAAGCTGCCTGCCGCCCCCACCCGCGGAACAGATATCTGGCCACGTTCGTCATCAAAGCGCGATCACCATTCCGTCATAGGCCGCGCACACCTTCAGGGCTGTGCCCGTGCGCGTGATCTCCTCGAACCGGATCGTCTCGGCGAGGATCGCGTCGATGCGCGCGTCGTCGTTTACCGGTTCATGGTGGAAGAGGCAGAGCTGCTTCGCGCAGGCCGTCTGGCAAAGCTCGACGCCGAGCACGTTGCTCGAATGGCCCCAATCTTCTTTCACTGAGATGGATTCAGCGAGCGAATACATCGCATCGAAGATGACGAGATCGGCGTTCGCGAAAAATGCCGCCGCCCGCTCCATCTCGGCTGCGTTCTCGGGCTTGTGCTCGGCGTCGGTGGAATAGACGACCGACTTGCCGCCAGCCTCGATCCGGTAGCCGAAGGAGTCGTTGCCGTGCAGCTGCTCGAAACACGTCACCGAAGCGCCCGCAATGTCGTAGCGCTTGGCAGGTTCCAGCGTCACGAACTCGATGCTGGCCGAGAGTGTTTCGAACTCGACCGGAAAGCATGGCTCCCGGTTCTGTCCGCGAATGGCGCGCTCTAGATGCGGATGACAGCTATAGAGCTTGATCCTGTTCCCCGGAATGAACGCGGGCACGAAGAACGGAAACCCCATGATGTGGTCCCAGTGCACGTGCGAGACCAGAACGTGATAGGTTTGTGGTTTCCCGGGCCCATGCTTAGCCAGCGCGCTCAGCGAAAACTCGCGCACGCCTGTGCCCAAATCGCAGAGCAGGTAGTCCGGGCCTCCAATCTCGATTTGTACGCACGCGGTGTTGCCGCCGTAGGTGCGGCCTTCGGCGAACGAAAGCGTTTCAGTGCAGAAGGCGCGCGCCTTCTCGACCGTGTCGAGCGACGCGTGCGCGCCTTTGACCAGCGCATTGACGATCTTGGCCTCGACCGCCTTTGCCGAAAGTGGCGCCGGTAGCGAGCCGCGCGTACCCCAGAAGATCGCTTTCATGGCGGCGCCGCACCAGGTGCCACTTTGCCGAACGCAGCGCGAACGGTGTCGAACACCGGAAAAACGAGATTGAACCGGCTGATCGTGAAGATCTCCGTCAGCAGCGGCTGCAACGCGGCGAGAGCCAGCGTCTTGCCCTCCGCCTTCGCCGCTTTGAACACGATCATCAGCGAGCGCAAGCCCGCACTCGAAATGTAGTCGACGCCGGAAAGGTCGAGCACCACAGCGGTCTTGGCCTTTGCCATGGCGGCCGAGAGGTCGTCGCGAAAGGCGTCCGCATTCGACAAGTCGATGCGCCCGCGGGCCTCAGCCAGCACCGCATCCCCGACCTGCCGCTCGCTCCAAGCCATGCGAACCCCCGAACCGTTCGCGACAAATTTCTCACGAAACCCCGTCTCGTGTCCAAAGGGTATTGGACGTGGACGTGACCAACTGCCGCTTGCGTGATGCCGTTCTCAGTTTTTCAGGCGGTAGCCGGTCTTGAATATCCATGCGACGACGCCGAGGCAGATGAGGAACATGGCGAATGTCGCGGCGAGGCTGATTTCGATCGCGACGTCGCCCTTGCCGAAGAAGCTCCAGCGGAAGCCCGAGATCAAATAGACGACAGGGTTAAAGTGCGCGACGTTCTGCCAGAACTGCGGGAGCATGTTGATCGAATAGAAGGCTCCCCCTAAGAACGTGAGCGGCGTCACTACCAGCATCGGCACGACCTGCATCTGCTCGAAGTTGTTCGACAGCACGCCGATGATGAACCCGAACAAACAGAACGTTGCCGCGATTAGGATCAAGAACGTGAGCATCGCGAGCGGATGCTCGATATGGACTGGCACGATCAACGACGCGGTGCCAAGGATCACGAGCCCCAGCACCACCGACTTCGTCACTGCCGCCCCCACATAAGCGAGCACCGCCTCGAACGCCGAAACCGGTGCCGACAGCAGCTCGTAGATCGTGCCCGTGAACTTCGGAAAGTAGATGCCGAACGCGGCGTTGAAGATGCTTTCCGTGAACACGGTGAGCATAATGAGCCCCGGCACGATGTAAGCGCCGTAGCTCACGCCCTCAATGTCGCCCATCCGTGAGCCGATCGCCGTCCCGAACACGACGAAATAAAGCGACGTCGTGATCACGGGCGTCGCCACGCTCTGCCAAATCGTGCGGAACCAGCGCCCCAACTCAAAGCGGTAGATCGCCCAAACCCCATGCGCGTTGAAAGACGGCGCGTTCATGCCCGACCCCGCTCGCTGACTAAACTCACGAAAATGTCCTCAAGCGAGCTCTGCGTCGTGTGTACGTCGCGAAAGCCGATGTTCAAATCCGTCACCCGCCGGAGCAACGAGGCAATCCCTTTGCGCTCGGCGTTCGCATCGAACGTGTACTCGAGCTCGTGTCCGCCGTCCTTGAGCGCCAAGTTCCACTCGGCAAGCTCGGCCGGCACCGCCGTCATCGGCTCCTGCAAAACCAGCGTCAGCTGCTTCTTGCCGAGCTTCTTGATCAGCGTTGCCTTCTCCTCGACCAAGATCAGCTCGCCCTTGTTGATCACGCCGATGCGATCGGCCATCTCCTCCGCCTCATCGATATAGTGCGTGGTCAAGATGATCGTGACCCCGTCGTCGCGCAAGCGCCGTACCAACGCCCACATATCGCGTCGAAGCTCGACGTCCACGCCGGCCGTCGGCTCGTCCAAGAACAGGATCGACGGTTCGTGGCTCAGGGCCTTGGCAATCATCACCCGCCGCTTCATACCGCCCGACAGCGTCTGAAGCAGATCGTTGCGCTTGTCCCAAAGCGTGAGGTCGCGCAACACCTTCTCGAGAAAGGCCGCATCCGGCGCCCGCCCAAAGAGCCCGCGCGAAAACCGCACTGTGTTCCAGACGGTCTCGAACCGGTCCGTGGTCAACTCCTGAGGCACCAGCCCGATCTTCATCCGCGCGTCGCGAAATTCCTTTTGAATATCGTGCCCGTCAGCAATCACGGTCCCGCTTGTGGGCGTCACGATCCCGCAGATGATGCTAATGAGCGTCGTCTTGCCCGCGCCGTTCGGGCCGAGCAACGCGAAGATTTCCCCCGGCCGGATGTCCAGCGACACGGGCTTGAGCGCCTGAAGCCCGGACTTGTAGGTCTTGGTCAGGTTTTGAATCGAAACAATGGGTGTCATGCGACCGTTCGTGCCAGTCCCGCGCCAATTGCGCAACCATGCCGCGGCCGATAGGTTCCTCGCAATTCAGGAGAATCCGATGAAAAGGTTTTTGCTCGTTGCAGGTGTGCTTGCGCTTACGGCCTGCGGCCCCGCTGCAGAACCGAAGAAAGAAACGAAGGCGGACGTAGCGCCCGCGCCGGTCGCAGCCCCCGCCGAAACAGCGCCGATCGTTCCGATGAAGACGGAGGCACCGGCCGGCACCTACAAGCTCGACAAAGCGCACGCGAGCCTCGACTTCCGCGTGAGCCATATCGGGTTCTCGAACTACACCGCGCGCTTCGCAAGCTTCGATGCGGAGCTCACGTTCGATCCGGCGAACCCCGGGGCCTCTAGCGTGACGGCGACGATCGACCCGCGCTCGCTCACGCTGCCCACGCCGCCCAAGGGCTTCCTGGACGAACTGCTGAACGACAAGTGGCTCGGCGCCGCGAAGTTTCCGCGAATGACGTTTAAATCGACGAAGGTCGAACTTACGGGCGCGAACACCGCCCGCATCACCGGCGACCTGACGCTGAAAGGTGCGACGGTGCCGGTGACGCTCGACGCGACGTTCAATGGCGGCTACGCGGGCCACCCTTACGACCCGGCCGCGCGCATCGGTTTCTCCGCCAAGGGCTCGCTGAAACGCACCGCGTTCGGCGTCAGCGAGGGCGTTCCCGCGCCGGGTTCCACGATGGGTGTCAGCGACGACGTCGAGATCATTGTCGAAGCGGAGTTCAACGGTCCGCCGAAGGCACCCTAAGGCAGCGGCCCCGGCGTCCCGACGTCGAGCCATAGCTTCCACACGCCGCTGGTGTCGCGCCGCCATACGGTTGTGTAGCGCGTCGTCACCGCGAACGGTTTGCCGTCCTCGCCCTTGCCGGTGATGAGCGCGATGCCCCAGGTCGCGCCGAGGTCGCCGCTCGCGGCCACCTGCACCGGCGCCCATTCCCAACTTGAAGTGTCGCCCTTGAACAAGGCGGCGACAGCTTCGGGCCCGACGACGATGGGTTGACGCGGCGGAAACATTTTGCCGTCGGGATGGATTGCGGCGACGAACGCGGCTTGCGCACCGCGTTTGCGCGCGTCGGCGGCGAACGCGAGATCTGCTTCGACGACGGCTTTTTCCTCGGGCGTCTTCGCGTTCGCAAGCGAGTTTTGCGCAGCCGCTGCGATCTTCGCGCGCGCGGCCGCTTCATCGACCGCCGGCGGCGCATCTGCCGCAAAAGCCAAATGCGGGGCCAGAATGACGCCCGCGATCAAGAACCAACGATTCATGGATCAAGCCTCTCCCGTGACGGGCGAAGTCTGCCTGACCGTTTCGTGATGCGCGACGGCTTCAAGCGAATGTGTCCTGGCGGTCAGTCCAAACGCGTCATTGACCGAGCTGCCTCAACTTGCTAATGCGGCTGACAATCACTCGCAAGAAGCGTCGGGGCGTTCGTGGGCAAGTTTCGTAATCTTCCAATTTTGGCTGTTTTCTGCGCTGCCTCGGCATACGCCGACGCGCCCGTGTCCGCATCCGCGGACGAGGCCGAAAAAAAGGTCGATCAGGTTGAGATCACGCCCGTGCGCAAACCAGACGTCGTGGTCATCGGCGACCGTAAGAACCTTCTCCGCATCCCGGGTTCGGGGGCGACGATCGAGGCCGACCAACTCGAACGTTCGCGCGTCTTCACGGTGAACGAGGCGCTGCGTTCGGTCCCCGGAGCCTATCCGCGCGACGAAGAGGGGATGGGCATGCGGCCGAACATCGGTTTTCGCGGCATGAACCCGACGCGTTCGAGCAAGGTGTTGCTGCTCGAGGACGGCATCCCGCTCGCGTTCGCGCCTTACGGCGACAACGCGACCTACTTCCACCCGCCCGTCGAACGCTACACCCGGATCGAGGTTCTCAAAGGCGCCTCGCAAGTCCGCTTCGGGCCGCACACGGTCGGCGGAGTCGTCAACTACATCACGCCGAGCGCACCGGAAGAGTTTGAGGGCCGCGCGACGATCGCGGCCGGCAACCGCGACTACCTGGAAATCGACGCGACCGCCGGCGGCCCGTTCCTCGGCGGCCGCGCGATCGCCCATGGCCAGATTAAGGAAAGCGACGGCGCGCGTGACAACACGCGCATCCGCATGAACGACGTCGCGCTCAAAGTCGAATGGGATATCGCGCCCGATCAAGCGTTGACCGCGCGCGTCAGCCGTTACGCGGAAGACAGCAAGGTCACGTACTCCGGCCTTCGCCTTGCCGAGTTCCAAGCCGACCCTTACGCGAACCCGTTCAAGAACGACCGCTTCGAAGCGGAGCGCTACGGCGGTGCGCTTAGCCATGCGTGGTTCATCGACGACGCGACGACGCTGAAGACCACGCTCTACGGCTCCTACTTTACGCGCGATTGGTGGCGCCAATCCTCGAATTCCAACCAGCGGCCGAACGACTCCGCTGACGCTGCCTGCGGCGGCATGGCAAACCTGAACACGACCTGCGGCAATGAAGGGCGTCTGCGCGACTACTTCGCGGCGGGCGTGGAGAGCCGACTGGCTTTCGAGCACACGCTGTTTGGCCTGCCAACGCGCACCGAGACGGGCGCACGTTACCATGTTGAAGATCAGCACCGCCGCCAATGGAACGGTGCGACACCGTTCGCGAGACTGCCGCAGGCAGGTGGCGTGGTCGAAAACAACGACCGCAACATCTACGCTACGTCCGGCTTTCTCACGACGGAGATCGACCTCGGCGGCTTTCTGATCGAACCCGGCGTGCGCTTCGAACACATCGAGTTCGAGCGCCGTAATCGTATCCTCGGTGTCGAAGGCGAGACCGACCTCGATGTCGTGATCCCGGGCCTTGGGTTGGTCTACGAACTCTCGGACAAGGCGGTCGTTTATGCCGGTGTGCACAAAGGTTTCTCGCCGCCGCGCGTCGAAGATATCATCTCAAACTCGACCGGTGCGACGGTCGATCTTGCCGAAGAAGAAAGCGTCAATTGGGAACTCGGCGTCCGTGGCGACATCGCGAAGGGTCTCTACGGCGACTTCACGTACTTCCGCATGGACTTCTCGAACCAAATCATCCCGGCGAGCGCGGCCGGCGGCATCGGCGCCGTGCTGACGAGCGCAGGCGAAACGCTGCATGAAGGGTTGGAGTTGATGCTGCGCGGCTCACTCCGCGATGCCGGTGTGCTCGCACAAGACGACATCTATCTGCGCACGGCCGCGACCTATATTCCGACGGCCGAGTTCGCAGGCCGCCGCTTCTCCACCGTTCCGGGCTTCAACTGTGCGGGCATCGTGCCGCCGGTTGAAGGACCGACCTGCGATCTCATCACCGGAAACCGGTTGCCCTACGCTCCGGAGTGGCTGCTCTCTGCCGCCATCGGCTATGAGTGGGAGAAGCTCGCCTCGTTCGAAGTCGAAGCGCAGTACACGGGCGAAATGTTCACCGACGACCGCGAAACGGTCCCCGTCACTGCCGACGGCCAGCGCGGCCGCATCGAAAGCGCGCTGATCTGGAACGCGACCGTCAACGTCGACATCCCCGACACACCCTTGACCGCTTTCGTCACGGTCAAGAACGTGTTCGACGAAGTCTACGTCGTCGACCAAACGCGCGGCATGCTTCCCGGCGCGCCGCGCTTGGTCCAGGCGGGTGTGTCGGTGAAGTTCTAGCCGAATACTTCCTTCAAAAAGTCGGTGGTCGCTGCCCATGAGCGGCGTGCGGACGCCTTGTCGTATTTGATCCCGCTTTCGGGCGCGTTTGCGCCTTCATTCGTGAAGGCGTGCATCGTGTGGCCGTAGGCGTGCACTTGCCAGTCGGCCTTCGCCGCCGTCATTTCCTTCGCAAGGTCGAGCACGTTCTGCGGCGTCGCCATCGGGTCTTCCCATCCGTGCAGCACCAGGACTTTCGCCTTGATCGGCCCCTGCGGCCCCAGATTGGGCGGCGCGAAGATGCCGTGTAGGCTGACGACACCGCGCACCTCGTTCGTGCCGGAGCGCGCCACGTCGAGTGCACACAAGCCGCCGAAGCAGTAGCCGATCATCGCAATGCGGTTCGCGTCGACGGATGGGTGGGCTTTGGCGGCGGCGACCACCGCCATCAGACGCGCCTTCAACTTTGCGCGATCGTTTAGCCACGGTCCTATCAG
>JABFRX010000012.1 GCA_013140995.1 Alphaproteobacteria bacterium | reverse complement strand
GCGGAGTACGGCATGATCGCTCGCGTGTTGCGCGTCTTTGTCATTGCCGTGTCGTGCGCGGTCGCCCTTTCGTCCGATGCGAGTTTCGCCGCGCCGAGTTCGTTCGTGCGCGTGTTGAGTGACGACGATGTCGTGACCTACAAGCAACTCTTCAAAGCGGCCGAGGCCGGCGACAAGGCCCAAATCGCGGCGCTGTCGGCGCAAGTGAAGAACAAGTCGCTGATGGGGCACGTGGCGGCCAAGAATTTCTTGAGCCCGCAGACGGTGTCGACGTTCGACGAGTTGAAGGGTTGGCTGAAGAAATACGACGATTACCCGGAGGCGTCGCGCATCTATGCGCTAGCCGTGCGGAAGGATCCGAAGCGCGCGGGCGAGCTGGAAGACCCGGACCGGAAGATCATTCGCGGCAACCTGGACGAGTCCGATACGCCGACGGCGTACACCAGCCCAGCTGCGGAGGCGGCAGCGAAGAAGTTGAAGGCGCTAATCTCGGGCGGCAAAGTCGGGGCCGCGACCGCTTACATCGAGGGCGCTGAGCTGCGGGCGAGCCTTTCGCGCGCCGATCTGGGGCGGCTGACGCATCAGGTAGCGGCGGGACAGTATTATCTCGGTGACTCCGCGACGGCGCTGGCGCTTGCCGACAAGGTGTCGGAGCAGGTGCGGAGCGAAGTACCCGACGCCGATTGGGTTGCGGGGATCGCGGCGTTCCGGCTGCAGAAGTACGACGTGGCGGCGCGGCACTTCGCGGCGCTGGCCGAGAACGAGAAATCTTCGTCTTGGATGAAGTCGGCGGCGGGCGTGTGGGCGGCGCGGTCGTATCTGATCTCGAAGCAGCCTGAGCGCGTTTCGCGGATGCTCGAAATTGCGGCGGAGAAACCGCGGACGTTTTATGGGTTGATCGCGCTTCGCCTGCTCGGCCGCGAGGCGCCGTTTACGTGGAATGAGCCGAAGCTGGAGCGCGCAGGCTTTGAGCGGATGATGCGCGTTACCGGCATTGCGCGCAGCGTTGCGCTTTATCAGTGCGGCGAGATGGAGGCGTCCGAAGGGTCGATCGCGCGCAGTCATGGGCGGCTCAATCCCGAACTCGACCGGCCGTTCATTGCGCTCGCACACGAGATGGGGTTTGCGCATGTGCAGCTGTTGGCGGCCGGTGCTGCGCGTTCGGCAGATTTGAAAGCGGCGGCTTATCCGTTAATGCGGGTGAAGCCATCCGACGGGTGGCAGGTCGATCCCGCTATCGTGCATGCGATCGCGCGCCAGGAGAGCAAGTTCGAGATGCGTGTCGTGAGTTCGTCGGATGCGCGCGGCCTGATGCAGGTTCTGCCGACGACGGCCGCGGGCACGATGAAGGATACCACTCTCGACAATCCTGGCACGAAGGCGAAGCTGTTCGATCCCGCTTTCAATCTGAGCGTCGGACAGCGTTACGTGAAGAAGATGATCGAGTTCGGCCAGCCGGACGGGAACCTGATCCACCTGGTCGTCGCTTACAACGGCGGGCCGGGGAACTTGCAGAAGTGGCTGAAAGAGGTAGAGCACCGCGGCGATCCGCTGCTCTTTATCGAGAGCATCCCGTCGCGCGAGACGCGCGGCTATGTAGAGCGCGTGGTTGCGAACTATTGGATTTATCAAGACCGGCTCGGCGAACCTAAAACAACACTCGATCAAGTCGCGCGCGGCGAGTGGCCGGTGATGACGCCGTTCGACCGCCAGCGCGTCGCGTCGCTGACGCATTGAGGGACTAATGTCCGCCAGCCGCATCGACGAGACGAAGCCGTTCTTAGCCGTGCGCATCGCGGTGCTCACGGTGTCCGACACGCGGACGCGCGAGAACGACACATCGGGCGACACACTGGTGGAGCGGCTGACCGGCGCGGGGCACACGCTTGCCGAGCGCGCGCTGCTGAGGGACGATGCGGTCGCTATCCGCAATCAGCTGACGAAGTGGATCGTCTCGGGCGAGGTCGACGTCATCATCACGACCGGCGGCACCGGCTTGACCGGACGCGACGTCACCGTCGAGGCGATGCGGCCGCTGTTCGAGAAAGAGATCGACGGGTTCTCCGTCCTTTTTCATCAGCTGTCGTACGAGAAGGTCGGCACGTCGACGATGCAAAGCCGCGCCTGCGCGGGATTAGCACGGGGCACATTGATGTTCGCCCTGCCCGGCTCGACCGGCGCGGTCAAGGACGGCTGGGACGGGATATTGAAGTGGCAGCTCGACGCGCGGCACAAGCCCTGCAACTTCGTCGAACTGATGCCGCGGTTCGAGGAGCACCTCGCGGCGGAGAAGCGGAAGAAGTAACTCGCGATGGCGCGGCCTTCGCTGCCGCGATGCTCGCTTTCGGCGGCTGGTCGCTCTTCGTCATCGCCCGCACTGTTCGCCGTGACGCATTTGGTTCCGTGCAGGAGGAGACCGCGAGAGTTCGCTATACGGACCGCCACTCGTAGAGCACGTCGGGTTCGCCCGCCTCATTGGCGGAGCCGTCGCCGAACTCGATGGGTATGAAGCCGTGGTGTTCGTAGAAGGCGCGGGCGCGAGTGTTTACGGCGAAGGCGTAGAGCGTGAGTTTTTGCGGGCTCAGTTCCTTAGCTTTGTTCAGAAGTAGTGTGCCGATGCCGCGGCGGTAGTGGCCAGGCATCAGGTAGAGGTGGTCAATGTGCGTGCCGACCAGCGCCATCATGCCGACGATGCGGCCTGCCTCCGCCGCCAGCCGCATGTCGCTCAACGGGAAGACTTGGTTGGCGATGAAGCCGCGGGTTTCTTGCGGCGTGTGAAGGCGCGCGAGGAACGGCAGTGCGTCCGCTTGCGACGCGATGAAGACTTCGGCCACCTCGGCGACGTCGCCTGCCGTGGCTTTGCGGATTTCAATGGCCATTGATGCGATCTTCCACGGCCGCGATGCGTTTGCCCAGCGGACTCATCGTCGACAGTTTGTTCTTGTTTTGTTCGTTACACTCAGTTAGCCTTTCTGGGATGGCGAAGAACATCGTGGGATATGGGCCGAGGCCGGCCGGCGAGGACGAGTTCGCGGCGCACCCTTCCGGCGTGAGGGGACGCGGGACGTTCTCGAATTTGAGCGGACGGTTCGAGAGCCAGCATCGTGTGTTGATGGACGACGGCTGGGGCACGCTTGAAGGTGATCCGCCGAAGCTGAAGACGACGGTCGCCATCGACGCGACGCGGTCGATCATCGCGCGCAATGCGTCGCCCGACATTCCGTTCGATCGTTCGATCAATCCGTATCGCGGGTGCGAGCATGGGTGCGTCTATTGTTTCGCGCGGCCGACGCATGCGTATCTCGGCCTGTCGCCGGGGCAGGATTTTGAGAGCCGGTTGTTCGTGAAGCCGAAGGCAGCGCAGTTGTTGCGCCAAGAGTTGCGCAAGCCCGGCTATCAGGTGCGCACCATGGCGCTCGGCACGAACACCGATCCCTATCAGCCGATCGACGAGAAGTATCAGATCACCCGCGAGGTGCTGAAGGTGTTGCGCGACTTCCGGCATCCGGTCGGCATCGTGACAAAGTCGAATCGTGTGCTGCGCGACATCGACATCCTTTCGGAGATGGCGAAGGACAATCTCGCGCGCGTCGCGATTTCGGTGACGACGCTCGACCGCGAGCTTGCGCGCACGATGGAGCCGCGGGCGCCGACGCCGGAGCGGCGGATCGAGGCAATCCGCGAACTGACCGCCGCCGGCGTGCCCGCGACGGTCATGACCGCGCCGATGATTCCGGCGCTGAACGATCACGAGATGGAGGCGATCTTGGAACGCGGGCGTGAGGCCGGTGCGCGGCATGCCGGTTATGTCGTATTGCGGCTACCGCTTGAGATCAAAGACCTTTTCCGCGAGTGGTTGGAGGCGAACCAGCCGGGGCGCGCGGGGCACGTGATGTCGCTGATCCGCTCGATGCGGGGCGGCAAAGACTATGACGCGGAATGGGGAAAACGCATGAAAGGGTCCGGGGTTTACGCGGAGCTGATCGGCAAGCGCTTCAAGCTTGCTTGCGATCGGCTTGGACTCAATCAATGGTGGACGCCGCTCGCGACTGATTTGTTCAAGCCACCACCGGCGGCGGGGGATCAGTTGCGGCTCCTTTGATATGGAGCGTCCTCGTTGCCGAGTTTCACCCGCGAACGGAAAATCGAAGGGCCGGTCGCGGGGATCGATGAGGCGGGGCGTGGGCCGTTGGCGGGGCCGGTTTATGCCGCGGCGGTGATTCTCGATCCGGCGCGGCTGCCGCGGGGGTTGGACGACTCCAAGGTGATGACGGCGGACGCGCGCGAAAAGGCTTTCGACAAGATCATGGAGCGGGCACTTGCGGTCGGCGTCGGTGTTGCCGACGTGTCCGAGATCGACGCGATCAACATCTTGCAGGCGACGATGCTCGCCATGCAGCGGGCGGCGGAGCAGCTTTCGATTGCGCCGGTCGCGGCGTTGGTGGACGGGAACCGGGCCCCCGCCCTCGCGTGCCCGGTCGAGACGATTATCGACGGCGATGCGAAGTCAATGTCGATCGCGGCGGCCTCCATCATCGCAAAGGTGACGCGGGACCGCGTGATGTGCGCGCTCGACGCCGCGCATCCCGGCTACAACTGGACGAGCAATAAAGGTTACGGCACGCGCGACCACTTGGCGGCGCTCGAACGGCTTGGGCCGAGTGTGCAACACCGCAGAAGTTTCGCGCCGGTCGCGCAACGCAAACTGCCGTTCGCGAGTTGAACGAAGTTATTCACAGCATCATCGTTAAGCGCGAACTACATGTAGTGGGTTCGAGTGCTCATGATTCAAAATCGATTCCCGCATTAACGATCTGATTCAAAACACTTATTGACGCGGACTCAGACGTGATTCAACGTCACGAAGTCTTGCGGTGGTTTTGTTAGGGCACATTTCGGGGCCGCCGCGGATTCCAAAAGTGAAACCACGTTCTGACCGCATCGCCGGCACGCCATCGCGCGCGTCTGCATGACGGAACGGGACGGTAAATGTTGGGGGCCTTCATGGGCGTCGTCACGCGCACGATCACGCATTATCACGACCAAATTCTGCAGGGCGATACGATCGCCCGCATGAACGAACTGCCGGCGAAGAGCGTGGACGTCATCTTCGCGGACCCGCCGTACAACCTTCAGCTCGAAGGCGCGCTGCACCGCCCCGACCAAAGCAAAGTCGACGCGTGCGACGACCAGTGGGATCAATTCGACAGCTTCGCCGCCTACGACAAGTTTTCGCGCGAGTGGCTCACGGCCGCTCGGCGCTTGCTGAAAGACAACGGCTCGATCTGGGTGATCGGCTCCTACCACAACATTTTTCGCGTGGGCACGGTGATGCAGGACCTCGGCTATTGGTTCCTGAACGACATCGTGTGGCGCAAGGCCAACCCGATGCCGAATTTCCGCGGGCGGCGCTTTACGAATGCGCATGAAACGATGCTGTGGTGCGCGAAATCGCGCGGGCAGAAGAGTTATACGTTCAACTACGAAGCCATGAAGGCGTTGAACGACGATCTGCAAATGCGCTCGGACTGGTTCATTCCGCTTTGCACAGGCGGCGAGCGGCTAAAAGACGACAAGGGCGTGAAAGTTCACCCGACACAAAAGCCGGAGGCGTTGCTGCACCGGGTGCTGCTGGCGTCGTCGAAGCCCGGTGACGTGGTGCTGGACCCGTTCTTCGGCACCGGTACGACCGGCGCGGTCGCCAAGAAGCTGGGCCGGCGCTTTATCGGTATCGAGCGCGATCCCGCCTACATCGCGGCCGCTAAGAAGCGTCTGACGTTGGTATCGGCGAGTTCGCCGGAAGATCTTGAAATCACCCGTTCGAAGAAAGAGGAGCCGCGCGTGCCGTTTGGGATGATCGTCGAACGTGGATTGTTGGAACCCGGCACGAAGCTGTTTGACCCCGGCCGCAAATACTCCGCGAAGGTGCGGGCGGATGGTTCGCTGTCCTGCCGCGACGCGACGGGCTCGATCCACCAGATCGCAGCGCGCGTGCAGAACTTGCCCGCATGCAACGGCTGGACCTACTGGCATTTCGATGCGCAGGGCGTGCTGAAGCCGATCGACGTGCTGCGCCAGCAGGTGCGGGCGGAGATGCACTGAGTCAGACGTCAGATATCAGACGAAGATTTTGTAGGCGATTGTCTCGCCGTCCGACCGCTTCAACGTGAACTCCGCGCCTTTCTCGTGTTCGTCGACGAGGGCTTCGAGAAGGCGTAGGGCGTTGCGAATGACTTCCGCGTAGGATGCGGCTTCGGTTTTTTCCTTTAGGCGCTGCAGGCGTTCCATCGCCTGCGGCGGTAACTCAAGTTGCACGCGCGTAGTCGTGCGGTCGCCGCTTTCGGCGGCGTCTCTGCGGTGATGGAGACCGCGGTGATGGTGACGCATTACTTCTGCTCCGGTTCCGGTTTGGTGTCGTGTTCGCTGCGACGGTTGCGGCGGTAGATGGCGCTTGCGGCGCCGAGGCTGCCGATCACGCCCAATGTGGCGAGCGGATAGAGGATTGCCGCGGTGACCGATGCGGCTGCCGCTGGAAGCACTAAGAGTGCTGCGACCGGGCCTGGACCATGGCGATAGAAATGCCGCCTGCGTTGCATGTGGCGCTCGCGCCAGCGCGCTGCGCAGGGGTGTTCGTGGGTTTCGTTTTTCGGCGCGTCGTCGAGCGGGAAGTCTTCGCCCACGCCGATATTCAGTTTGCTCATCGATTCTGACTCCTTTCGATGCTCCCAACCCATGTAGGCGCGGCACCGGCGGGCGTCAATCAGTAAATCATCAAAATATCATCATCGTGATCTTGGCTCTTTTCCGCGGAAAAGTGGACCTGCGTCGCGGTCGCCAAGGGCGTGATCGATGACTTTGCGCATGACGCTGGGGAGTGCGAAGCGGGCGAGTTCGTCGATCGGTGCCCACTCCCCTGCCCCGTTTGCCTTCGCGCGGTCGATTCCTTCAGCGCGATAAACTTCAAGCTCCAGTTCGAAATGCGTGAAGCCGTGGTGCACGAGGCCGGGGAGTTTGCGGAACTTCGCGTTCAGCGGCGCGTGGTCGAGCGGTGTCGTGGGGAAGTCTTTTTCCCACGGGCTCATCGGCGGTTCGTGCATGCCGCCGAGCAAACCCTTGGGTGGGCGGCGGCGGAGCAGGATTTCGTCGTGCCTTGAGAAGAGGACGAAGGCCGCGCCGCGTCTCAACGGCCGGTCGGGTTTGCTTTCGCGAGCGGGCAAGGTGGCGGCGATATCCATCGCGTAGCCAAGGCAATCGTTCGACCACGGACAGTTTTTGCAAGCAGGCCCTTTAGGCGTGCAGATCGTGGCGCCGAGGTCCATCATCGCTTGCGCGAAGTCGCCTGCTCGTTTTGCCGGAGCGAGTGTTTCGGCGATGGCGCGCAGTTCCGGTTTCGACCCGGGAAGCGGCGTTTTGATCGCAAACAGCCTTGCGAGCACGCGTTCGATGTTGCCATCGACGGGAGCTGCCCGCCTGCCGAACGCGATCGCGGCGATGGCTGCTGCCGTGTAGGGGCCGATACCGGGGAGCGCGCGAAGTGCTTGCTCCGTATCGGGGAGCTTGCCGCTGTGGTGTTCCGCGACTTTCCTCGCGCAGGCGTGCAGGTTGCGCGCGCGACTGTAGTAGCCGAGGCCTGCCCAGGCGGACATCACCTCTTCAACCGGCGCGGCGGCAAGCGCCTTCATTGTCGGCCACTTTTTTAGGAACCTGTGGAAATACGGGCCGACGGCAGAAACCGTCGTTTGTTGGAGCATGATCTCCGACAGCCATACGCGGTACGGATCGGCGGTTTCGCCCGGCAATGCACGCCACGGCAGGCGGCGGTGGTTCCTGTCGTACCAGCCAAGCAAACGCACCACGATCGCGGTTCGCTTTTGCGGCGTCAGATCATGCGCGCTATGGTGTTTTGAGGATTTCGAGACGGGCATGTCAGCAAACGGCGACAACGGCGAATCGAACAAGCGTTCCGGGCGACGCGGGCCGAAGCGATTCGCCGACGATGCCGCGAGCCTGCTCAAACATCACTTGAGCGCGCGCGGTTTTGCGCAGGTAGAGCTTGTGACGCGGTGGGCCGAAATTGCTGGACAGACACTTGCCGAACATTGTTTTCCCTACCGCCTGTCACAGGGTGGCGCCAACGGGTCGACGCTGACGCTGGTCGCCGATGATCGCGCGGCGCTGGAGCTGCAACACCAAACGCCGAAGGTGATCGACAAGATCAATAGCTATTTCGGCAAGGCGGTGGTCAGCAAAATCAAGGTCGTAGCGGGGGATATTCCTAGGCCGCCAGTGCGGCGCGCGGCAAAACGTCCGCTCTCGGCGGACGAGGAATCGGCGCTCGCGGCGCGGCTTGAGGCCGTCGAAGGCCCGGAATTACGGGCCGCACTGGCGCGTCTCGGGCGCCACGCCCTTTCCGAAAGCCGTAAACCGGTTGTTTACAAGCGTTGAGGTGACGGACGGCTCCGCCCTATAGTCGGTCTCGATGCTTGGTGCTTCGCGGGGGTTCGCGTGAATTTCGACCGGAACACATTGATTGCTGGCGGCGTGGCTCTGCTCATTCTTTTGGGCGGGGCTGGGTATTGGTTCTTCGGCAAGGGCTCGGACGGGTCCACCCAAACGGCGAACGGCGAATGTAAGGCAATCGAGACGTTCGAAGTAACGGACGCCGACCATGTGCTGGGTAAGGCCGATGCGCCGATCACATTCATCGAGTATGCGTCGATGACCTGCCCGCACTGTGCGCAGTTCAGCCAAGACGTTTTGCCCCTCTTAAAGGCTAACTACGTGGATAAGGGGTACGTCCGTTACGTGTTCCGCGAATACCCGCTCGACCGCGTCGCGCTCACCGCATCGGTCGTGGGACGCTGTCTGCAGAAAGACGCCTACATTCCTTACGTCGAACTGATGTACGGCGAACTGATGACATGGGGCCGCTCGGAAGACCCACGCGCTGCGATCAAAGAAATGGCGCGCCGGGCCGGCATGTCCGGCGAAGATTTCGAGAAGTGCCTGTCAAAGGAGGACGATGCAAAGCGCGTTCTGGCTGTGCAAGAAAAGGCGATCAAGGATTACTGTATCGGCTCAACGCCGACGTTCCTCGTGAACGGCAAGATCATCGGTAGCGGCGAGATTTTGTGGTCGACGCTTGATGAAAAGCTGCGCGAAGCGGCGAAAGAAAAAGGTGTGACGATTCCGGCTGCGGCGACAGACGCTGCGGCACCGGCCGAAGGTGCGGCGACAGCACCGGCCGAGGGTACGGCGGCTCCGGCTGCCGATGGTGCGGCTTCAACGCCTACTGACGGCGCGGCGACGCCGGCCGAACCCGCAACAGCGCCCCCAGCGCCGTAGCGACGTTCGTCCGCGGCTTCCCCCGGCCCATTCATTGTTAGGAATACCCTCGTGAAGTTCTCAAGACTTCGTCTGTCCGGATTCAAATCGTTCGTCGAAACCACCGAACTGCCGATCGAGCAGGGCTTGACCGGTGTTGTCGGGCCCAACGGTTGCGGCAAGTCAAATTTGCTCGAAGCTTTGCGCTGGGTGATGGGCGAAAACTCCGCCAAGTCGATGCGCGGCTCGGGCATGGACGACGTCATTTTTGCGGGTACGAACAACCGGCCGTCGCGCAACACCGCGGAAGTGTCACTCGTCATCGACAACATGACGCGCTCGGCGCCCGCATCTTACAACGACGGCGAGGCGATCGAGATCAGCCGCCGGATCGAGCGCGAGATGGGCTCGATCTATAAAATCAACGGGCGCGACGTGCGCGCGCGCGACGTGCAGCTGTTCTTTGCCGATGTGTCGTCGGGCGCGCATTCGCCAGCGCTGGTGAAACAGGGCCAGATCGGTCAGCTGATCAATGCGAAGCCGATCGCGCGGCGCGCAATCTTAGAAGAAGCAGCTGGTATCTCCGGCTTGCACGCGCGGCGGCATGAGGCGGAGTTGAAGCTGAACGCGGCGACGACAAACCTTTCGCGGGTCGCCGATGTTATTCAAGAGATCGAGACCCAGCTTGCGAACTTGAAGCGGCAAGCGCGGCAGGCTTCGCGCTATCGCAATCTGTCCGGGCACATTCAGCGCGCAGAAGCGCTGGCGCTTTATGTGCGCTGGCAGATGGCATCGACGGCGACGGCAGCGGCGGAAGAAGAGCTTGGCCGCACCCGTGCGCAGGTCGAGGAGATGACGCTGAAGGCGGCGCAGGCGTCGAATGCGGTGTTGGAGGCGGACGAGAAGCTGCCGCCGCTGCGTACGGCCGCTGCGGAACGGAGCGCGGCTTTGCAGCGTCTGACTGCGGAGCGCATGGCCCTGGACGGCGAGGAAGCGCGCGCGAAGGAAGCGGCCGAGCGGTTGGCTGCGCGCATCGCGCAGATCGGTCAGGACCAGGGGCGCGAGTCGGCGCGAGTCGATGACGCCAAGGCGATGACCGGCAAGCTTGCTGAAGAGCGGACCACATTGGACGCGGCTGCGGCGGGCGAAGGCGAGGCGACAGCGCAAGCCGGTGAGACTTTGCGGCTTGCCGAAGAGGCGATGCGCGAGGCGGAGCGCGCTAGCGACAAGGCGACGGCCGAGCTTGCCGAAGCGAAGGCAAAGCGCGCAGCGTTGGAGCGCCGGTCGGAAGACGGAAAGCGCTCGGCGGCGCGGCTGCGCGGCGAGCTTGAGAACATTGCGGCCGAGATCGAACGGCTTGGCCGCGAGGCCGCGACCGCACCGGTCGTCGAAGAGGCGGCGCTGCGGGTTACGGCTGCGGTGACGGCTGCGGAGTCGTCGAAGTCGACACACGCACATTCGGAAGATGCGCTGCGCGCGGCGCGCGACGCTGAGAGCGCGAAGAAGCAAGCAGCGGAGACGGCGGAGCGCGATATCGACCGGCTGAAGGCCGAGGCGCGCGCGTTGACCGAGATGCTATCTGAGTTGGTCACCGAAGGATTTACGCCGGTCATCGACCTCGTGCATGTGACGCCAGGGTTCGAGGGCGCGTTGGGTGCGGCGCTCGGCGACGATCTCAACGTGCCGCTGGATCAGAAGGCGCCGATCCATTGGCGCTCGCTCGGCGCGCCTCGGACGATGCCTGCGTTGCCTCCGGGCGTGCAGGCGCTCGCGCATTTGGTGCAAGCGCCGGAAGCGCTGGCGCGGCGGCTGTCGCAAATCGGCGTCGTCGAGCGCGATCAAGGTGCGGATCTGCAGGCGCAGTTGATTCCTGGCCAGTGTCTGGTCAGCCGCGAGGGGGACCTCTGGCGTTGGGACGGGTTTACGGCGACGGCGGAGGCGCCGACACCGGCGGCGGTCCGGTTGCGTCAGCGCAACCGTTTGGCCGACCTTGAGGGCACAATCGCTTCGTCGGTCGAGCATGTGCGCCAACTTCGTGGCGCTTTCGAAGATGCCCGTGCGGCGCGCGAGACGGCCGAGGTTGCCGAGCGCACCGTGCGCAATGGCTGGCGTCAGGCGGAGACGGAAGCGGGCGCTGCGCGCGCTGCGCTGGCCGAGGCCGAGAAGCAACATGCGCAGACGGCGGCGCGGACGCAGTCCTTAAACGAGCGGCATGAGAGCCTGACCGGCGACGAGCGAGAGGCGCACGATACGGCTGGACAGATTGCCGCCGAGCTATTGGCGCTGGCGCCGCTTGCCGACTTCGAGATGCGGCTTGGATCGGTGCGCGAGGAATTGAACGAAACGCGCGGCGGGTTTTCGATCGCGAAGGCGCGGCACGACGGCGTCGAGCGCGAGATGCGAGCGCGGCAGCAACGGCTGCAGGCGATTGCGGCCGACCTCGAGGCTTGGGAGCAGCGCATTGCGGCGGCGAGCGGGCAGATCGAGGCGCTGACCGCGCGCGAGTCGGAAGCGCGCGGCGAACTTGCGGCGTTGGAGCATATTCCGGCGCAGATCGCCGAGAAGCGCACGAAGCTGTTCGAGTTGCTGGCAGAGGCCGAAAGCGCGCGCAGTGCGGCGACCGATGCGATGTCGCAAGCGGAGAGCGCGCTGAAGGCCGCACAATCCGGGTCGCGGATGGCCGATCACGCACTGGCGAACGCGCGCGAAGAACGTGCGCGGTGCGACGCGATATTGTCGGCGCAGCAAGAGAGATTGGCAGAGTCCGTGACGCGGGCGCGCGATACGCTCGATTGCGCGCCGGAAGAATTGGCCGCCAAGGCCGAGCATGCGACAGGCGATGCCCTGCCCGCGCTCGATGCGGCGGAGCAGCGGGTCGAGAAGCTGAAGCGCGAGCGCGAGCAGCTTGGCGGCGTGAACTTGCGCGCCGACGAAGAAGCGGAAGAGTGCGAGACGCGGCTCACGACGCTCACGACCGAGAAGAACGACCTTGAGGAGGCGATCAATCGCCTGCGTCAGGGGATCGGGTCCTTGAACAAAGAAGGCCGCGAGCGGTTGCTCGAGGCGTTCGACCGGGTGAACGCGAATTTCCAAAAACTGTTCACGTCGCTGTTCGGTGGCGGCGAGGCGCGGCTGACGCTCACCGAATCCGACGATCCGTTGGAGGCGGGGCTCGAGATTTTGGCGCGGCCGCCGGGCAAGAAGCTGCAGACCATGTCGCTGCTCTCGGGCGGCGAGCAGGCGCTCACCGCAATGGCGATGATCTTCGCCGTGTTTCTGTGCAATCCCGCGCCCGTCTGCGTGCTGGACGAAGTCGACGCGCCGCTCGACGATGCGAACGTGGAGCGGTTCTGCAATCTGCTCGACGAGATGACGCGGATGACCGAGACGCGGTTCCTGGTGATCACGCACCATGCGCTCACCATGTCGCGCATGGACCGGCTCGTCGGCGTGACGATGCAGGAGCGCGGCGTCAGTCAGCTTGTGGCGGTCGATCTTGCTGGGGCGGAACGGGTGCTTTCGGCGGCTGCGGCGGAGTAAGATTCGCAGCCCCTTAGCGGTGCGACGTTGCGTCTGGGTGATCGCACCAGTGTGCCGCCTGGAAAGGCCTGGAAATCCTGGCTTTTTTGCCTGTTTGCAGCGCAGCAACTTGCTTGACGCTTGCGTCACGCGCTCATATGTTCCGCGCGGATTTCGGAGGGGGTTTTGTGCGGCCCCGAGGGCCTGTGGCGACAACCCAATCAGGTCCAGATGACGATCCCGGCCAGAAGCGTCTCGACGAACTGGGCCGGAAGATCGAGGCCGTACGCGAGCAACAGCCGGCATCCAAGCCTGCCCCATCCGGCCGTCTCAACGTCGTCTACCGGCTTTCCACCGAGTTCGTCGCCGCGGTTTTCGTCGGCTTGGCACTCGGCTGGGGGTTTGACGCGCTGACCGGATGGAAGCCTATCGGGATCGTCGTGTTCTCGATGCTCGGAATCGGGGCGGCTTTCTACAACGTGTTTCGCGCAGCCCGGCAGCTTTCGGCCGAGCAAGACAAGAAGGATTAGCGCATGGCCGCCGGCCACAGCCCGATGGAGCAGTTCGCGATCAAACCGTTGATCCCGATCGAAATCGGCGGCGTCGACCTTTCCTTCACGAACGCGAGCCTATGGATGCTGCTCGCCGTTGCCGCGGGGACGCTTCTGCTGACTCTCGGCGTCAAGCGGGACGGCATCGTGCCGGGGCGCACGCAGTCGATTGTCGAGTTGATGTACGACTTCATCGAGCGTCAGACCGTCGGCGCCGTGATGGGCGAATCGGGGAAGAAGTTCTTTCCGTTCATCTTCTCGCTCTTCATCTTCATCTTCTTCACGAATTTCTTGGGACTGATCCCCTATTCATTCACTGTGACCAGCCACATCATCGTGACATTCGCGATGGCGCTGTCGGTGTTCGTTCTGGTGCTGGCCGTCGGTTTTTGGACGCATGGGCTGCACTTTTTCAGCCTGTTCGTACCGTCAGGGGCGCCCGCGTGGATCATGCCGCTGCTGGTACCGATCGAGATCATCTCGTTCTTGTCGCGGCCGATCAGCCTCTCCGTTCGTCTTGCGGCGAACATGCTCGCCGGCCACACGATGCTGAAAGTGTTCGCGGGCTTCGTGGTCACGATGCTAAGCGCGGGCGGCATTCTTTCCGTGCTGTCGATCGCGCCGCTGATCGCAGGCGTTCTTGTTACCGCACTTGAGGTTCTGGTAGCGGCCATTCAGGCCTGGGTGTTCGCGCTTTTGACCTGCATCTATCTGAACGAAGCCGTGCACCTGCACGATCACTGAGTTTACGTTTCAACGCATTCAACGAGGAGTTTCTACCAATGGAAGTCGCAGCAGCTAAGCTCATCGGCGCGGGTCTCGCGGCCATGGCCCTCATTGGCGCCGGTATCGGCGTCGGCAACGTGTTCGGCAGCTACCTGCAGGGCGCGCTGCGCAATCCGTCGGCCGCGGCCGGGCAGCAAACGAACCTGCTTCTGGGCTTCGCGCTTTGCGAAGCGACGGGCCTCTTCGGCCTCGTTGTCGCGTTCATTCTGATGTTCGGCTTCTAATCAGCCAACTCGTAAGGACTTCGAGCGATGGCGGGCGAAGCCGCAAACGCGTTTCAAGTGGCCGACGTAGCGCCGGAACCCCATGGGGATCCGGCGGCTGAGCCGTTGGTGACTGAGGAACTGCATACGTCGACAGAGCATGCGGGCGATGCGCATGGCGCGAAGCCCGGCTTGCCGCAGCTCGACACGACGACGTTTGCGAGCCAGCTGTTCTGGCTGCTGATTTCGTTCGCCATCCTTTACTTCGTGATCTCGCGGGTTGCGGCGCCGAAGATCGGCGGCGTGATCGCCGACCGCGCCAACCGCATCAAGGGCGATCTCGATACGGCGGCGCAGGCCAAGCGCGACAGCGAAGCGGCGATGGCCGGCTACGACAAGGCGCTCGCCGATGCACGCGCGAAGGCGCTGAAGGCGAGCGACCAGATGCGCAACGCGGTGCAAAGCGAAATCAACGCCAAGAACGATGCGGCTGCCAAGCAGCTCGCCGCGGACACGGCGAAGGCGGAGGCGCGCATCGGCGAGATGCGCAAGGCCGCGATGGCGCGCGTCGGCGACGTCGCGCGCGAGACGGCGGCGGACGTGGTGACGAAGTTGACCGGCGAGAGCGCTGGTACAAGCGATCTAGCCGCGGCCGTTGCGGACGCACTTAAGGGATTGAGGACGGCTTGATGACCGGGATTTTCGCAGATCCGACCTTCTGGGTCGCCGTCGGAACAGTGCTCTTCATCGGCCTCATCGTCTGGCAGGGCGTGCCGAAGATGGTGGGCAAGATGCTCGACGACAGGGCGGCGGCCATCAAGGGCGAGCTCGACGAGGCAAAGCGTCTGCGCGCGGAGGCGGAAGTTCTGCTCAACGAATACCGCGCGAAGACCGCGAACGCAGCGCAGGAAGCACAGGCGATCGTTGACGCCGCTAAGGTCTCAGCCGAGCGAATGGCGAGCGACGCACGGGCGCAGCTCGCCGTGCAGATCGAGCGCCGGGCCAAGATGGCCGAGCAGAAGATCGCGCAGGCCGAAGCCGAGGCGATCGCGGAAGTTCGCGCAGCTGCGACTGCGGTTGCGACCGCTGCTGCGGGCACGGTGATCGGCAAGCAGATGACCGAGAGCAAAGGCGACACGCTGATCGACGGTGCGATCCGCGACCTGCGCGCGAAGCTGCACTGAAGGGCCTCAGCCCTCGATCCGCTTTTTCAGATCGATCGCGAAAGCGTCAAATGCGGGCTGAAGGTCCGGGATGGAGCGCGTGATCAGCGGCGCCATCAGGCCCGCGAACTCCTCCACCATCGCAAACTCCGTCGTGCCGTCTTGCGTGGGTGTCAGCGTGTATGTGCGGGTGCCGGTAAAGAGGCCAAGTGGCATACCGCCCTTCCATACCATGCGCTGCGCCGGCCGAAATTCGGCGACGGTTAGCGGGAACGCGCGACCCGGCGATGCTTTCGTATGAACCGTGATCTTCTTTCCGAACGCGATCTCACCGTCGACCTTGTCGACCGTTGAATTCCAGCGCACGTAGCCGGCAGCATCGGTCAAGACGGACCAGATTGCTTCCGGGCGTGCCTTAATAGAAATCTTCGTGGCAAATTTCTTCATGGCGGAAGAGTAGCGCCAGCGTGAGGAGGAGCGCAAGATGCGCGTTGTGTGCACATGGTTGTACAAAGCTGCGCGCGAGCACTCTGCCACTCACACGTCGATCCGCCAGCGGAGCGAGTCGCCGCCACCGTAGGCTGCGGGCTTTTGCTCGCGCCTGAGCAGCTTGCCTCCGTTCGACGTGATCACCTTGTGCGAGGGGATGTTGCCGGGGTCGGTTGTCAGTTCGACGTAGCCGAGGCCTCGCGCACGACACTCGGGCAGCAGTTGGCGCAACGCTTGCGTCGCGTAACCCCGGCCCCGCTTCCACTCCACGATCGTGTAACCGATGTGGCCGAGCACATGCGGTGGCAGTTGCGACGTGCCCTTCTGCCAGCGGAAGCCGATCATGCCGCAGAACGTGCCGTCCCAGATCCAGCGCACGAAGCCGGGCAGGCGCTTCGATTTGGTGCCGTCGGGCATCGTGTAGTCGGGACCTTTTGCTTCTTCGTCGTCGAGGCTCGCCACGAACGCGGTGGCGCTTTCGCTGATGCGGCGCAGGTGGTCGGCGGCGCCAGCGCGGCCTCGCACGTTGTCGGGGGCCCAGCCGCGTTCGAGCGCGTCGACATAAGCGGGTAGCGCGCCGATTGCGGGCTTCAGGATTTTGACGGGTTCGGTCATGAGCGGCGTCCGGCGTGGTGGGCCTCATGATCGATCAGCCAACGCTTTCGCTCAAGGCCTCCGCCGTAGTGGACGAGGCTGCCGTTCGCCCCAACGAGGCGGTGGCATGGAATGACGATCGAGATCGGGTTGAAACCGTTCGCGGCGCCGACGGCGCGCGCGGCAGCGGGGCGGCCGATGGCGCTGGCATGGTCGCCGTAGCTCCGGGTGGTGCCGGGAGCCACGCGGCGGAGTGCTTTCCAGCAGCGGTTCTGGAACTCCGTGCCGAACGCGATGACGGGGAGCTTGTCGATCGCACGGATATCGCCTTCGAAGTAACGCGCGAGAGTCGCTGCGATGCGCGTGGCTCTCGGTGCGCGCTTCACCTGCGGGTCCGGAAAGTCGCGCGCGAGCTCACCTGCGCGCCGCTCTTCCTGGTCGGCAAAGGCGACGTTTGCTAGCGCTTTGCCGTCGTGCGTGATCAGAAGCGGCCCGATCGGGGTTTTGATGCGTTCGACGAAGAGCTGCATGTCAGTCGCTCAAGGACGCCCATAAATGCATGGTGGCGTAGGCGCGATACGGGCGCCATTTCTCCGCTAGGCGCAGCACTTCCTTGTCGCTTGTCGTGTTCAACGCTTTGCGTACGCCGAGGTCGGAGGTAGGAAACGCGTCCGTGTGGCCCATCCGCATCGCCATGTAGTGCGCCGTCCAGGGGCCTAAGCCCGGTAGGTCTGCGATGCGTTCGACGAACGAATCGAGTTCTTGGCCCGCCGACAGCAACGTTGCGTCGTCTCTGACGGCGCGGGCGAAGTTCGTGACCGTCGCCGCGCGGCGAGTGGTAAGGCCAATGCCGTCCAAGTTTGCGCCCGCCAGGTCTTCGGGGGTTGGAAACAGACGGGTCAGCGTAGCGTGGCTTTCGGCAGCGGAATTCCCGAATTTTGTCGCGATGCGGCCGGCAAGCGTGGACGCGGCGGCGACGCTCACCTGCTGGCCCAAGATCGCGCGGACGCCGAGTTCGAACGGGTCCCAGACGCCCGGCACGCGCAAGCCGGGACGCTTCTTGAG
>JABFRX010000077.1 GCA_013140995.1 Alphaproteobacteria bacterium | reverse complement strand
GCCCGACGCACCGGTAGTGCCGCCACCGCCGCCGAGCGATCCGACGCAGCAATAATCGTCGCTTCGATCGAGTAGTTCATGCGGCCGGCCCCAAACGCCGGCCGTATGTCTTTGAGGGAACCGCAACAACAAAAATGACCGGCACCGCGCAGCCCCGAAAACTCGCCACGATCGTCGCCCTCGACGTCGCGGGCTACTCCGCGCGCACCGAAGCCGACGAGACGAAGACGACCGCCGAAGTGGCGGCGCTCCGCACCGTGATCGAGGCCATCGCCGCACGCCACGGCGGTCGCGTGTTCAACACGGCCGGCGACGGCTTCATGTTGGAGTTCGCGTCCAGTCTCGCCGCAGTCGAAGCGGCTCTCGAACTCGCGGACACCTGCGAACCAAAAGTGCGCGTCGGCGTACACCTCGGCGACGTCGTCGTGCAGCCGAACGGCGACCTGCTCGGCCACGGTGTCAACGTCGCCGCCCGCCTGATGGCCAAAAGCGATCCCGGCGGCGCGCTGGTATCGGGGGCCGTGCGACAGTCGATCCGCGGACCGATCGCCGACAGTCTGACCTCGCGCGGCCATATCCACCTCGACAAGATGGCCGACACTGTCGAAGCGTTCGCGATTGGCACCGGCACCGCCTTTGGCCCGGCCATCCCGCGCAGGGTCACCCTACCGAACTTCGCGCAAAACCGTACATTGATCGCAGCGCTCGGCGTCGCCGCCTTCGTTGTCATCGCAACGCTCGTAACACTCTCTTCGCGCACGAACGCGCCCGCACCCAACGACAAATCCATCGCCATCCTGCCGTTCGAAAACCGCTCGCAAGGCCAAGCCGATCCCGAATACGGCGACTGGCTGTCGGAACTGGTCAACGGTCTCTTGGGCAAAGCGAGCGGGCTCAAGGTCATCGCGCACACCTCCGCCTCCGCCTTCAAGGGCAAGGCCATGCAGGTTCCCGACATCGCCCATCAGCTGGGCGTGGCGGTCGTGCTCGAAGGCAGTGTGCGCAGCGTCGGACAAGACGTCTCCATCAGAGCAGGCCTGGTCGACGCCGCAACGAACACGCAGCTTTGGTCCGACAGCTACGAACGCAAGAACGACAACGCGCTCGCGGTGCAAAGTGAAGTCGCCGGCAAGATCGCCGACTCGGTGGCTCACGCGCTGAAGGTCACGCTCGCGCAAAGCGAGCGCCAGGCGCTCACCCCCGTGACGAAGCCGGAAGCATTCGAAGCCTACCTCGCGGCGTTGAAGCTCTATCGCACATCGGCGGAGGCCAATGTCCGCAACGCCCAGCACCTGCTCACCAAAGCAGTCGGCCTGGACGCAAATTTCGCGGCTGCCTGGGCCCTGCTCGCGCGCGTCCACTCGTTCCTCTACTTCAACCGCACCGACGCGACCGAAGGCCGCCGCGCAGCCGCGGAACAAGCGCTTGGCACGGCGCTGCGCCTAAAGCCCGACCTCGCCGAAGTGATGCTCGCCGATGCGTATTTCGAATACTGGGTAAAGCGCGACTACGAAGGCGCGCGCCAGCGGTTCGAAAAACTAAGTACAAAATGGCCGAGCAATGCGGACGTGCTGACAGCGCTCGCCAGCATCACCCGCCGCCAAGGCCGCTGGGGCGAAAGCAAAACCTACTTCGAGCGCGCCGTCACGATCGACCCGCTCCACGCCGGCCGGCGCCTGGCCGCGGTCAATCTTCTCTTTGCCACCCGCGACTTCGACGGCGCGCTCGGCCAACTCGACGCCGCGCTCGTCAACTGGCCTGGCGCACCCGAAAATGTTCCCTTCGTCGCCAAGAAAGCGCTGATCCACCAAACGCAAAACCGTTTGGACGAAGCAGCGAAATTGCTCGAAGGTTTGACGCCAGAACCCGACGGCGAACTCGTCGAGCCGCTCGTCGTTCAAGCGATGCTCCGCCGCCAGCCGGAAAACGCGATTGGCTTGCTGCAAACCCTGTTGAAGCAAGACCAGGCCCAAGGCTCGGATGGCCGCACGTCGATCGACCTGAATCTCTACCTGGGCAATTTGCGCCGCCTCGCCGGAGACGCGAGCGGCGCGAACCGTCATGACCGTGAAGCGCTCGACGAACTGAAAGTCGAGCTCGCAAAACAACAAGACAGCGCCGACATCCACTCCTACTTGGCGCAAGCCTATTGCGGCCTCGGCGATCGCGCCAACGCAACGAAACACGCAGCCCTCGCCGTCAAAGCCGTGCCCCTAACGAAGGACGCGCTGAGCGGCGCCTACTACCTCGACGTCCAAGCCCGCGTCTGGGCAAGGCTCGGCGACCGCAACGCCATCCCCGCCATCGAAGCGCTGATGAAGATTCCATCGCCGATGCCGCTCACCCCCGCCCTACTCCGCCTAGATCCCGACTTCGACAAGCTACGCACGGACGCAAGGTTCAAAGCGCTACAGAGCGGCGGCCCCTAGCCTTCTGGGACCGCCGGCGCCGTCTGCGAGGTCGTTTCACAACTGCGCCCTCACGCGCCACCACCACGCCACTCCCGCGGCAACGGTCGCACGTCCCACACCGCGGCGGCAGGTCTTCGCCGAAGTAGCGCCGGATGAAGACGCTACGGCACTCCTCAGTCGTCGCATAAGCGGCAACAGTCTTCAGCTTCCGCTCGCCCTCGAACGCGAACGTCTTCACCTTCGCCACAAGCTCGCGCGCACCGGCGCGAAACGCCGCGACCGGCACCGCGAGCTTGATCGAGCCGTCTTTGCTGTGCGCGATCCACCCCGCCTCTTCAAGATCGACAAGCAGCGCCTCCGCAATCCGCTGAGGCACCCCCGCCGAAACCGCCAGCGTCGCGGCAGAAGGCCGCCGCTTCTCCTCCGCCCATGCGGCGAGCGCGTTCTCAAGACTGATGAGATGCCGCACACTGGGTCGGCTCAGCGCCTGCAGATGCTCTTGAATCTCGAGATCGGCCGGATCGAACAGCAGCACGCAATCGGCGGGCTGGCCGTCGCGCCCTGCACGCCCCGCCTCCTGCACATAACTCTCGAGCGAACCGGGCGCTTGATAGTGCACGATCGAGCGGATGTTCGGCTTGTCGATGCCCATACCGAACGCACTCGTCGCGACCATGAGCATGCGCCCCTTGGGCTCCATGAAACGCCGCTGTGCCGTCGTGCGCTCCGAGGGCGACAGCTTACCGTGGTAACGCACGGACGGAATACCGACGCGCTTCAATACGTTCGCAAGCTGATCGACCATCACGGTCGTCGCGCAATAGATGATGCCTGGCCGCTGCAAGCTGCGGATCAGCGTACCCAACGTCGCGTTCTTCTGCGGCCCCGGCACAACCTCCACCGCAAGCCGCAAGTTCTTGCGATGCGGCGGCGCAGTCAGCACCAACGGCTTGGCGAGGCCCATGCGCACCGCAATGTCCTCGCGCACACGCGGCGTCGCCGTCGCAGTGAGCGCCAGCGCCGGTGGCGACCCAAGCCGAGCCCGCGCCTTGCCCAGCCGCAAGTAGGACGGCCGGAAATCGTGTCCCCATTCCGAAACGCAATGCGCCTCGTCCACGCAAAGCAGCGCCGGCCGCGCCCGCTCGATCAACGGCGCCGTAGCCTTCGACTCGATCGTCTCCGGTGTAGTGAGCACGACAAGCCGCCCGCCACGCTCAAGCCGCGCCACCGCCGCGCGCCGCTCCACCGCACTCAACCCGCTATGCAAACAAACGACAGGAACCCCGCGCGCCTTCAACGCCCGCTCCTGATCGGCCATCAGCGCAATCAGCGGCGACACGACCACGGTCGGCCGCTTCAAGATCATCGCAGGCACCTGATAGATCAGCGACTTCCCAAACCCGGTCGGCAAAGCCACCAACACATCGCGCGAGGCCAGCACGGCCAGCATCGCCGCCTCCTGCTCGCGCTGAAGCCGCTTAATCCCAAACACCCGCCGCGCCACCCGCCGGCATTCGTCGAGCTGCGTCATCGCAATTTCTATCCCTTGCATCCTATGGAACGGCACGTAGCTAGCGCAGGCGAAAAGGCGTAGTCTCCCTCTGGCGGATCATATGCGCAACGAAGGAGACGCCGGTCCATGCGCAGAATCGTTTTGCTAATGATGATATCGTTGTTTCTCGCTCAATCGGCGCCGGTGTCGACCCAGCCTTTCGGCCCGCCGCAACCGCCAATCCTAAACGGCTGCTCCGAAAATGCGCTGTTTGCGATCCTCAATTCGGATAGGGGACGATATTGCCTCGACACGATGCTGCCGAGACAGGCCAATATCGCATCCGACTACTCGGTGTTTTGCAGTGCCGGAAGATGGGGTTGTTGCATCAAGTCGGTGGGGCTCGGTGGCTGCAAGGTCGAGGGCGTCATACCCACCTACCGGCGGCCGAAACCGCCCGCGATGCGCGACTGAACTCAACGCAATCATGAGCGCGTCCCGCGAACTTCCCGTCATCGACATCGCGCCGCTACACACGGGCGCGGAAGGCGATCGCGCGCGCGTGGCCCGCGCGATCGAAGCGGCCTGCCGCGACACCGGCTTCTTCTACATATCCGGCCACGGCGTCGCGCTCACAACGATTGCGCAGATCGACGCCGCCGCACGTGCCTTCTTCGCGCTGCCCAACGATGAGAAAATAAAAATCGCCATGGCACGTGGCGGCCGCGCATGGCGCGGCTTCTTTCCGGTCGGCGGCGAACTGACGTCGGGCAAGCTCGACCTGAAAGAAGGCGTCTACTTCGGCACGGAATTGGGCAACGCCGATCCGCGCGTGCAAGCGGGCGTCCCCATGCACGGCGCGAACCTGTGGCCGGAAGCGATCCCCGAACTCAAACCCGCAGTACTCGCCTTCATGGAGGAAACGACGCGCGCGGCCCACGCCGTGATGCGCGGCGTCGCGCTCAGCCTGTCGCTCGACGCGGAGTATTTTGCGCGCACCTACACCGCCGATCCGACCGTACTGTTTCGTATGTTCCACTATCCGCCGGCACGCGCGACGAAAGACGGCGACGAGGAGTGGGGCGTCGGCGAACACACGGATTACGGCCTGCTCACGCTGCTGGCTCAAGACGATTGCGGCGGGCTTCAGGTGAAGGCACGCGGCGGCTGGATCGAAGCCCCGCCGATCGCGGGCACGCTCGTGTGCAACATCGGCGACATGCTCGACCGCTTGACCGGCGGCGTCTACCGCTCGACACCACACCGCGTGCGCAACGTCTCGGGCCGCGAGCGCCTCTCATTCCCGCTGTTCTTCGACCCGGCCTTCGCCGCAGTGATTGAGCCACTACCGGAGCACAGCGCGCACGCGCGAGACGACAGCAACGAACGCTGGGACAAAGCGAACGTGCACGCCTTCGAAGGAACCTACGGCGACTACCTGCTCGGCAAGGTGGAAAAAGTCTTCCCCAGCCTCGGGCGCAGCGTGCTTTAAGACGGTACGTGGATTTGCGCATAGGCTCGCTGAACGACCGCCCTAACGAACGTCTCATTTGAAGAACGGAAACAGTTCGCCGCTGGCGTCCGGTATTCCCAACAGCGATCGCTGAATGATCTTCGCGGCGATCGCGCTAAATGTAATTCCGTTTCCGCCGAATCCCATGACGGCAAAGCAGCGGTTCAGCCGCGGGATCGGACCGATGGCCGGCAAGCCGTCGGGGCTGACGCCGAAACTGCCCGTCCACGCGGCATCGGGCGTCGTATCAAGATGCGGCAGCAGTTTGTGGAGCTTGCGCTGCAACGCGAGCGTTTTTGCAGGCAGCAACGCGTCGCGGTGGTCCTCGTCGGAGAAGTCCTCGTCCTCGCCGCCCGCCACCACACGGCCGTCGGCCGTCGTTCGAATGTACATGTAAGGGTCCGCCGCCTCCCAAATCGAACACTGCGTCGGCCACAGCTTGCGTGGCTGGGGCTTTGTGGCGATCACCCACGTCGATGAGATCTTGTGTTTGGTTCCCTCCAACAGCTTCAGCAATTCGTACCCGGTCGCGAACACGACATGACGCGCACGAATGTCAAAACCGTCTTTCGCCGAAAGCGTCACGAAATCGCGATGCGGCTCGACCGCCGTGACTTCGGCCGGCGCGTACAACGTGGCGCCGCGCTTTAGAGCACTCCGCCATAGCCCATCGGTCAACGCGACGGGGTCGACATCGGCGGCCCCGGCCGACCAAATCGCACCCGCAGCGTCCAGCGTCGTCAGCTTGCGCAGTTCCGCCCCGTCGACAAAGCGCGATCGCAACCCCACCCGCGAACGCGCCGCGGCCTCGGCACGAAGCTCGCGCGCATTGAGGATGTTGCCGGGAAGCAGCACGGCGCAACGCTCGCGAAAGCCACAAGACAACGCCAAATCCGAAACGCGCGCCGCCAAATAGTCGATGGCCGTTGCCGATGCCCAGTACGCGCGCACCGCCCGCTCGCGCCCGATCTTGTCTATCAGGTGAATAAGCGGCTCATCGATCTCGAACTGTAGCAGCGCGGTGCTTGCAGGCGTCGAGCCCTTCGTGAACCCGCGCCTGTCGAACACCGCCACGGTCTTGCCGGTTTCGAGAATGGCGTCCGTCACGAGCGCACCGGACACGCCGCCCCCAATAACGGCAACATCGACCTTGACGGACGCCTTCATCGGCGCTGTCGCGATGTGCTTCCGCCGCGAGAGCAGCCAAACAGGCAAACCCGTCCGAAGATCGCGTTGCCGGGTAATACTCACAAACCACGCCAACGCATGATTGTCACAAGTGCTCGGGAACAATGAAGGGACGACCTCGTAAACGTTCCAGCCGCTCGCAAGTTCCCGTCCTCCTCGCTCGCGGCGCATATCTCTTGAGCGAAAGAATGGCCAAGGCCTGATCGGAACTTTTTCCGCCGGTGCAGTGTTACGTCCTCAACCAAGCAACGCGAGGACCTCACGAATGCACACGCTTCTTATTGCATCCATTTCGATCGGTGTTTTCGCAACCGCCGCGCTCGCGGACCAATTACCGCGCCCCGCGTTCGATCAAGACATGAACGAGCAATCGTTGCGCGAACTCGACAATGATCAGTTGCGCTTGCTGCGCCGGGCTATTCGCGGATGCGCGGGATCGACAGGCAGCGTCGCGATCAGAGCCAAGCGCAGCCCTTGCGTCATCGCATCGACCGACAGCGCCGTGGAAGACAGCGGCAATGACGATCTCGCGAGCTTTCACTTCGCCCTGCCGGAAAGTCAGCGCTATGACGAAAATCGGTCGTCGACGGTTTGGAGAGCATGGCTGACTGCGAACTAGCTCGAACACACGGGTCGCAGGCAACCAATCCGCACCGGCTCGCGTTCTATACTCGCGAGGAAGCATTCCTCAAAGGAACACAAACATGACAGATACCAGAGACACGATCAGAGACGGCGTCCGCGACACCGTCAGAGACGCAAGCAACGCGGTCACCAACACGAACCAGAATTCCACGACGATGATCGCGACCATCGTTGGCGTGGTCGCGGTCGTGCTGGTGGCCTTGTACGCATTCGGTGCATTCGGGACACGGACGATGACGCCGGCCGGCGTCACGGCGCCGACGATGACCACGACGCCTTAAGCGGAGCAGGCTTGTCCGTTAGGAAAGCGAAATGACAACCAACGCTCCCGCGGCGACGCGGCCCACACTGCGCGTCGCCGCGTCGTCGTCGGACAACTCTTACACAATCAGCCGGTGCGACAGAGACATGCGCCGTGTGCTGGTCAAGCTCCAAGAGCTAGGCGCCAAACCCCTCGGCACGCAGTCGCCCGAAGAAACGCGCAAGCAGCCAAGCCCGGCCGACGCTGTGAGAGCTGTTCTTATCGATCAGGGAAAAGACCCGGTTGCGCTGATGGCCGCGATGAAAGTCTCAAAGCGCGACGTGACATATCCCACGGGCGGCACAACACTACAGGCGCGCATCTACAAACCCGAAAAGGTCGATGCGCGAGCAGCCGCGGGGACGCCTGTGCTTGTATACTACCATGGCGGCGGATGGGTGATTGCAGATATCGCAGCGTATGAAGCCTCGGCCATGGCGCTCGCCGCGAAAACCGGAGCGATCGTCGTGTCGATCGAATACCGCCACGCGCCGGAGCACAAATTTCCGGCCCAACATGAAGACGCGTGGAACGCCTACAAGTGGGTGCTGGAAAATGCGAAGTCGTGGGGCGGCAATCCAATGAACATCGCGGTCGCGGGCGAATCGGCCGGCGGCAATCTTGCGGTGAACGTTGCGATCATGGCGCGCGATCAAAAAATACAAGCACCGGCTCACATGCTGTTGATCTACCCCGTGGCCGGCATGGACACGAACACACCGTCCTACATGGAAAACGAGAACGCCATACCGCTGAGCAAGCAAGGCATGAAATGGTTCGTCGCGAACACGATCGGCAGCGAAGAAGACAAGAATAGTCCTTTGCTGGATATCGTCGGTAAGGCAGATCTAAAAAAATTGCCGGACGCGACAATTCTGACGGCGGAAATCGATCCGCTGCTGACGGACGGACAGCTTCTGGCCGCTAACCTGCGAGTCGGCGGATCGCGCGTCAGATTCGAGAACTTCGAGGGCGTGTGCCACGAGTTCTTCGGGATGGACGCCGTCGTCGACGCCGCCGCACGCGCCCAGGACATTGCTGCCGAAGAGTTGAAGTCCGCATTCAAGTCGGGGTTCAAGGCTTAGATCGCTGCAGGAGCAGAATCGAAGACGCCCGCTACGACCCTCCGAGTTGGAATCCCATGTCTGAAGCCTTCGTCATCGAAGTTGCAGGCGAAGCCGTAGGCGCCATCTTTCGCGAGCTGATCGGCTTTCGCTTTGTGTCCCTCAAACACACTCATCTTCCGCTCGACGGGAAAATGTTCGCGTCCGTCGTACTGAGGTCGTTTGTTACTGACGACTTGATGGTTCTTGTCACGCTCGAAGAGCAAACCGCCACTATCGCCGGCATGCCTCAGCAACCTTGGTCGCTTCGTGTCACCCAAGTCTATCGACGCGAGCAAGATCAATGGAAGGTCGTGCATAGACACGCCGATCCACTAGTCCGACCCCGCTCCATGGCGGAAACATTAGCCTTGCTCGCCCAATGAACAACGACCGCTCTGGGCCGACAGCGTGCTGATGGACGGACTATTACCAATGTCTCGGATGGGCCAACTCCAGCCGGCCGCCCAGCAAGCGGCGAGCGGCAGGATTTCGCCGACAACGGTCATCCGGCGAGCCGGCCGCTCAACCGAACTGCTTGATGCCGCGAATATTGAAATAATGACGTTTGGCTTGGAACCACGCCCCCCCCCAGCGTTACATGAGGCTGACCTGACATCGGTGGGGGCTCCTATCGGCCGGGATATGGCGGGAGGGCTCTGAAGCGGCGACGCTTTCGGCGCCAGATTCGGGAGAATTTGATGGCCGCCATCCTACTCGTCGAGGACGAGATCGTCGTCCTCGAGTTTGCAAAGCTTATCATTGAGGACATGGGTCATCAGGCAATAGCGGCGAGCGATGTCGACGAGGCGCTTGTCGCGTTGCGCACGGCGCAACCAATTGATGCGCTCTTTACCGATATTCGCCTCAAATCGGCGGTGCTTGGCGGCTATGAACTGGCGCAACAAGCGAGGACGCTGCGGCCGCCTTTGCGGGTGTTGTACGCGTCAGGCAATTCAACGACTGACAAGACCAAAACGTTGTTTGTCAAAGGCGCACACTTCGTTCCGAAGCCCTATTCTGCTGAACAACTCAAAAGCGCGTTGGAAGTTCTGTTTGCCACTCCAGAAGAGTTAGCGGAGTCAACACCATCCCTATAAATATGACGACACGCGGCGACAGCTCTGACTCTTCGGCCAACGCAGCGCGCCGGCAGGCCGAAGAGACGCTTCTCAAAGCGGGCGCCCTGCAAAGCGCGATTTTCAATAGCGCCAATTTTTCGAGCATCGCCACCGACGCCAAGGGCGTCATTCAGATATTCAACGTCGGCGCCGAGCGGATGTTGGGCTACACCGCCGCCGAGGTGATGAACAAGATCACGCCGGCGGACATTTCCGATCCGCAAGAACTCGTTGCCCGCGCAAGAGCGTTGAGCGTCGAACTCGGGACGGCGATCACGCCAGGCTTCGAAGCGCTTGTGTTCAAGGCTTCGCGCGGCATAGAGGACGTCTACGAGCTCACCTATATCCGCAAGGATGGATCACGCTTCCCAGCGGTGGTCTCGGTCACAGCGCTGCGAGACGCGCGGGACGTTATCATCGGCTATCTGCTGATTGGCACTGAACTCAAGGCCGGCGCCCTGCAAAGCGCGATTTTCAATAGCGCCAATTTTTCGAGCATCGCCACCGACGCCAAGGGCGTCATACAGATTTTCAATGTCGGCGCTGAACGGATGCTTGGCTACGCGGCCGCGGAAGTCATGAACAAGATCACGCCGGCGGATATTTCCGACCCGCCGGAGCTGATCGCGCGCGCCAAAGTCCTGAGTAACGAGTTCGGAACGACGATCGCGCCCGGGTTCGAAGCCCTCGTGTTCAAGGCTTCGCGCGAAATCGAGGACATTTACGAGCTGACATACATCCGCAAGGACGGTACGCGCTTCCCCGCCGTCGTTTCGGTCACCGCGCTTCGCAACGCCCAAAGCGTCATCATCGGCTATCTGCTGATCGGCACCGACAACACCGCGCGCAAGCTGGTTGAAGCCGAACAGAAGAAGCTCGACCAGCGTCTACGCGATCAGCAATTTTACACCCGCTCGCTGATCGAATCCAACATCGACGCGCTGATGACCACCGACCCCGCGGGCATCATCACCGACGTCAACAAGCAGATGGAAGCGCTCACCGGCTGCACGCGCGACGAGCTGATCGGTGCGCCATTCAAGAACTACTTCACCGATCCCGAACGAGCGGAAGCCGGGATCAATCTCGTGCTCAGGGAAAAGAAAGTCACTGATTACGAGCTGACAGCACGTGCGCGGGACGGGACGGAAACTGTGGTCTCCTACAACGCGACCACGTTTTACGACCGCGATCGCACGCTGCAAGGCGTCTTCGCCGCGGCGCGTGACGTCACCGAGCGCAAACGGGTGGAGATGGAGCTGAAACAGGCGAAAGCCGCAGCTGAAAGCGCGAGCAGGACCAAATCGGACTTTCTGGCCAGCATGAGCCACGAAATCCGTACGCCAATGAATGCGATCATGGGCATCGCCGATCTACTGGCGAAAACCTCGCTGACGCCCGAGCAAGACAAGTACGTGCAGGTCTTTCGCCGCGCCGGCGACAATCTCTTGAACCTCATCAACGATATTCTCGACCTCTCGAAAGTTGAGGCATCGCAACTTGAATTGGAACGAACCGGCTTTACCCTGACCGATCACTTGGAAAAAGTGGTAGAAATGGTGGCGTCTCGGGCCCAGGAAAAAGGCCTGGTTCTTGTGTGCGAAATTGCACCCAGCGTACCGATGGCTCTGTTGGGAGATCCGACACGATTGCGCCAAGTGCTGCTCAACCTGATCGGCAACGCGGTCAAGTTCACGGAATCCGGCGAGGTCTCGCTCCGCGTCACACTCGACGCGGATTCGGCTGCAGCACCGGTATTGCGTTTCACCGTTTCGGATACCGGCATTGGCATCTCGCGCGAGAAGTTGAACCTCGTGTTCGAGCGCTTTACGCAGGCGGACTCGTCGACCACTCGCAGGTTCGGAGGTTCCGGGCTCGGACTAACGATTTGCAAGCGCCTCGTTGAATTGATGGGCGGACGCATCTGGGTCGAAAGCGTCGTCGACAAGGGCAGCGTCTTCTCTTTCATCGTGCCCTTTGAGGTATGGCTCGACGCGCAGGAAGGCACTTCTGAACCGATCGGCCTTGATCCCGATCTGCCGTTGACGGCGTTGCGCATTCTGTTGGCGGAAGATTCGCCAGACAATTGCATGATCACGATCGCCTATCTTCAGGACACGCCCTACCATCTGCAGATTGCCGAGACCGGCGCCAGCGCTTTTGAAATGTTCGCGGCAGGCCACTTCGATCTCGTCCTCATGGACCGGCAAATGCCGGTCATGGACGGTCTGACCGCAACACGAAAAATTCGAGCCTGGGAGCGCGCCAACAATCGCGCGCCGATCCCCATCATCGCGTTGACGGCTTCCGCCTTGAAGGGAGATCGGGAAATGTGCATGGCCGCAGGCTGCACGGCTTTCCTGACTAAGCCCATCAAGCAAGAAGTTCTCTTGCGAGCGATCAGGGATTATTCCGCAGCGGCGCCGGCCGAGATACTCATTCGAGAGCGGCCGATGGTGTCAGCGCTGAACAAGAAAATCGCAGAACGTGTCCCTGCCTATCTCCAGAATTGCAGGCAAGACGTCTTCACGATGAGCGACGCCTTAGACCGCGCTGACTTCGAGACCGTGACACGGCTTGGGCACAATATGAGGGGCTCCGGGGGAGCGTACGGATTCCAACTCATCACCGATATCGGCGCAGCACTTCAGCACGCCGCCGAGATCGCTGACTGTGATGCGTCGCGGAAGTGGGTGAGCGAACTCTCGCTCTATCTTGATCGTGTCGAGAGCCCTCCCGCCGAGACGCCCGTCTGAACTGAGCCAGCGCGCGCCGGTGGCGTAGCGCGTGAATTCAAAAGGACACCTGGTGGCGTGAGAGACAATTTACCTCGTGCAGGGCTTCGTCGATAGACCCGGCGCGTTGAAAGCCGAACCGGCCACGCGTTGCGAGGGAATGGCCGAACCAACCGTAACCTGCCGTTCGCGCAATTGCCGCGGTAGGGCAGCCGCAAAGCGACACTCGAACCGTTCGACGAAGTTAATGCACGTCCCTCCCGCTCAAGTGCGCCGTTTGCGCACCCTGGACCATTGGGTCTTTAGAGCGCAGGTTGCGGTTTCGGTCGTGCGCGTTTGCGAGAAGGATACCTTCAGATTTCTACGACCCCACCTTCACCGAATTCATCCATGCTTGCGCGCCTTCGCGCCAGTGCCGCAAACCTATTCGGCCTGACCCCGTGGCAGCGCATTGTCTCGCTTTTGCCGGGCATCTCGGCATCGGTCTTGGTGTTGTCGGTCGCGGCCCTCATCGCGCTGACCGCGCTCTACCGTTCGCAGTTGGATTTGATCAGCCACACCGAAAACGTCAACAGCACGCTGGCGCGTTCGTTCGCCTCCGTTCAGGACGCCGAATTGGGACTGCGCGGTTACCTGCTGACCGGCGATGAAACCTATATCGACCGCATGGAAAAAGTGCGGGGCCATTTCGAAGAAGAGTATGCCTCGCTTGCGGCGCTGACCCAACACAATGCGGCGCAACAAGCCTCGCTCAAGGAGTTGCGCGATTTGGCCCGCCGCCATCTTGAGGCCAACTTGAACAGCCTGTCGCGCGCCAAGGCCGGTGCACGCGTCCAATCCATATACCCGCTGGACTCCATCCGCGACATTGTTCTCATGATGCAGCGCCGCGAAGGACTCCTGCTGCGCCAGCGCATCGACGACGCGGCTGCCACATCGGTATGGTTGTTTCTGGCCGCCACGCTGCCGATTGTGTTGGTGGCGTGGGCGCTGTGGCTTTGGCTGCGCGACCGCCAGGCGGGGTTGGGCGCCCGCGCACTCCATACCGCCGACACCAAAAGCGCGCTCGTCACGCTGAACGCGGCGCATGACGCAACCGCCGGCGAAGGGATCGCGCGCGAAGCCGCCGAAGGACAAGTGCGCCAATTGCAAAAGATGGAAGCCGTCGGCCAACTCACCGGCGGCATCGCCCACGACTTCAACAACATGAACGCCGTCGTCATGTCGGCGATCTCGTTGTGCCGCAAACGCTTGGCGCGCGGCGAAACCGACATCGCCAGCCTGCTCGACGCCGCGATGGACGCGGCCCAGCGTTCGGCGGCGCTGACGGCGCGCTTGTTGGCGTTCTCAAGGCTGCAACAGCTCTCGCCCGAAGTGCTCGACCCCAGCCAGTTCATCTCCAGCATGACCGACCTTCTGCGCCGCACGCTCGGCGAAAACATAAGCATCGAAACCGTTCTGGGCGGAGGACTTTGGCGCACCAATGCCGACGCCAGCCAACTTGAAAACGTCATTCTCAATCTTTGCGTTAACGCGCGCGACGCCATGCCCGGCGGCGGAAAACTTACGCTTGAAACGGCGAACGTGTCCCTTGACGACGCTTACGCGCGCGCGAATGTCGATGTCGTCCCCGGCCAATATGTGATGATCGCGGTAACCGACAACGGCGAAGGTATGCCGCCCGAAGTAGTCGCGCGCGCCTTCGAACCGTTCTTCACGACAAAGCCCGTGGGCGAGGGTACGGGCTTGGGCCTCAGCCAGGTGTTCGGCTTCGTTAAACAATCCGGCGGCAACGTGAGTATCTATTCCGAACTCGGCAAAGGCACGACGATCAAAGTCTATCTGCCGCGTTTCGTCGGCGTCGAAAAAGCGGTGCTCGAAGCAGAACCTCACAGGCTCATCCCGCGCGGGAATGCCGGCGAGATCATCCTCGTCGTCGAAGACGAACGGCGCCTGCGGGAAGTGACGGTGGCGGGCTTGCGCGAACTTGGCTACACCGTCATTCACGCCGACGGCGGCGCCAACGCCCTGCTCAAGCTCGAACACCATCCCGAAATCGGTTGCCTGTTCACCGACATGATCATGCCCGGCATGAGCGGGCGCCAGTTGGCCGACGAAGCAACGCGCCGCTGGCCCGGCCTCAAGGTGCTGTTCACCACCGGCTACGCGCGCGAATCGGTGGTTCACAATCGCACCCTCGCCAAAAGCGCCAACTTTCTACCCAAGCCCTACACGCTTGACGATCTCGCTCTCAAAATGCGCACCATGTTAGAGACCCCGCTATCCGCGCCGGCGGCATAATCCGAATGTCCGCAAAGGGCCAATGAGCGACTGATGGCCAAGTGACTACGAACGGCTGGGACGGGCCCTCATTCGAGACAGTCGCTCCACGCGGATACATGATTTCGGCCGGATCGCCTGGCGACACTCCCGCGCCGGGAATTTCGGGGACATACGATGATCTCGGCGGCGCGTCGGCCAGCGTCGCCTGTCGTTTCACTCCACGAGCAACAATCCCGGCAATCGCTTCGCGGTCCATCGCGTCGCCTTGTCGTAAGCCTGCGCCAACTGCAGACACGCCACCTCACCGCCGACCGGCCCTATCAGTTGCAACCCCATCGGCAGCCCCGCCGCGTTGAACCCTGCGGGCACCGCGGCGACCGGACACGCCGTCATGGTGATCGCGATCGCGACCTGCATCCATTCGTGATAGCTCGCCATTGGGCGGCCCGCGATCTCCTTCGGCCAATCCCACGCGGCGTCGAACGGGAACAGCTGCGCCGTTGGCGTGACCAGATAATCGTAACGCTCGAACAGTTTGCGCACTGCCTCGTACCAGTGCGTGCGGATCATCGACGCGGCGCTGAGGTCGTAGGCGGTGAGCTTCTGGCCGGCTTCGATTTCGTAGATCGCCTGCGGGTTCAGCAGCGCGCGCCGCTTCGGATCCTCGTAAAGCGCGAGCAGCGGCGAGCCGCCGTGCCAAGCGCGAAGGTCGAGAAACGCGCGCCACACTTTGTCGAGCGGGTAGTCGGGCACCGCCTCCTCCACGATGCAGCCCAACGTCTCGAACGTATTGAGCGCGGTGCGGCAAAGCTCCAGCACGCCGGACTCGAACGGGATTTGCCCGCCGAAATCGCCGAGCCAGGCGATGCGCTTGCTCTTCATGTCGGCGTCGAGCGCGGCGGGCGTGAGATCGAGCCTGCCGTCGAGCGACGTGGGCGCGCGGGCGTCGAACCCCGCCTGCACGCCGAGCAGCAGCGCGAGGTCGCCCACGTTGCGCGCCATCGGCCCGAGCACCGACATCCCCGGCATCCAAACGTCGCGCGGGCTCGAAGGCACCCGGCCCACGCTCGGGCGCAACGCGAAAATATTGTTCCAACCGGCGGGGTTGCGCAGACTACCGCCGTAGTCGCCGCCGTCCGCGACCGGCAGCATCCGCAGCGCCACCGCGACCGCAGCCCCACCGCTGCTGCCGCCCGCGCTCACGCGCTGATCATAGGCGTTCAGCGTCGTGCCGTGCACGGGATTGTATGTGTGCGAGCCCAAGCCGAACGCCGGCGTGTTCGTGCGCCCGATTATGATCGCACCCGCGTTGCGCATACGCTCGACCATGATGCTGTCGGCCGGCGGCATGAAGTCTTTGAGCAACGGCGAGCCCATCGTCATGCGCACGCCCGCGACGGGTTCGAGATTCTTGATCGCCTGGGGAAACCCGTGCAGCACCCCGCGCCAGTGCCCGCGCCCAATATCGTCGTCGCGCGCCCGTGCCTCGGCCATGAGGTCGTCCCTGTCGCGCAAATCGATGATCGCGTTGACCTTGGGGTTCAACCGCGCAATGCGGGCAAGCGTCGCCTGCATAACCTCGACGCATGAGACGCGCTTGGCACGGATCGCATCGCTCAGTGCCGTCGCGTCCATCATCAGAAGATCGGTCACAAGGGCATCTTTCGCGTTATGGCCCAATGCCCAGCTTCTCCTCGGCCGCGGCAATGTCGGCCTTCAACGCCCGTGCCGCATTCATGTCGGCCGCCGCACCCGTCGTGTCGCCCCGGCGGCTTTTCGCGGCGCCCCGCCCGTAGAGCGCTTGCGGGTTCTCCGGCCATAATTTCAGCGCCGCTGTGTAATCGTCGATGGCAGCGGCAAAATCGCCTTTGTGAAAATGCGCATTGCCACGGCTGTCGAAGGCCTCTGTCGCCCCTGACACCGGGGACAATTCGATCGCGCGATCGGCGTCGGCGATGGCCTTATCGTACGCGCCGCTTCCGGTGAACGCGAAGCTGCGCGCGACGAGCGTGTCGGCGTCGTTCGCGTTGCGTTTGAGCGCCGAATCGAAATCGGCAATCGCCAGCGCGAAGTGACCGAGCGCGAAGTGACAGCGGCCGCGATAGGGAAAGTACAAATCCATCCGGCTTCCGTTGAGTGCGATCGCCTTGTCGAAATTCCCGATCGCCCGGTCATAGTCGTTCTTGACCCAATAGATCACGCCGAGCGATCCGTGAGCGTCGGCATTGCGCGGCTGCAAGTCGATCACCACGTTGTAATCGTCGATCGCTTTGTCGGCGGCGCCCTCGAAATCGTAGGCCCTCGCCCGATTGAAGTGATCCTTGATCAGATCGTCGGGTGTCTCCTTGCCCGAATTGATCAGCAGGGTGCATCCCTCGATCTGGCGATCTTGCGGAAAGCCTTCTTCAGCCAGCGCTTTGCCGTCGCACCACGCGCGCGGATCGCCCAATTTTTGCCCGCCGGCCAACCGTTGCTTTGCGGTGCCGGCTTGGTCGAGGCAGTCCTGGGCAAGGCCGCCGATCGTGTAGCCCCGCTTGAGGGCCTCCGTGCAATCTAAGAGAGCACGGTCGTACGCGCCGGATTCCAAATAGGCCCTGCCGCGAAACGCAAGTGGCCCGCCGGACTTCGGCCGCAGTTTGACCAATCGATTGTAATCTGCGATGGCGCGCGTGGTGTCCTTTTGGAACGTGTAATAGAGCGCGCGCTTGAAATAGGCATCGCCGTTGTTCGGCGCGAGGCGGATCGCCCGCCCGCAATCGCGAATCGCCGAGGCCAGTATGTCTTCGCCGCTCGAGGTTGCACCCGAGCCGGCAGCAAGGCGCGTGTACTTGCCGCCTTGCGCCTCGCACCGGCTCAAATAGGCCTTCGCAAGGCTTGCCCTCTTCGCGCGGCCTGAAGCAATGACAGCGGTGCA
>JABFRX010000028.1 GCA_013140995.1 Alphaproteobacteria bacterium | reverse complement strand
GTCCACGCGCCTTCGGCGACTTTGGGGGCCCATTCGCCGTAGACGGTGATATAGAGTAGCGCTTCGGTGCCTGGGCGCGTGATGCCTTGCAGAATATAATTCTTCGGAACTTCGGCGAACGTGCCCGGCGTTTGCACGCGTTCGGTGCGCTTGCCGTTTGCCGTCAGCGCGCCGAAGACGAACGTGCCTTTCAGCACCGTGTAGTTGCCCGGCGCGGTTAGCCAGTAAGGCGGGAGCGTGTAGGCGGCCGGCGCTTTCAACACGACGCGCGTCGCACCGATCTTTTCGTTGCGCTCGACGATCGCCACGCGCAGCGGATTTCCCTCCGGCTGATCGGGCGTCAGCTTCTGCCAATTCGCGTTTGTGAGGTCGACCGTGGGTACCTTCGCCGGTGGGGTCGTGAACGCGTCTTTGGTCGTGTCGCCGATCGCGTCGACGGTTGCTTTGTAGGTCGAACACGCGCCCAGCGAGAGCGCGAATAGGAACGCTGCGATGCGAATCAAATTTGCCGTCATGGTTCGACTTTGAGGTGCAACTGAAGTTCACGACAAGCGCACGAAAACGCTCACGAAAAGCGATTGCGTGAGTCTTCGCCGCAACGCCGTTTTAACCCTTTGTTAACCAATTCGGCGTTAACGATCATTAACACGATATGAAAGCCACAGCGCGACGGGTAGTGCGCGTGCGTGAGCTTTACACAACATATCACCGTACCTAACGTGAAAAACGTGTTTCGGGGGAATGATTCGATGCGGCCCGGCGTTCCGTGGAATGTGAAGGGAATCGAGGCAGAAGCGCGCGAAATGGCGCAGCTGGCAGCGCGTCGTAGTGGCGTCAGCCTCGGTGAATATTTGAGCCAATTGATCATGACCGAAGGGCGTCCGAATGGCCCCGGCGGACATGGCTATCCGCAGCAGCAATTCGTGCCGGGCGACGGTACCTATGGGCCGCAGCCGATGATGCAACCGCCTCCGCCGAGCCTGCGTTATCCGCAGGTGTTCCCGCAGGGTCATCAACAAGGTTATGCACAGCCGCAGCCGTACCAGCCGCTGAATCCGCACGCGGGCTTTGGGCCGCCACAACATCAGCCGCAGCACCAACCGCAGCCGCAGCCTTCGTTCGACAGCCAAGTGCGCGGTAGCGAATTCCAGATCGTGGCGCATGGTCTGCGCGATCTGGCCGACCGGCTTGAGAGTTCGGAGCGTCGCGCGCAAACGGCGATCGCGACTGTGAACCAATCGGTCGCCGCGATGCAGGATCGCATCGATGCGCACGAGCGCGTGAAGCAGCTTGCCGATGTCGCGTTCACGAGTGCGGCGGATGCACTGGCGCAATCGGCGCGCGATCAATCACACGCGTTCGAGAGCCTCGAGACGACCGTGCGCAGTGTGCAGAAGCGCTTGATCGACATCGAGAGCGGACGCGCGGAGTGGCCGGGCAAGGAATCCGTGTCGCGTCTGGAGACGGCGCTGACGCAGCTGCAGAAGCGGCTCGTCGAGATGGAAGCGGCGAACAAGCCGGACTCGGCGCAGAAGGATCAGTTCGCGCGGCTTGAGATTACGCTGAACCATTTGCAGAAGCGCCTCGCCGAAATGGAAACGGCGCGCGACTTTCCGAACAAGGACGCGTTGGTGCGGCTTGAGGCTTCGATCGCCGAGGTTCGCCACGGTGTCGTCGACAACGAGAAGCGCTCGCGGGACGACCTGACGCAGCTTGCGCGCTTTATGCGCGAGCTTGGCAACCGGGTCGACGCGCAGGAACGCAATGCCACGAACGGCGGCGGCAGCGGCGTGACGGCGCGGCTCGATACGTTCGAGGCACGCTCGGCGTCGATGTTCGACGAGATGCGCGGACAGCTTTCGACGATGGATGCGCGGATCGCGCAGACGGTGCAGAAGGCGAGTGCGCCGCCGGAAGCGTTTATGGCGCTGAAGCGTTCGGTCGATACGCTGCACGAGCGGATGGATCAGGCTGGCGATGCCAGCGGAAATATCGCGGGGCCGATCAATGCGATCGAGTCCACGCTGGAGACGCTGACCACGAAGATCGAGGACAGCGAGCGGCGCGCGGCCGAGTCCGTGTCCACCGTCAGCAATGCGTTGAAGTCGATTTCGGCGCGGCTCGACGAATCCGACTCGCGGCATGCGCAAGGGATGACGTCGCTGAACCGGCGCTTCGACGACACCGACCGGCGTGCGGGTGAGACGTCGAACCTCGTCGAAGACACGATGCGTACGCTGACGCAGCGTCTGGAAGCCTCCGACAAGAAGCACAAGGAAGCGATCGGCGGCTTGCGTCTGACCGTCGACGGTCTGGTCGCCAAAGCTGCGGCCGATTCCGTGCCCGATCCGCGCCACCGCATGTCGACGATGGCAACGCCGTTGACGTCGCAATACGCGCCGCCGCCTCCGCTGTCGCAAGAACCCTATTCGACGAGTGCGGCGGAGATGTTGTCGAACTTGTCGCCAGAGCCGCCGGAGCACGGGGCGAAGCACGACAGCGGGCTTTCAGTTTCGGCGCTTGAGACGATCATGGCGACGACGCTTGCGCCGCCGCACGAGCAGCCGGCGCTCGACGACGATCTCGACATGGACCGGTTCCAGCCGCCGCCGGCGGACGATGAACTGGACGCGCCGAAGAAAGATTTCTTGAGTCAGGCGCGCCGGGCGGCGAAAGCTGCTGCGCAAGCGGACGCCGATCGTCCGCAGTCCAAGGGTAAGAAGAAAGCAGTCCCTTATCCGAAGGACGACACCCAAAAGAGCCGTTTCGGCCGGCTTGCCGTTGTGGCCATTGCGGGCATCGCGATCGTTGCAGGTATCGTCGCACTGTTGTTCACACTGCCGGGCGGTAAGGACGACGGCATCAATCGTCCGGGTGCAGGCGAGAGCATCGGCGAGATTTTGAACGGGCCTGGGCAACCGGGCGTCGCGCCACAGCCGGGTCCGGCGGCGGAGTTCGCGCCGCCGTCGGGATCCGAGACGCCGGGCGCGCCGGGGACCAGCGTTGCGGCCGAACCGAACGGTCTGGGTGCACCCGCGGAAGCGCCTTCGTTCACGTCCGGCACGTCGATGCTGCCGGGATCGGAGCCGCAAGATACGTCCGTTGCCTCGCTTGAGGCGAGTGCGGTGAAGGGCGATGCGAGTTCGCAGTTCCTGCTCGCGTTGCGTTATTCCGAAGGCCGCGGCGTTGTGAAGGATGACGCCAAGGCTTTGTCGCTCGCCACCAAGGCAGCGCAGCAGGGTCTTGTGATCGCTCAGTATCGACTGGGCGCGATGTACGAGCGCGGGATAGGCGTCAACAAAGACCTGCCGCAAGCGAAGTCTTGGTATGAGCGCGCAGCGAAGGGCGGCAATCGCAAGGCGATGCACAATCTGGCGGTGCTCTTTGCCGATGGCGTTGGCATTGGGCAGAGTTTCCAGCAGGCTGCGACGTGGTTCCGGCAGGGTGCGGAATACGGGCTTCCCGATTCGCAGTACAATTTCGCGATCCTTTTGGAGCGCGGAATGGGGGTCGAAAAGAACGTGACGGAGGCTGCGAAGTGGTACGCGATTGCGTCCGCCCAAGGCGACACCGGTGCAGGCGAGAAGCTTGAGGCGTTGAAGAAAACCTTGAGTGCGGGCGATGTCGCCATGGCGCTTGAGGCGGCGCGCAAGTTCCAGCCGAAGCCGCTCGACAAGGCTGCAAACGAGTTACCCGGCTTCTCCGGTTAAGCATCATTCGAGGCAAGGCCCGCGACCAATCCGCTCATTGGTGACGAGTTCACCTAGCCAGCGCGTGGCTGTGGGGTTAAGCGTCTAACGATCGCTGCTCGATCGACTGCGCTTTCAGCCCCATGGAAATCTATCTCCCGATCGCCGAGATGCCGGTGAACATTTTCCTCATTGCCGGCCTCGGCGCGGCGGTGGGCTTTTTGTCGGGCATGTTCGGGGTCGGCGGCGGCTTCATTTTGACGCCGTTTTTGATGTTCATCGGTATTCCGCCGCCAGTCGCGGTCGCCACGCAATCGACGCAGATCGTGGCGTCGTCCGTGTCGGGCGTGCTGACGCATTGGCGCAAGGGCAACGTCGACATCAAGATGGGAGCGGTGCTGCTGGGCGGGGGGCTGACGGGGTCGCTCCTCGGCATTCAGCTGTTCAACGCGCTCAAAGCGGCGGGGCAGGTCGATCTCTTCATTGCGCTTTCTTACGTCATTTTTCTGGGCTCGATCGGCGGGTTGATGTTCTACGAGAGCCTGCAGGCGGTGCGCGCCGGCGGCTCGAACGTGGGTGGTACGCGACGCGAACCGGGCGGGCATTACTGGGTGCACGGCTGGCCGCTGAAGATGCGGTTCCAGCGTTCGAAGCTCTATATCAGTGCGATCCCGCCTGCGTTGCTTGGCGTCTTGATCGGGGTGCTTTCGGTCGTGATGGGGGTCGGCGGCGGGTTCATTCTCGTGCCTGCGATGATCTATCTCTTGCGTATGCCGACGGCGGTTGTCGTCGGAACGTCGCTGTTTCAGATTATCTTCGTCGCGGCGTTTTCCACGCTTCTGCATGCGATTACGAACCACAGCGTGGACGCGATCCTGGCGTTGTTGCTGATCGCGGGTGGCGTGATCGGTGCGCAGTTCGGCGTGCGCTACGGCGAGCGGTTGCGTAGCGACTGGATGCGGCTTTGCCTTGCGGGGCTGATCTTGCTGATTTGTTTGCGCCTTGCCGCCGACCTTGTGTTCACGCCCGCCGATCCGTTCAACTTGCTTGTCGAGGGCGTGGAATGAGGCTTGCGGCCGTCTTCGCGCTGGCGGTCTTGCTTACTGCGGGGTTTGCGCGTGCCGAAGATCTGGCGGCCGGCATTTCGCGCGACAAGATCGAGATCACGTCGAGTTTCAGCGGCACGGACGTCGTCGTGTTCGGCGCGATCGAGAACGAAGAAGGCGAGGCGCTTCCCGCGACAGAGATGCGCGACGTCGTCGTCGTTATCCGCAGCGACAAGCCCTACACAATCACCGTGCGCAAGAAGGAGCGCGTGGGACCGATTTGGATCAACCGCGACATGCAGCGGTTTGCGGGTGTGCCGGGGTTCTATTTTTTGTCGTCCACGCGACCGTTGAAGGACATCGCGCGCGCCGATTTGCTTTCGCAGTACGAGTTGGGCCTTGATCGGTTGGCATTCGGGCCGGCACCCGGTGCCGTTGGGGGGCCGAAAGAGTTCCGGCAAGCGATCGTCAGGCACAAGCAAACGGCCACGCTCTACTCGCAGCATGAAGGCGGCGTGAGCTTCCTGTCCGGCTCGCTGTTCCGCACGACGGTGCGATTGCCGCCGAATGTTCCAGCCGGCAATCTGAAGGTGCAGGTGTTTGTGTTCGCGGGCGGCGACGTCACCAGCACGAATACGATGACGCTCTATATCGACAAGTCGGGGATCGAGCGGAGCTTGTCGGAGCTCGCCCTGGACCAGCCGTTCGTCTATGGCCTGCTTGCGGTGGTGCTTTCGGCGCTGGCCGGCTTAGCCGCATACGTGGTGTTCCGAGAGCGCGGATAGAGGTTACAGCCGCGCGATGTAGCTCTCCACTTCGCCGTACGAACGCGCCATCACGTGGGCGCCCGCATCGCGAAGCGTTTCTCCATGGGCCGGTCCGCAATGGGCGCCTGCCGTGAGGCCGATCACCGTCATGCCCGCGGCGACGGCAGCTTGTACGCCCAACACGCCGTCTTCGATAACGATGCAATCGCCCGGGTTGGCGGCGATCCCTCCGGCTGCTTTCAAGAAGATGTCCGGGTGCGGTTTGCCGCGTTCGATGTCGGCGGCGCTGTAGATGCGGCCGTCGAAGATGCTTTGAAGTCCGACGCGAGCGAGAGAGCGTTCTATGCTGACAACGCGGCTGGACGATGCGATCGCGATAGGGTCATGCGCGCGGTCGCGGACGAACGCGATCGCACCGGGGACAGGTTGGAGGTGCTCGTCGATCAAGGCGCCTACACGAGCGCGGCACAGGCTTGCGAGGCCGTCCGGTAGCTTGCGGCCGTGGATGTGTTCGGCTTTGGCGATGCAGTCGGTCAATCGAAGGCCGATGTAGGTGGCAACCGCTTCATCGTAGGTCGTGGGGAAGCCGAGTTCGCTCAGGGTCTCGGCGAGACCTTTGTTGGCGTGCGGTTCACTGTCGACGATGGTGCCGTCGAAGTCGAAAATGATTGGGCGGGGCATGCCTCGTTCCTGGCATTGGGGCGGTTTGGCGTCGAGGCAAGATTGGCTTCGGATTGTGACAGGTGATTTTTTATCGTTTCAGATCAACTACTTAATTTGTGAGTTGACGCTTACGTCAACGGAAGCATATTTCGTCGCACCGATATCAACCGAGGGCAAAGGCCATGCGCACTTGGACCATTAGCGAGCTTTCCAACGAGTTCGGCATCACGCCGCGCGCCATTCGCTTCTACGAGGACGAAGAACTGATCCAACCCACGCGGGTCGGACAGTCGCGTGTTTACGCGGCGCGCGACCGGGCGCGGCTTGCGCTCATTCTGCGCGGCAAGCGCGTCGGGTTCTCGCTCGACGAGATTAAAGAGATGCTCGACTTGTACAACGTGAAGGACGGGCAGGCGACGCAGCTTTCGTACACGATCAAGAAGTTCAGCCAGCGCATTTCAATGCTGGAGCAGCAACGGGCGGATATCGAGCACTCACTCGAAGAGTTGCGTGGCGCGCGCGCTCGGCTTGAGGTTCTGCTCGGCGAGAAGCAGCCGCATCGCAAGCCTGCGAACGACGACGGCCACGGCCGTCTGATCGGGTATTCGATGAACGCCGCCGCGCGGGATTGATCCCGATGGCGGCGCTTCAAGTCGAATCCCCCTCGTGGATGGACGGGGACCTCAAGATCTTTGAGGGCGAGGCGCGTAAGTTTCTCGAACGCGAATGCGTTCCTCATGCCGAGAAGTGGATCAAGCAGCAACACGTCGATCGCGCGGCTTGGAAAAAGGCCGGCGAGGCGGGGTTGCTTTGTGCGTCGACGCCGGAAGAGTTCGGCGGCGCGGGCGGCACGTTCGCGCACGAGGCGGTGATCATCGATCTCCTCGGCAAGATGGGGATCGATGGGTGGGGCCTTGTGCTGCATAACGCGATCGTTGCGCCGTATGTGACGCACTACGGCACGGACGAGCAGCGCAAGCGTTGGTTGCCGCGGCTTGCGTCGGGCGACCTCGTCGCCGCGATTGCGATGACGGAGCCCGGTACCGGTTCCGACCTGCAATCGGTGAAGACGACCGCGAAGCTCGACGGTAACCAATACGTGATCAATGGGTCGAAGACGTTCATCACGAACGGCGGCACGGCGAACTTCGTCGTCGTCGTCGCCAAGACCGATCCGACGCAGGGTTCGAAGGGTACGTCGCTCATCGTCGTTGAGACGGACGAGGTGCAGGGATTCCGGCGCGGGCGCGTGCTCGACAAGATCGGGCAGAAGGCGAACGACACGGCGGAACTCTTCTTCGACGAGGTGCGGGTGCCGGCGTCGAATTTGATCGGGCCAGGGCCGGGGCAAGGCTTCGTGCAGCTGATGCAGCAGTTGCCGCAGGAGCGGCTGATTATTGCTCTACAAGCGATGGCCGTCATTGAACGGGCGCTGGAGACGACGGTTTCCTACGTGAAAGAGCGCAAGGCGTTCGGCAAGCAGTTGATCGAGTTTCAGAACACGCAGTTCAAGCTTGCGGAGTGTAAGACCGAGGCGACGGTTGGGAAGGTGTTCTGCAACCACCTGATGGATTTGCACCTCAACAAGAAGCTCGACCCGTTCATGGCGTCGATGGCAAAGCTTTGGCTCACGGACGTGCAGTGCCGCGTCGTCGACGAATGCCTGCAGCTGCATGGCGGCTACGGCTACATGAACGAATACCCGATCGCGCGCATGTACGCGGACAGCCGCGTGCAGAAGATTTACGGCGGCACGAACGAGATCATGAAGCTTCTGATCGCGAGGTCGTTGTGACGAGCGCAGGCGCGCTCGACGAGCGCTAAGCCATGTACGTTCCCAAGCACTTTGCCGTTGACGATCTGCAAACTCAGCACGATTTGATCGATGCTTGCGACTTTGGTGTCGTGATTAGCAGCGGCGCGGACGGTCTGTTCGCCACGCATATTCCGCTGATGTTGAAGCGCGATGAGGGGCCAGTTGGGACGCTTTACGGCCACGTCGCGCGGGGGAATCCGCATGTGACGTTGTTTGGGTCGGAGGCGCTGGCCGTGTTTTCCGGGCCGCATGCTTACGTTTCGCCGACTTGGTATTCGGATCGAGCGAAGAATGTGCCGACTTGGAACTATGTCGCCGTGCATTGTTTCGGCACGCCGGTGGTGCATGAGCGTGATGTTCATGCGCACCTCGATCGGATGGTCGGGCGGTATGAGGCTGGCGACGGGTGGTCGTTCGGCGAGCTTCATCCCCAAATGCAAGAGACGATGCCGCGCGGGATTGTGACGTTTCGCATGGAGATTTCGCGGATCGAGGGCAAGGCGAAGCTTTCGCAGAATAAGGCGCGCGAGGAGCGCGTGCGCGTGATCGAAGGATTGAAGGCTGCGGGTGAGGTCAAGTTGGCCGCGCTCATGGCCCGGGATTTGGACAAGGTTTGATAATGGAGGAAGCTATGACTGAGTGTTTCGTTTACGACACCGTGCGCACGCCGCGCGGCAAGGGGCGCAAAGACGGCGCGCTGCATGAGGTGACGGCGCTGGAGCTGGGCAGCCAAGTGTTGCGCAACATTCGCGACCGCAACAAGCTCGATACGTCGATCGTGGACGACGTTGTTTTCGGCTGCGTTGATCCGGTTGGTGAGCAGGGTTCGAACATTGCGCGTATCGCTGTGCTGAACGCCGACTATTCGGAAAGCACGGCCGGGGTTCAGATCAACCGGTTCTGCGCGTCGGGGCTTGAGGCCTGCAATATGGCGGCGGCGCAGGTGATGTCGGGGCAGTCCGATATGACGATCGGCGGCGGCGTTGAGTCCATGAGCCGCGTCGGTATGGGTGCTTCGGGCGGCGCGTGGGCGACCGATCCTTCGGTTGCGATCAAGACTTACTTCACGCCGCAAGGCATCGGCGCCGATTTGATTGCGACGCTGGACGGGTTCACGCGCGACGACGTCGACGCGTACTCAGTCGAGAGCCAGAAGCGGGCGGCGAATGCTTGGAAAAACGGTTACTTCAAGACGTCGGTGACGCCGGTCAAGGACATCAACGGGCTCACGATCCTGGACCGCGACGAGCATATGCGGCCGGATACGACGATGCAGACTCTGGCCTCGTTGCAGCCCGCGTTCACGATGCCGGGCGAGTTTGCGTTCGATGCGGTGGCGCAGCAGCGCTATCCGGAGGTCGAGCAGATCAACCACGTGCATCACGCGGGTAATTCGTCGGGTATTGTGGACGGCGCGGCCGCGGTGCTGATGGGCACGAAGGAAGCTGGACGCAGCCAAGGATTGAAGCCGCGGGCTCGCATTCGTGCGTTTGCGTCGATCGGGTCGGAGCCTTGCATCATGCTGACGGGCCCCGCGCTGGTGACGCAGAAGGTGCTGAAGCGGGCCGGGATGACGGCGAAGGACATCGATCTCTTCGAGCTCAACGAGGCATTCGCTTCGGTGGTGATGCGGTTCATGAAGGTGCTCGACGTTCCGCACGAGAAGATCAACGTCAATGGCGGCGCCATCGCCATGGGTCACCCGCTGGGTGCCACAGGCGCGATGATTCTGGGAACGGTGCTCGACGAGCTTGAGCGGCGGAATTTGAATACTGCGTTGGTGACGCTGTGCGTCGGTGCCGGCATGGGCACGGCCACGATCATCGAACGCGTCTAGGAGGCAAAACCCATGGAACTCAAAGTCTTTAAGTGGAATCAGGATGCGGACGGGATTGTCACGCTGACGTGGGACGACCCGGAGCGTTCGATGAACGTGTTGTCGAACAAGGCGCTGGCCGATATCGGCTCGGCGATCGTCAAGATCGCGGGCGATGCGGCGATCAAGGGCGTTGTCATCACGTCGGGCAAGGCAAACGGCTTTTGCGCCGGCGCGGCGCTGGACGAGATGGAGGGCGCGGCTTCGGGTGAAGGTCAGCCGAAGAGCGAGGAAGAGCGGGTGCGGCAGCGCTATGAAGGTGTGCTGCAGTTCAACATGCTGCTTCGCAAGCTCGAAACCTGCGGGAAGCCGGTCGTGGCTGCGATCAACGGACTTGCGCTTGGTGGTGGGCTCGAGGTGACGCTGGCGTGTCACTACCGCGTCGTTGCGGACAATCCGAAGATACAGCTGGGCTTACCAGAATCGAAGGTCGGCCTGCTGCCGGGTGGCGGCGGAACGCAACGATTGCCGCGCCTCATGGGGGCGCAAGCGGCGATGCAGTTGATCATGCAAGGCTCATCGCTCGACCCGGCGACAGCGGCGCGGCAGAAGGTCGTGCACAAGGTCGTTCCTGCCGATCAACTGATTGCCGAGGCGAAGCGTTGGATCAAGGAGACGCCCGATCCGGTGCAGCCTTGGGACAAGAAGGGCTTCGAGGTTCCGGGCGGTCTGCCGAACGACAAGGGCACTTCGACCGCGTTCACGATGGGCAACGCGCTTTATCGCAAGACGTCGTTCAACAACTATCCGGCGCAGCGGTACATCCTCTCGTGCGTCTATGAGGGGCTTGCTGTACCGATCGACGCGGGACTGCGCATCGAGGCGCGCTACTTCACGAAGTTGCTGATGGACCCGGCGTCGCGGAACATGATCCGCTCGCTTTTCCTTTCGATGCAGGATCTGGGCAAGGGCGCGCGGCGGCCTGCCAACGTGGCGCCGACCCAAGTCAAGAAGCTCGGCGTCATCGGCGCGGGCATGATGGGTGCCGGTATCGCCTACGTGTCGGCGCAGGCCGGCATGGAGGTCGTGCTCATCGACCGTTCGATCGAAGACGCGGAGAAGGGCAAGGCTTATTCGACGAAGCTTCTCGACGGGCAGATTTCGAAGGGGCGCTCGACGGCAGAGAAGAAAGAGAAGCTGCTTTCGCTGATCAAGCCGTCTACGAACTACGATGACCTTAAGGGTTGCGACCTGGTGATCGAAGCGGTGTTCGAGAGCCGCGATATCAAGGCCGACGTCACGAAGAAGGCCGAGGCGCAGCTGACGGACAAGGGCGTGTTCGGGTCGAACACGTCGACGCTACCGATTACGGGTCTCGCCGAGGCGAGTGTGCGGCCGAACAACTTTGTCGGTATCCACTTCTTCTCGCCGGTCGACAAGATGCAGTTGGTTGAGATCATTACGGGCAAGAAGACGGGCGACTATGCGCTGGCCATGGCCGTCGACTACGTGAAGCAGATCAAGAAGACGCCGATCGTGGTCAACGACTCCCGCGGGTTCTACACCTCGCGGTGCTTCGGCACTTATGTGGCGGAAGGCCAAGAAATGCTGGCGGAAGGTATTGCGCCCGCCATCATCGACAATGTCGGCCGCATGACCGGCATGCCGCGCGGGCCGTTGGAGCTTGCCGACGACGTCGCGCTCGATCTCGCCTACAAGGTGCGCGAGCAGACGAAGAAAGACCTCGGCGACAACTACGAGTCGGGTCCGGCCGACACGCTGATCGAGAACATGGTGGCCAAACTCGGCCGCTATGGGCGCAAGAACGGCAAGGGCTTCTACGACTACCCGGCGGACGGGGGTAAGAAGCGTCTCTGGCCGGGACTTAAAGACATCGTGAAGTACAAGGTGACCTCGTCGACGCCGGAGTTGGTGGACGAACTCAAGAAGCGCTTCATCTACCGCCAAGCTATCGAGGCGGCGCGATGCTTTGAGGAGAACGTCGTCACCGATCCGCGGGAGGCGGATGTCGGCGCCATTCTGGGCTGGGGCTTTGCGCCCTATACCGGCGGGCCGCTCTCGGTGATTGACACCGTCGGCACGAAGAAATTCGTCGAGGAGTGCGACCGCTTTGCGCAGAAGTACGGCAAGCGCTTCCTGCCGGGCAAACTGCTCCGCGATATGGCGGAGAAGGGCGACACGTTCTACGGCCGCTTCAATCCGGCGAAGAAGGCGGCGGCTTAAGTCACAAGAATGGGCCGGGGCGGCGACGTCCCGGCCTTTATCTTGGCTTGACATATCTCGTAGATATATCTATAAGATATATATGCGCGAGAGAAATACGGGGCATGTGATCTTGGGAATACTGGCGGTCGGCGGCGATCTGTCGGGATACGAGATCCGGCAATGGGTGGCCCAAGCGATCGGGTTCTTTTGGTCCGAGAGCTTTGGGCAGATTTATCCGGAGCTGCAGCGGCTTACGAAAGCGCGGCTGATCAAAGCGTTGCCCGGCGAAGGCAAAGGCCGCGAGATCAAGCGGTATCGGATTGCGGCGGCGGGCCGTGCCGAGCTTGAGCGCTGGCTCGCCCGCGCGCCGCGGCCCGAGCGGCCGCGCAACGAGCTGCTGCTCAAGATTTTCTTTGGGCCGGTTGCCGGTGCGCCGGGCGTTCGCGCGTTCGTCGACGAAGCAGCGAAAGTGCAGTCTGCGCGACGGCAAAGCATTGCGGCTGCGGAGGACCTCGTAATTCGCGAGGATCGCGCGGCCGACACGCTCGTCTATTCGCTGATCACAGTCTTGAGCGGGCAGTTTGTCACCGCAGCGCGCGAAGCGTGGGCACGAGCGTCGCTGGATTTGCTCGACGCCCACGAAGCCGGCGGCAACAAGGCGGTTTTGCGCGCCTATGCGAAGGCAAAGAAAGTAAGGGGGCTATCATGATCACTCTGACGCCCGAGGAAACGCGGGAGCATTCGATCTTCACGATGCTCGGTGCGGAGCGTGCTGGCGCGATCCGGTGGGCGATGCTCATCGTACTGGCGACACTCGCGTGGCTTGGTGGCGTCGCTGCCCTCGGGCCTTACCGGCCGACACAGGTTTCGCGGATGGTCGCCGAGATTGCACCGCTGGCCTCGATCTACTGGTCGTCGGGTGGTGCAGCGCTTGTGATCGGCCTGATGGCGATCGTGGCACGGCAGTGGGCACTTGCGTGGGCCGCTGTGACGGTCGCTGGCTATCTTCTCGGGTTTCACCTGTCGGGGTTTCTGTATTTGTACTTTCCGCCCGATGTCGATGTTCCGTTGACGGGTGAGGCAAGCGCCTTGCAGTTCGCGCTGGCCCGGCTTTGGTTCGCGGGGCCGATTGCGATCGTGCTGCTCGTCGTGTGGCTGGCGTTCGCGCGGCAGACCGGTGCGGCTCCGCCCGCGTTCGGATTCGGAAACTGGCTTGTGCAGTCGCGCGACGTCAGCGTGCGCGAGCACCTCCAGACTTGGGGCGTCAAACTGTTCGGCGGATACTTGTTGTTTGTGGCCATCATGTTTGCAGTGATTCAGCTGCCGGTCGGGTTCGCGCCGATCTTGAGCGGATCGCTGTGGCCGTTGTTGACTGCCGTGTTGATCGCAGCACTCGCTAACGCGGCAGCGGAGGAAGTGGTTTATCGCGGCTTCATCCAGCCGGCGTTCATTCAGTACGGTGGAGCAGCGGCGGGGCTGTGGGTGCAGGGTCTGTTCTTCGGCGTCATCCATTGGGGGTTGGGCGTCGGCGTGCTGGCGGCGCTGCCCGTTTCGTTGATGATCGGGTTCGGGTCGATTGTTTGGGGGAAGGCTGCCTACGAAACACGTGGGCTGGGCTGGACGATCGCGGCGCATTTCCTGATCGATGTAGCGATCATGGCTGCGTACTTCGTGCCGCACTGAGCCCCCGCCGGTTGTCCGCCGACAAGTCGCGAATCTGCGGTTGCGACGGGGCCCAGGTAGACGCCTCTTTTCCTTTGTTGGCCGGTCGTGTTACCTGGCGGCAACCACAAGGGGTGTTCGTTATGCGCGCTGCCGTTGCTGCTTTCGTTTTTATGTTCGCGTTTGCTGCCGTTTCGGCTCAAGCCGCCAGCCGTCAAGTTTCGGATTTCTATGGCGTCTATCTCGGTCATGGCGAGACGGATGCGGGGTCTAAGGACAAAGAAAAGCGGTTCAGTCAGGTGGTGATCCGTCCGGCGCAGCTGGAAAAGGGCTTCACGATCGAGTGGTCGACGCTGAAGCTGGAGGGCGACGAGTTACCTTCGACCGCCAACACGAAAACGTACACGCAGACTTTCCGCGCTACCGACAAGGCCGGTCAGTTTCGCGAGATCACGTCAGGCGACTTGAACCTGGGCCAGGATGCCTCGTGGGCAACGCTCAACGGCGATACGCTTAGCATCGTGCAGGTTTCGGTCGGGCAGGACGGCGGGTATTTTGTGACGCATTACGACCGGACGCTCACGCAAAAAGGCATGGATGTGCGCTTCACGCGGTTCGAAAACAGCCGGATTGTGCGGGCCGTTCATCTGAACCTGCTGAAAGGCCCGGCGAAAGTTAACTAAGCGGCCGTTGCGCCGCTTGGGTGGGCCATGATTTGATACTGCCCGGTTGGGGCAGGGGCGCCCGGTAACTCTTTTCCCAAGGGGACATGAAACATGCGCATTGCTCTCGCGCTTGGAACGGTAGCACTCTTGTTCACGTCCGTGGCTCAAGCCGCGGACCGCAAGATCGAAGATTTTGTCGGTCGCTGGATCGGCTCAGGCCAAGCGACGCAAGGCACCGTCGATACGAAGGTCACCCAGTCGCGCGACGCGGAGGTGATCGTCGAAAAGGTAGCCGACGGCTTCAAAATCTCTTGGACCACGATGTCGTCGAGTGTCGACGACGGATCGAAGTCGAAGGTCAAGACATCTCAGCTCACCTTCAAGAAGGGCAAGAAGCCAGGCGTCTACACTGACGTGAAGTCCGGTGATGCGACCGAGGGTAAGAAGACGACCTGGGCGCGCTTGGCCGGGAACGCGCTCATCATCACGCAACTCGTCATCGCGGACGATGGGCAGTGGGACGTCACGGTCTACGAGCGGACGCTCAAGGATGCGGACCACATGAACCTGGCGTTCAAGCGCATTACGAACGGAACGATTGCCCGGCAGGCGGCACTCGCGATGACGCGCGCCAAGGATTAGACTGGACGAAGCGTTTTTGAACGCTGTTCAAATTTCATCGTGCTTTCGTTGCGCGCGTGGGACTGGCAGTGTGCCCCTCGCGTGCAACTGATTCAGGGGATGCGATGAACGCGGCGGCCGCCGTTCGCGAGGCACATCAGGTGCCCGAGCGGCGCTCCATCAAGATGTGGGACGGCGAGGTTTCCTGCTTGCTCTGGGAGGCTGCGGACGTGCGCGCGCCGGCCATCCATTTTGCGCATGCCAACGGGTTCAACGCGCTCACCTATCGCACGCTGCTCGATCCGCTGGCGCGCGACATGCGCATCGCTGCGACCGATCTGCGCGGGCACGGGTTGACCACGCTCGCCGCAAATCCAAAGGGCATGCGGTCGTGGCACATTTACCGCGACGACATTGTGCGGACCCTCAACGAGCTCGACGGGCGGCCGAAGCTGCTCGTTGGGCACTCGATGGGGGCGACGGCCAGCCTGATGGCGGCGCTTGCCAAGCCGAATTGGGTGACGGGGTTAGTGTTGGTCGAGCCCGTGATCATGCCGCCCGCTTATATCCGCTGGATGAAGATCATGCGCGCGCTGGGCCTGGCCGAGCGCGTGTCGCCGCTTGTTGCGCAGGCGAAGAAGCGGCGTGGGATCTGGCCCTCGCGCGAGGCGATGTTCGAGGCTTACCGCGGACGTGGGGCATTCCGGACCTGGCCGGAAGAGGTCGTGCGCGACTATATCGCCGGCGGCACGGTCGACTTCATGGACGATAAGCAGATTCGCTTGGCGTGTACGCCGGGGTGGGAGGCCGCCAACTACAGCAGCAATGCGGCCGACATTTGGCGCGAGCTTGACGGGCTGCGTTGCCCGCTGACCTTGATCGTCGGGACTAAGCGCTCGACGTGCCCCGATCCCGTCGTCGAACTCTTGATCGCGCGGCGGCCCGAGATCCGCGTGGTGAAGGTTCCCGGTGCGAGCCACTTCCTGCCGATGGAATATCCGGAGATCGTGCGGCGGGAGGTGCTGGGGATGGCGGGCTCCAAGGAGCGATCAGCGGTCTTCTGATCGCTGTTAGCTGAATGCTGATCGCTATACCGACAGCCCCGGAACAACCAACCGCTCAAGTTGCTCACGCGTGTCCGGCGGGATGTCGATCGCTTTGCGGGTCGTTAGGTCCATCGCGATGGCGACCGCTTCGGCGGTTGCGAAACAGTCGCCGGATTCGGCGTCGAACAGCCAGTGGCACCAGGCGTAGGTCTTCGAGCCGACGGTGCGCAGGCCGCTCTTCAGGACCAGCAGGTCGCCTTCGCGGGCGGGCGTTCGATAGACGAAGCGGTACTCGAGTGCGGCGCCGCCTCTCGCAGTCGTGGAACGGTCCTCACCGCGGGCTTGCGCGATCAGGTTTGGGATTGCGTCTGAAACGCGGCCCATGTAGTGGCGCGGCGCCATGTAGCCGTGCGCGTCGCAGTGTTCGCGCAAGACCGCGCCGCGGAATGTGGTGATGAGGCCCATGTGCTCCGCGTCGCCGAGCGAGGGCGCTGGGCGTGGTGACGCCAACTCCAGACCGCGCGGCCGCCCAGGCTCCGGCAAGTCAATCATAAGGGGTGCTGCCTTCGCTACCGCGCTGATGGGAAGCGGCAAGCCACCGCGCACTGCCGTGTCCGCCCATTCAGCGCGCGTTACGAAGGTGGCCGCGACCGTGTCCGTCGCGATGTTGCGCATCTCCTCGTAGACGATCAGGCCTTCGCTCTTCGCGAGAAGCACGCCTGCGTGTACGGCGTAGGGTGCGCCTGGCCGGAGTTCCCGGTGAAAGCGGATATGCTGTTCGCGCGGAACCAGCGTGGCGCGGTCGCTGCCTTGTGCGCGGGCGCTTAAACCCAAGGCTGCGGCAAGCGCGCTCAAGCCTTCGCCGGCCTTGGCCACATAGAACTGAACGTTCATGTGGCCCATTTGATCGCACTCCCAGGTTTGGACGCTGGAGCGCGCGACTTCGATCATGCTCGTCATGTTTGCCCGTTTTGCTTCGCGATTCTTGATGCCACAGCCATGGCGGTGTGTCAGCCGCCGAAAATTTGCCGCTACGTCGGCGTGGGCTGGACATCCGATCGGGCAAGATCGAAAACAGTGCAGCCAAAGGAGAAAAACGCGTGGCGCAAGGACCGCTGAGCGGCGTGAAGGTGGTGGAGTTCGCGGGGCTGGGGCCGGCGCCGTTTTGCGGGATGTTGCTGTCGGACCTCGGCGCCGATGTCGTGCGGATCGACCGCAAGGATGCGCGGCCCGCCCAGCCGCATCACGTGACGCATCGCGGGCGCAAGTCGATTGCGCTCGATCTGAAGGACAAAGAGTCGATCGGACTGTGCCTTCAGTTGTTCGAGCGTTCGGAGATCGTGTTCGAGGGGTTTCGGCCTGGCGTGATGGAGCGGTTGGGTCTTGGCCCCGAGGTTGCTCTCGAACGCAATCCGAAGCTCGTCTATGGCCGCATGACGGGGTGGGGGCAGACGGGACCGCTGGCGAATGCCGCCGGGCATGACATCAACTACATTGCAATCACCGGTGCGCTGCATGCGATCGGTACGCGCGAGCGGCCGGTGCCGCCGCTCAATCTGATCGGCGATTTTGGCGGTGGTGCGCTTTATCTCGCGTTCGGTTTGCTTGCGGCGCTCACGCATGCGCGAGCGACGGGGAAAGGCCAGGTCGTCGACGCGGCCATGGTCGATGGGGCGGCGTCGCTAATGTCGTACTTCTATGGCTTCCGGGCAGAAGGCGTGCATACGGCCGAGCGGCAGGCGAACAGGTTGG
>JABFRX010000271.1 GCA_013140995.1 Alphaproteobacteria bacterium | reverse complement strand
CGCCGAAGGGCGGCGCGGTGACGGTGTCTGCGAGCGTCGATGTGCGCAGCCACCGGCCCACTTTTTCGGTGCGCGATACGGGGCCGGGCATCCCCGAGGCCGATCGCGAGCGTGTGCTCGACCGGTCCGTGCGATTGGAACGCTCGCGCAATACGCCGGGGTCGGGTTTGGGTTTGAGCCTTGTTTCGGCGGTCGCGCGGATGCACGACGCGACGATCAAACTGGAAGACGCAAAGCCCGGGTTGTTGGCGACGTTGTCGTTCCCCGAGTTCGAGGAAGCGCCGGTTGTTATCGCGGGGCCGCCTCGGCGCGTTCTTCCTTCACCCACCAAAGGCCAACGAGCCCCAGAACCAGAAAAACAAGGATCACGGCAAAGCCTGCCCGCTGGTTCAGCGTTACCGACGTGACGACCGCGACCAGGAACGGCGCGGCGAACGCTGTCGCTTTGCCCGTCAACGTGTAGAGGCCGTAGACCTCCGATATCATCGATGGCGGGGCGAGGCGGGCGACCATCGTTCGGCTTGAGGCCAGCACAGGGCCGACGAAGGCGCCGCCGATCAGCGAGAAGGTGAGGCTCACCTGTTCGGGGAACTGGGTGAATCCGAAGAGGCTGAGCAGCGGGCCGATGAGCGGTAGCTGTTCGTTCCTGAGCGCGTCGGTTACGGGGAAGAAGAACAGGTACTCGGTCGGTGTCGTCGAGATGGAACCCGCGACGGCCAACGTGAACATCGTCAGGCTGATTTGGATCGCGCGTTTCGAGCCGATCTTGTCGTCGATCCAGCCGGATAGGAACGACGTGAAGATCGGCACGGTGAGCACGATCAACGCGTAGAGCCCGATCTTTATCGTTTCCCAGCCGAAGACGCCACTCAAGTAGCCCGCTAGGAACGAGAAAACTGCGCTCATCCCGTCGGCGTAGATCGCGCGGATGACGAGATAGCTCGCGAGGTTCTTGTAGTGCCTGACGCGCGAGATCGTGTGGCCGAGTTGGTTCAGACCTTTGCGGATTGCGCCCATGACCGAGAGGCCCGACCGCGGGACGTCGGGTGTGAAAAGTATGAGCGGGATCGAGAAGACGAGCAGCCACATGACGGCAAGTGGGCCAGCCAGCCGTTCGTGGACGAACGGGCCGTCGAGGAGCGCTAGAATGCCGAGTGCCGGCAGTGTGAGCCAAAGCAGGAAAACGCTGACGCTGCCGATGTAGTCGAAGCTGTAGGCGAGGCCGCTGATGAAACCGACGTTGCGTTCCGTCGCGACGCTCGTGAGCATCGCGTTGTGATAGAGCGAGGCGCATTCCATCGCGACGGCGGCCACGACGATGGCGGTGAAGCCTAGTGCTACCTCACCTGGGGTTACGAACCAAAGCGCGATCATCGCGGGAATGCCCGCTGCCGAGAACCAAATAAGGCCCGGTTTGCGGGGGCCGTAAGCATCCGCCAACGCACCTAGGATCGGCGCGAGCAGCGGGATCATCACGCCGGCTAAGGCTTGCGTGTAGCCCCAGATCACCTGGCCTTGCACGTTGTCGCCGACGACGTGCTTTTGGAAGTATGCATTGAAGACGAAGATGTTGACGATGACGAAGTAGGGACTGCTGGCCAGCTGATAGAAGGCCCAGCCGAGTTGGCCCGCACGTGTGATCCGTTGTGGTGCCGCCGCGCCAACTTCCCCCGTCATCGATGATCTTTTCCCCGCGTGCGCTCAACTGAGTCGGTCGCCCTCGTATAGAGCAGGGCGAGCGCGGAAAGCATCAGCGAATCGGGTGAAGTGAGAGAAGAGGCCTTGGCGTCACCAAAATAGCAATATGGCACCACGCTTTTTCGCAACTGATACCCAGAAATTGGCTGAAACAAACACTTTCCGGCCGTCGGCGAGCAAAAAACCCAGGTAAAACGATGCAATTTTGTAGATTGCTTAAACTCTCTCTGTTAGACCCAGTGCATCGCTGATCTCATTTCGAGGTCGCGCAAACCCACACCCAAGTTGAGGGGCATAACCCAAATGAGCAAATCGGACTTTATCCTCGCCGTCGCCAAACGTGGCGGAGACCTGCCCAAGGCGGAAGCCAAGCGCGTGATCGAACTCGTGTTCGGCACGATCGAAGCCAGCCTGAAGGGCCTCAAAGGCGGTGGAAAGCTCCCGATCGGTAACTTCGGCGTTTTCACGGTTGCCAAGCGCCCCGCGCGCATGGGCCGTAATCCGCGGACCGGCGAAGCGATCAAGATCAAGGCGTCGAAGAAGCTGCGTTTCCGCCCGGCGAAGACGCTGAAGTCGGCGGCGGGCATCGTCTAAGCCTGAACGTCAATCGGACGTTGGAAGCGGCTTGAGCGGCGACGCTCAGGCCGCTTTCTTTTTGGGCGGGCGTTGGGGCACAACGGTGTCAATGAGCGGACCCTTTTCATCGCGGATTGCGCGCTTGCCGGAGATGTTCGATGCGGCGCGGGCGGCGCGTACCCTTGAGACGTTGGGAGAACGCGCGGGCGACGGTCAGTTGCGGGCGTTGATTGGCGCTGCGGCGTCGAACAGCCCGTACCTCGCGCGCCTGCTTGAGCGTGAGGCCGACAATCTGGAGCGCGATCTTTCCGGCGATCCGCGGATTGCGCTGGCTTCGATGCTGACCAGCGTCCGGTTCGACGAGACGCCTTCGCGCGCCGACATGATGCGCCGTCTGCGCGAGGTGAAACGGCGGGCTTCGCTGCTGATCGCGCTCGCCGACCTCGGTGGCGTCTGGGATTTGGACGAGGTGACGGGGGCGCTGACGCGGCTTGCGGACGCAGCGCTGGCGTCGTCGTTGCGCTACGCGATGATTGAGGCGATCGGGCGCGGGCGGTTTGCGCCGTGCGATACGATCGAACCGGCCGATGAAAGTGCGCTGTTCTTCCTGGCGATGGGGAAGTACGGGGCGCACGAGTTGAACTACTCCAGCGACATCGACTTCAGCTGCTATTTCAATACCGAGCGGTTGCCGGTCGCCAGCAACGTGGAGCCGCGCGAGTTTGCTGTGCGCCTCACGCAGGCGACGGTCGCGTTGATGCAGGAGGCGACGGCGGACGGATATGTGTTCCGCTGTGATTTGCGGCTTCGGCCCGATGCGGGGTCGACGCAGATTGCGGTCTCGACGCGCGCGGCCGAGAGCTATTACGAGACGATGGGGCAGAACTGGGAACGTGCGGCGATGATCAAGGCGCGGCCGTGCGCGGGGGACTTGGCCGAGGGCCAGGCATTTCTCGCCAACCTCGCGCCGTTCGTTTGGCGCAAATATTTGGACTATGCGGCGATCGAGGACATTCATTCGATCAAGCGGCAGATTCATGCGCATGGCGGGCACGGCGAGGTGGCTATCGCCGGACACAATATAAAGCTCGGTCGTGGCGGCATTCGCGAGATCGAGTTTTTCGCGCAGACGCAGCAGCTGATTTTGGGTGGGCGGATACCGTCGCTTAGGCGGTCGCGAACTGTGGAAGCGCTTCGGGCGCTGGCCGCACGCAACATCATCGACGAACAAACACGGGCGGATTTGGCCGAGACCTACGTGTTCTTGCGTACGCTTGAACATCGCCTGCAGATGATCGAGGACGAGCAGACGCACTCGATGCCGAAGACGGCCGAGGGCTTGAGCAACGTCGCGCGGTTTATGGGCTTTGCGGAGACGCAGACGTTCACCGATTTGTTGCGCGATCATTTGATGCGGGTCCAGTCGCACTACGCGAAGCTGTTCGAGGGTAAGCCTTCGCTGTCGGAGGAGACGGGCAGTCTCGTCTTCACCGGCGTTGACGAGGATCCCGAAACCGTCGCGACGCTGCGCAAGCTCGGGTTCACGCAGCCGGAGGCCGTGTCGGCGACGGTTCGCGGCTGGCACCATGGGCGGGTCCGCGCAACGCGCAGTGAGAAGGCGCGCGAGAAGTTGACGGCGCTGATGCCGTTGCTGTTGCAGGCGCTGGCCAAGACGGCCAACCCTGACATCGCGTTTACGCGGTTCGACAAGTTCTTGAGCGGGCTGCCATCGGGCGTGCAGGTGTTTGCGCTGCTCTATTCGAATCCGCGGCTGCTGGGGTTGATTGCTGAGATCGTTGGGACGGCGCCGCGACTGGCGGACCATCTCGCAGTCAGGCCCGGGTTGCTGGACGTGCTGATCGATGTCGACTTTTTGCGGGATCAGCCGACGCTTGCAGACCTTACGGAGAGCCTCGCGCCGCTGATGAAAGGAGCGAAGACGTTCGAAGATAAGCTCGAGGTCGCGCGGCGCTGGACGAAAGATCAGCAGTTCCGAGTCGGGTTGCAGCTGTTGCGCGGCGAGATCGACGGCGGGCAGGCTGGTTACTCGTTTGCGGACGTTGCGGAAGCCGCAATCGTGGCTCTCGACGCGGCGGTGATGGAGGCGACAGCCTCTGCGCACGGGCGTGTGGCCGGTGGCGGAATGGTTGTCATCGCGATGGGCCGCCTGGGCGGGCGGGAAATGACGGCGGCGTCCGACCTCGACCTCATCTTCGTCTACGATCACGCGAAGGATGCGACGGGATCGGATGGTGGGCGGCCGTTGGCACCGAGCCTCTATTACGCGCGCGCTTCGCAGCGGTTGATTTCGGCGCTGACGGTGATGACGGGCGAGGGTGGGCTCTACGATGTGGACATGCGGCTTCGGCCGTCGGGGAACAAGGGGCCTGTCGCCGTGTCGTTCGAGACGTTTGCCAAGTATCAGGCAGACGAGGCTTGGACGTGGGAGCGGTTGGCGCTCACGCGGGCGCGGGTCGTTGCCGGGCCGGCCGACCTGCGGGCGCGCGTCGAGGGCGTGATCCGCGCAGCGTTGACCCTGCGGCGCGACCGGCAGCAGATTCTGACCGACGTGGCGGATATGCGCGGGCGGCTAGACCGCGAGCGGCCGGCGAAGTCTGCGTGGGATTTGAAGGAGGCGAAGGGTGGGCTGTTCGACGTCGAGTTCATTGCGCAAGGGTTGCAGTTGGCTCACGGCGTGTTGAATGTGAATACATTGGGTGCGCTCGCCGCGCTCTCCGGGCATAAGGCCGTGAGCGAGGATGATGCGCAGGCGTTGGCTGCTGCTGCGCGGCTCTACCTGAATGTGACGCAAGTGCTGCGGCTGACCGTCGATGGGCCGTTCAACGCGGCGGACGCGTCGGCGTCTTTGCAGGCGCTTGTCGCTCGCGTGGCAGGGTTCGGATTGTTCGACGATGTGGAGCGTGCGCTCAACGGGATCGAACTGGACGTTCGTTTGCGGTTCGCGCGGTTGATTGCGCCGGTACCTGCTTAGAGGCGTGCGAGAATACTTGCGGCGAATTCCGACAGCGTGTCGTCGCGGGCGCCCATGATGACGATGCGGTCACCAGGCTTGGCGCGTTCGACCAGTTTGTCGCCGCACTCTGCGCGTGACGCGATGT
>JABFRX010000267.1 GCA_013140995.1 Alphaproteobacteria bacterium | reverse complement strand
GCTGTGGAGCGATGCTGCTGCTGCTGATCGGCGTCTTTGCTGGCGACAAGCGCTCGACCTGGGTCACGCTCGGTTGCGTGGCATTGCTCGTGGTCACGGCGGTGCTCGTCGCGGCCATGCCCGATACGCGGACCACCGCCTTCGGCGGCACGGTCGTACTCGACGGGTTTGCACGCTTCACAAAGCTTCTGGTCTTGGCCGGTTCGGCTATCGCGATGCTCATGTCGCTCGACTACTTGCGCGACGAAAAGTTGACGCGCTTCGAATACCCGCTGCTCGTCACACTGGCGACGCTCGGCATGCTGACCATGGTGTCGGCGAACGACCTCATCGTCCTGTATGTCGGATTGGAACTGCAAAGCCTCGCCCTCTACGTGCTCGCCTCGTTCGCCCGCGACAACGCACGATCTACAGAGGCGGGCCTCAAGTACTTCGTCCTCGGCGCGCTTTCGTCGGGCATGCTGCTCTACGGCGCAAGCCTGCTCTACGGTTTCACCGGCTCGACGGGGTTTGAGGGTATCACGGCAGCCCTTACGCGCGACGGCGTAAGCCTCGGCGTCCAAGTCGGGGCAGCGTTCGTGCTGGCCGGTCTCGTGTTCAAGATCTCCGCCGTGCCGTTTCACATGTGGACACCGGACGTCTACGAAGGCGCCCCGACGCCGGTGACCGCGTTCTTCGCAGCGGCGCCAAAGATCGCCGCGATGGCATTGATCGCCCGCTTCATTTTCGGCGCTCTCGGGCCTGCGGAAGGCGTGTGGTTGCAAATCCTCGCCCCCGTCTCCGTGGCGTCGATGATCTGGGGCGCGCTCGCGGCGATCGGCCAAACGAACATCAAGCGGCTGATGGCCTACTCTTCGATCAGCCACATGGGTTACGCGCTGATCGGCTTCGTCGCGGGCACGCAGGAAGGCGTCTACGGCGTGCTCGTCTATCTCGTCATCTATCTCGCGATGACGGTGGGCACGTTCGTCTGCATCATGATGATGCGCCGGGACGGCCAGCAGGTCGAAAATGTGTCGGACCTCGCCGGCCTCTCCGACCGCGATCCGACGACCGCCTACATGCTCGCTATCCTGATGTTCAGCCTGATCGGAATCCCGCCGCTCGCAGGCTTCTTCGGCAAATGGTACGTGTTCCTGGCGCTCGTCCACACGGCGGCCGAACACCCTTGGATGTACACCGTCGCGGTCGTGGGCCTCGTGACCAGCGTCGTCGGCGCTTACTATTACCTAAACATCGTGCGCGTGATGTTCTTCGACAAACCCGCACCGCAGTTCGAGAAACCGCTGGGCACCGTCAACGCGGCACTGCTCGGCGCATCGACGGCGTTCGTTGCCGCGTCGGTCATCGTCCTCGCGCCGCTGGTCGACGCTGCCTCGGCGGCGGCGAAGAGCTTGTTCCCTTGAGCGTGACGGCTCCACGCGTGCCCGCCGGTTACGCGGTTGCGAGCTTCGATGAGATCGACTCGACAAACGAGGAAGCGCGTCGGCGCGCCGCCGCGGGCGAGCGCGGCCCCACCTGGATTTGGGCCAAACACCAAACCGCGGGCCGCGGCCGGCGAGGCAGGGAATGGGAGTCGCCCGAAGGGAACCTCATGGCGACGCTGCTGATCGCGCCTGGCGTTGGTGCGCCTGAAGCTGCGCGGCTGTCGTTCGTCGCTGCGGTCGCTGTGCACGATTTGGTATCCGGTTACGCGACACGCAGCGCCGTCAAAGTCAAGTGGCCGAACGACGTCCTGATCGACGGCAAGAAGGTCGCTGGCATTCTGCTGGAGTCCTCCGGCGATGCAGGCGTCGATGCGCTGCCTTGGGTTGCCATAGGTGTCGGCGTTAACCTGATTCACGCGCCCGCCACAGCTCATTACCCCGCAACATTCGTAGGCGCCCACGGCCCCGCGCCAAGCCCCGCCGAAGCTCTCGCCGCGCTTGCGGAAGCCTGGGAAACTCGATTTCGTACCTGGCGTGTGAGCGGCTTTGCGGCGATCCGGGATGCGTGGCTCGGCGTAGCGGCGGGCTTGGGCCAGCCGCTCGAAGTGCGGCTACCCAGCGAAACGCTGACCGGCCGCTTCGAAACGCTGATGCCGGACGGCGCGTTGAGCCTACTGTTGCCTTCCGGCGCACGGCGGGCGATCACGGCGGGAGAGGTGTTCTTTGCCTAAAGACAACGGAATGCTGCTCGCAATCGATGCCGGCAACACGAATGTCGTGTTCGCCGTGCACGACGGCAAGACGATCCGGGCACAGTATCGCGCCGCGACGAAGGACACGCGCACGGCCGACGAATATTACGTCTGGCTGATGCAGTTGTTGCAGCTCGAAGGCATCAAGACGTCTGAGATCGACGCGGCGATCATCGCAACCGTCGTGCCACAGGCGTTGTTCCCGCTCCGCCGCCTCTGCGCGAAGTATTTTAACCGTGAAGCGCTCGTCGTCGGCGATGCCGGCGTTGACCTCGGCATCGACATCAACGTCGACCGCCCCAACGCCGTCGGCGCCGATCGCATCGTCAACGCGATTGCTGGCTACAATGAGTATGGTGGCGACCTCATCCTCATCGACTTCGGCACCGCGACGACGTTCGATATCGTCGGCCCCAAGGGCAGCTATGAGGGCGGTATAATTGCGGCCGGCGTAAACCTGTCGCTCGAAGCGCTGCACATGGCTGCGGCCCAATTGCCGCGGATCGCAGTCGAGCGCCCGCAAGCCGTCATCGGCAAGGACACAATTCCCGCGATGCAATCCGGCGTCTTCTGGGGCTACATCGCCATGATCGAAGGCATGGTCGCACGCATCAAGGCCGAGTATGGCCGCCCGATGAAGGTGATCGGCACAGGTGGCCTTGCGCACCTGTTCCGACACAGCACGAACGCGATCGAACACGTCGACCACGACCTCACCATTCGCGGCCTTCGCCTGATCTTCGAACGCAACGCGGCGCTCGCGCGCAAACCGCTCGCATGACCAAGCGCGACCCCGGCGCCAACGATGAGCTGATCTTCGTGCCGCTCGGCGGCGCGGGCGAGATCGGCATGAACCTGAATTTATACGGCTACGGTCCGCCGAACAAACGTCAGTGGATCATGATCGACCTCGGCGTGATGTTCGGCGGCGACGATACGCCAGGCGTCGATGTCATCATGCCCGACCCCGGCTTCATCGAAGAGCACCGGCGCAATCTCATCGGCATCGTGCTCACCCACGCGCACGAGGACCACATCGGTGCCGTCGGCCACCTCTGGCCGCGCCTGAAAGTTCCCGTGTACGCCACGCCCTTCACCGCGGCCCTCGTGCGTCTCAAGCTTGAGGAAGAGGGCATCCTCGACGAAGTGCCGCTGCACGTCGTGCCGCTTGGCGGCGAATTGAAGCTCGGGCCGTTCCATCTCGAATTTATCGACATCACCCATTCGATCCCCGAACCGAACTGCATCGCGATCCGCACGCCGCTTGGCACCGTACTCCACACCGGCGATTGGAAGATCGACCCGAAGCCCGTCGTCGGCCGCAAAACCGATGTCGACGCGCTGCGCAAATTGGGCGACGAAGGTGTGCTCGCCACGATCTGCGACTCCACCAACGTCTTCGTCCCCGGCCGCTCCGGCTCGGAAGCAGATGTCGGAACGCGCCTGGAAGCCGTGATCGCGAGCTGCAAGGGCAGGGTGGCGGTGACCGCGTTCGCGTCGAACGTCGCGCGCATGCAGTCCGTCGTTCGCGCGGCACAAAAAGCAGGCCGCCACGTCGCGCTCGTCGGCCGCTCTATGCACAAGATCGCGGCTGCCGCGATCGAGACCGGCTACCTGAAAGACATGCCCTCGTTGATCGACGAAGAATCCGCGTCGGACTTGCCTGCAAACAAGGTCCTCTATCTTTGTACAGGCAGCCAGGGCGAGCCGCGCGCGGCGCTCTCCCGCATTGCCGTCGGCGACCACCCGCACGTTTCTCTTGGGCCAGGCGACAGCGTCATCTTCTCTTCGCGCGTGATCCCGGGGAACGAACGCTTGATCCACCAACTCCAAAACGACCTCGCGATGCGCGGCGTAGAAGTAATCTCCGCGGAAGATCACGACGTTCATGTCTCAGGTCATCCCGCGCGCGACGAACTGGCCGATATGTACGCGTGGCTCCGCCCGCGCATCGCGGTGCCGGTGCACGGCGAAGAGCGCCATTTGAGGGAACACGTACGCTTCGCAAAAAGCCTGCAGGTACCAACCGCGCTGCACGCACCGAACGGGTCCATGGTCCGTCTCGCGCCGGGCGAACCTACGATCTTCGACGAAGCGCCGCACGGCCGCTTGCATCTCGACGGCACGATCATCGCGCGCGGCGACGACAGCGCGCTGAAAGAACGCCGCTCGCTCGCGTTCGCAGGCTATGTCGCCGTCACGATCGTGCTCGACCAGCGCGACCGCCCCGCGGCCGATCCTGTCGTGATCTGCGCCGGGTTGCCGGCGACCATCGTCGAGGCGGCGCGCCAAGCGGCCGGCGATGCGCAGGACCGCGTCCGTCGCTTCGACGACGCAGCACGCGCCGCCGAAGAAATCCGCCGCGCCGTCCGCCGCGAGATTCAAGACTCGTGGGGTAAGAAGCCCGTCGTGAAAGTCGAAATCACGCGCGTTGGCTGAGTGACGCCCAAGTCTCGGGGATCTCAATCCCGGTTCCGCCGAGCACCCGCGAAACGATAGCCTCGCCCACCGCCGCCGCGTGCTTGAACCCGTGCCCCGAACACGCCGATACGATCGTCACGTTTGCCGTCACTGGATGCGGCCCAACCCAAAAGTTGAAATCCGGCGTCGAGGTGTAGAGGCAAGTCGCGCCGCGCAGGTGTGCACCCAACAGCGGAAACGCCGCCCGAACACGGGGCGTCACGAGGTCGATCTCCGCCAGCGTAACGTCATGGGCAACCGCGTCCGGATCAACCACGGCATCGAGTGCCTCCGTCGCAATCTTCACGCCGCCGCCGGGGACCGCGACGGGGAAGCCATAAAGATCGTTCCAAATGAACACCGGCATCCGCTCCGGGGCATAGGCCGACGCATCTGCAGGCGGTGCGAACCAATGCAGCGTCTGGCGCGTCACCGTCAGCTGCCGCGCGTGCGTCGTCGCCAAGAAACCCGGTAGCCACGCCCCCGCGGCCAGCACGACATTGGCCGCCCGTAACGTCTCACCGGCCGCCCGCACCACTACGCCGCTGCCATCCGGCGCAATCGACTCCACAGGCGTGTTGAGCCGAACTCTCGCCCCCAGAGCCTCTGCGCGCGAAAGCTGCGCCGCAACCACGCGCTCCGGCATGGCAAACCCTGCGCCCGGCTCGAAATAGGCGCGCTCGCCATCGAACCGCTCATAGGCAGGAAACCGCGCCCGAACCTCGGCCGCACGCCACGCACGTCCCCGCGGGGTTCTT
>JABFRX010000162.1 GCA_013140995.1 Alphaproteobacteria bacterium | reverse complement strand
GGGTGTAGACGAAGCGGCTTTCCTTGAGCGCCTTGATGCCTTCGTCGAGGACGCGGTCGGTGACCTCGATGCCTTGGCTTTTGTAAATTTCGCGCAGGCGGTCGCGCAGCGCCTTGTCGCGATCGCCTTGGCCGAGCTCGCGCTCGACGAGAAGCTCGCGGAAGCGGATCGTGTCGACCACGTCCATCGCGAGCATCAGTTCGTCGAGGGTCTGCGGTTTCGCAGGAACCGCGGCGGCGCCGGACATTACAGGTTAAAGGCTTTCCCTTGCGCGACGAGCGACGCGAGCCTCCGCTTGCCGTCTTCGACGGCGTCGCGGATTTCGGCGGAGTTTTGCGTCGCGAGTTTGCGCATTTCTTCGATGATGATGCGCGACTTTTCTTGGAAGTTCACGACGCTGTCGACGAGCTTCTTCACCGCGTCGGCGCGGATTGTAGGGCCGTAGCCGGCGCGCACTGCTGCCTCTTGCACTTTGTCGCCGATTTCGGAGAGCACCTCGATCGACTTCGAGACGCCTTCTTTCATCGCGTTCACGGTTTCGGTGGATTCGTGCAGGCCGAACATGCCGGTGAACGAGGCTTTGAGCGCGGTGAGCACCGTGTCGTTCGTCGAGAAGAACGAAACCGCTTGCGCGTAGATGCGTTCCTTCGCGCTCGTCGTCTGCATCAGGCGTGCCATGATGACTTCGGACGTGTTGTAGCCGATGGTCAGATTGTCGGAGAGGTCCTTCGCAATCTGGTAGCGCTTATCCTCGTCCTGCGTTTGGCGGAGGACTTCGTCGCGGATGAGTTCGAGTTTCGCGCGTTCGGCTGGCTCTGTGCCGGCGAAGGTTGCGACGGCGTTGGCCGCTTCGGTCAGCTTCTTTTTTGCCTCATCGAGTTTCCACTCGGCCTTTTTCAGGACTTCGAGCGCCATCACCTCGGATTGCTTCAAGGCGCCACGGAAATCGCGGTAGGATTCCAGAATGGCCGCTTCGCGCTGGATCTGGTTCTTCGTTTCCTTCGTGACGTTGATGTAAATCTGGCGGATCTTGTCGAAGCGGTCGGCGACGTCGCCGCGCGTGAGCTTCATCCACGAGTTCGTCGCGCGCTCCCACATACTGACTTTGCCGTCGGAGATTTGGTCGACCATCGCCTTGGCGTCGTCGCGGATCGAGTTGAAGCCTTCGGTGATCTGGCGGTAGCGGTCGCCGACTTCCATCGCGGCCACGTGTTCGCGCACGACTTCGTTGAAGTTCGACGCCTGGTTCAGCGTGCGGGCGATGATCGTGATGCGGTCTTGGTCGAGGTCCGAAATCTGCTGCAGCAGTGCGTTGATCGGGGCTTCTTCGCCTTTGTTCGTGGGGACGATCCCCATTTCGCGCAAGGTGGACAGCGCGCGATCGAGATACTGCATAGGCGTGCGGACGACGACATCGGACATCAGAAATTCCTCCCAGCGGAAACGCGCGGAAACATGTGGTCCGTTCCGGGCGGTTGTGCAAGGTTCTCGGCCAAATAAAGGGACGAGGGCCAAGCATGATCAGGGCTGGGATCGGGGGGTGGAACTTCCCGGAATGGCGGGGGACGTTCTATCCGAAGGGGCATCCTCAGGCGAAGGAGCTCGACTACGCGTCCCGCGTGCTGACCTCGATCGAGATCAACGGCACGTTCTACCGCACGCCGTCAGCGGAGACGTTTGCGAAGTGGGCGGCGGAGGTGCCGGACGGGTTCGTGTTCTCGGTCAAGGGGCCGATGTCGGTGGTGGGGAAGGGCGTCTTGGCAGAGACGGGGCCCGCGCTTGAGAAGTTCTTCGCGAGCGGTGTTTTGGGCATGGGGGACCGGCTCGGGCCGTTGTTCTGGCAGTTCATGCCGGCCAAGAAGTTCGATGCGAAGGACGTCGAGGCGTTCTTCAAGATGCTGCCGAAAGAAATCAAGGGGCGGAAGTTGCGCCATGCTGTTGAGGCGCGGCATGCAACGTTTGCGGTGCCGGAGTTTGTGGAGCTTGCGCGCAAGTACGGTGTGTCTGTCGTGCTGGTCGATAGCGAGAAGCATCCGTTGATCGCCGATCCGACGTCCGACTTCATGTATCTGCGTCTGCAGCGGACGCAGGAGAAGATCGCGACCGGCTACAAGCCCGTCGACATCAAGGCTTGGGCGGCGCGGGCGAAGACGTGGGAGGTTGGCGGCGTGCCCGACGATTTGCCGCTGTTGGGCAAAAAACCCGCGAAGGCGAAGCGCGATGTGTTCGTCTACTTCATTTCCGGCGCCAAGGTGCGGGCGCCGGCGGCGGCGCAGGCGCTGACTAAAGAGCTCTAAATTTCAGCGGCGCCAGCGTTCCAGCTTGGGGATGTTGCTTGAGAGCATTTTCGCGATGAAGCCCGGCATGCCGAATTCCTTCAGCTTGCCCTGCACGCGCGCCTGCATCTGTTCCATCGTCAGATCGGGGTAGGTGAACTTTCCATCCTGATAGCAGTGCGAGCAATACGTGCCGCTCTTCGCGCCGTCGGCTTCGGTGCCGCCTCCCTTTTCATCTCGCTTCATCGGCATGCCGCAGGATTGACAGTTCTTGTGGGTCTGTTTGGCTGGCATCGGCGTTTCTCTCCGTTTTATGGTTGCATTATTGTACGCATGTGATTGAAACTGCAACTATGAATCTTCGAACGCGAAGCGAGCTTTTCGGCCTAATTCTGATGGTTGGGCAGGTGACGGCGCCGCAGTTGATTGCGTTCGCTAGGCCTTTGGGTGTTTCGGCGTCGAACGTGAAGAGCCATTTGAGCCGGTTGGCGGCGGAGGGGATCGTGCGGCGTGAGGGGCCTGTGCGGCGTGCCGCTTATTCGTTGACGGACAAGCGGCAAGGCATCGTGGAAGGCATTGCAGCTCGGCTTGAAGAGCCGCCAGACACGCCATGGAACGGTGAGTGGCTTTCCCTTGCGATGCGCATGCCTGCCGCCCGGGCTGAACGCGAGAATCTGCGCGCGGCGCTTTGGTTCGACGGGTTCAGGCCCTGGGGGAGGGAAGTCTGGCTGAGACCCGCTTGGCCGATGCCGTGGGCGGGCGCGAAGGCTGAGGGCTACGCTGTCCGGGGCGCGTGGTGCGTGCAGGGACAGAATGTGGGGACTGTTGGTGTTGCTGCGATACAGGCGCTCTATGCAGTCCAACACCTCGATCGCGAGGCGCATGATGTTGCCGCGGTCATCGCCCGGAAGTCCCGCTCCCTTCGCACGGATGCTGATGTGTTCGCCGCGCGGCAGAGACTCTCCGGGATGGCGGTCGACGTGATCGCCCGCGATCCCCGCCTGCCGGCAGAGTTTTGGGCCCAGCCCTCCGGCCTCGCGCGACTGCGGACGGCTTATCGCACTTTGATGACGGAGACGAAGGCGCGGGCGGAGGCGTTCGTATCGGAGGTCATGACGGGTTCGTAGTCGCAATGCCGGCGCAAGCGCTGATCAAGGAAATTAGCTGATTGGCAACTTTCTCTTAGCCGTTCGGCAACACTCGTTACTCGCCTTTTACCGATCGGCCTGGCGGTTGCGTCGGGAATCGGCGCTCTGCCTGCACAATCTGCAAGCGGAGCGCTATTACTCCGACCCTGTTTTACGGGAGAGTAATGCTGAACGTGTAGGGTTTCGCCCACGCCATCCTTGAGAATGGCCGGTGGGAGAAGAATATGAAAACGAAGCTCATGGGTTTTGTCTGCGCGGCCGCGTTCGTGGCGATGCCGGCGGTCGGTATTGCCGCGACGGCGACGACGACTTTTCAGGTCACGGCGACCGTGATCTCGGTTTGCACGGTCAGTGCAACCGACCTTGCATTCGGCAACTATGACGCCAGCGCGGGTGCGCCGAACGACAACAGCAGCGTTGTCGGCGTCACGTGCTCGAACGGCTCGCCGTACACGGTTGCGCTTGATGCGGGTACCGGTTCGGGCGCCACGGTGAACGTTCGCCGGATGAGCAACGGCGGCAACACGCTCGACTACAGCATGTACACGACCGCGGGGCGTACGACGGTTTGGGCCGACGGCACGGCCGGCACGTCGACGCAGGCGGGCACCGGCAACGGCGCCGTGCAAAACTTCACGGTTTTCGGCCGTATCCCGACGGGTCAGTTCGTGACCGCCGGCGCTTATGCCGACACCGTCACGGCGACCGTCACCTACTAAGACGCGGCGCAATCCGCACCTGATCATCGGTTACTCAGCGGCTTAACCGCTGGGTAACCGTACTCGCGTATTTATTAATCCGTCACCACAACGGTTCACTGGTTGACGGAAGACAAATTCATGCGCGGGTTCAGTCAATACAAATCCAGGCTCTTAGGCGTTGCTTGTGCGACCGCCATGCTTGCGACGCCGGCAATCGGCATCGCGGCCACGGCCACGACGACGTTTCAAGTCACGGCGACGGTTCTTTCGGTTTGCACAGTCAGTGCAACGAACCTCGCCTTCGGCAACTACGACGCCAGTTCCGGCACGCCGAACGACGCCAGCAGCACCGTCACCACCACGTGCTCAAACACGACACCCTACACCGTCGCGCTCAACGCCGGCACAGGGTCGGGCGCCACGGTTGCCTTGCGGCGCATGACGAATGGCGCGAACACGCTGAGCTACACCATGTACACCACGGCCGGCCGCACGACGGTCTGGGGGGACGGCACGCTCAGCACGGTCACGCAAGCCGGTACCGGCAACGGTAGCGGTCAAGCGTTGACGGTGTTCGGCCGCGTCCCGACCGGCCAATACGTGACTGCCGGCAGCTACACCGACACGGTGACGGCCACCGTCACCTACTAATCCGCGAGGGGACTCCATGCATCGTTCGATTCGGGCAGGCGTATTGCGCCTGTGCGGAGCTTTGGTTGCCGCGTTGATCTCGGGGCCTGCGTTTGCGGCAAGCCTCGAAGTGGCTCCCACAAAGCTTGTCATCGACGGAAAGTCGGGTTCGGCGACGCTCAGCCTCGCCAATCGCGGCACCGTGCCGATCATCGTTCAGCTTGAGGGCTTCATCTGGGAGCAGAAGGACGGCAAGGACGTGCTGACGCCGACCGACTCGGTGCTGGTCAGCCCGCCCATGGCGCGCATTCCACCCGGCGGCAAGCAAACAGTGCGCATCATGGCGCGCGGCGATGCGAAACCCGGCGTTGAACGCACGTTCCGTTTGTTTGCCAGCGAATTGCCCGACCCCTCAACCAACGAGGCGCGCACGATACGCGTCCTTTTGCAGTTCAACGTCCCCGTGTTCGTCAACACCCCGGTCGTCGCGGCACCGCAACTCGCCTGGGAAGCCCAAAGCGGCGACAAGGGGTTGGTGCTGAACGCGCGCAATCTGGGGCGCGCGCACACGAAGTTCACGAAAGTCGAAGTCGTCACGCCGTCGGGGCGCCGCTTGGCGACGACGCAGGGTGTGCCCTACGTGCTTGCCGGT
>JABFRX010000138.1 GCA_013140995.1 Alphaproteobacteria bacterium | reverse complement strand
GAGCCGGCTTGTGCGCGTGCGCGTCGTCGATGCGATGGCCAATACGATGACCGTCGATGCGGGCTGCATCTTGGCGGACGTGCAGGCGGCGGCGGATCAAGAGGAGCGGCTGTTTCCGCTCAGTCTTGCCTCGGAAGGATCGGCGACGATCGGCGGGCTCATCTCCACGAATGCGGGCGGCACCGGCGTGCTCGCTTACGGCAACATGCGCGAACTGGTGCTCGGGCTTGAAGCGGTGCTGCCGTCTGGTGAGGTTTGGAACGGCCTCAGCGCGCTGCACAAAGACAACACCGGCTACGATTTGAAGCAGCTGTTCATCGGCGCGGAGGGGACGCTTGGTGTCGTCACCGGCGCGGTGCTGAAGTTGTTCCCGAAACCGGCCGAGATCGAGACGGCAATCGTTGCAGTTGAGAGCATCGATAAGGCGCTGGCGCTGCTCAACTTTGTGCGCGCGCAGAGTGCCAGCGTGACGGCGTTCGAACTGATGCCGCGTAACGGCATTGAATTCGTCGTCAGGCACATGTCCGCGACGCGCGATCCGCTCAGGCGCGCCTATCCGTGGTACGTGCTGATCGACGTGTCGCTGTTCGCGGCGTCGCAAGTCGGTGCGGCGCAAGGGTTGCTGACCGATGCCGCGAGCGCGGGGCTGATCGTCGACGGCGTTGTCGCGCAATCGCTGGCGCAACGCGAGGCGTTGTGGCGGGTCCGCGACTCGCTTTCCGAGGCGCAGAAGCCGGAGGGCGGCAGCATCAAGCACGATGTCTCCGTGCCGATCTCGGCGATCCCGCGCTTCATCGCGGAGGCTTCGCGTGCGGTGATTGCCGCCGTGCCTGGTGCGCGGCCCGTGCCGTTCGGGCATCTGGGTGACGGCAACATTCACTTCAACATCAGCCAACCGGTGGGCTCCGACAAGGCGGTGTTCGTTGCGCGCACCGACGAGGTCAACCGCATCGTGCACGACATCGTGCACGCGTTCGGCGGCTCGATCAGCGCCGAGCACGGTATCGGCCAAGCGAAAGTCGATGAGATCGTGCGCTACAAGAGTCCCGTGGCGCTGGAGACAATGCGCGCGGTGAAACGCGCGCTCGACCCCAAGGGGATCATGAACCCGGGAAAGGTCGTGCGGGTTTGATTTTCGTGCGGCGAAGGAGAAGGGTGCGTCGAACGTGCGGCCGACGCCTTCGTTGCCGCAGCTAGACCCAGATGATTTTTTCCTGCAGCGCTTTGGCGATCGCTTGGACGCGGGTGTTCGCTTTCAGCTTGCCTTTTGCGCCGTCCATGTGGAAGCGGACGGTGCGCGAGGAGATGCCGAGGTCGGCTCCGACCTGCGCGTCGTTGCGGCCCGAGGCTGCGGCACGCAGGCACTGGATTTCCCGCACGGTCAGCGCATGCGGCGTGAACGGGCGCTTGGTGTATTTTAATGTGCGATAGCGGGCGAAGGCGGCGTGGGACAGCACCTGAAGCATCGCCCTTGCGAAAACCGTGACGTCAGGCTTCTCGCCACCGAAGATGAAACCCGCCACGGGTTCGTCCCCGTCGTAAACAGGTACGATCAAGCCGTCGCCGTGCTTCACGGTATCGGCCATGACGTCCATCCAGGGCCCGCGCGTTTTCGGATCGTTGCGCAAATCGGAGATCAAGAACGTCTCCGGCGAACTTAGCGCGCGCTGCACGAACGGCGCGGAGGCGTAGGTATAAGCGCGGTCGATCTGCGCCGAGATTGCGGGGGCGTCGGTGTAGAAAGTGGCGTCCATCGCGCCGCCAGCGAGGCGCGCTGCATCGACGCCGGCCAGATGCGTGTAACCGAGATGCTCGGCGAAACCCTTCATCGCCACCCAGAGTTGGGCAATTTGCGGTTCGCTACGAACGTGGTCCAAAGCTTGCGCGAAGCGCAGCGTGACGTCAGGCATTGGGGCAGAGCCTCCGTCCGGGTCGCATGACGCCATAAGTGTATGCCTTCTGCCAGCAACGGCCAAGCGGAGACCGGCGGCAACGGCTAAAGTCAGGCGATCCTTAGGCGGTTTTGGCGGCGCGGGCCGCTAAGTCAGTCCGCCTTCGCCTGTGGGCTTCGGCGAGCCGCCCGAGTCGGCGGGTGCGTCGTCTCGTCAGCGCCCTTGGGCGGGAGAAGGGCAACATTGCTCTGAACAGTGAGAACGGGATGAGGGAACCCCGAGCGCTTCAGTTATGGGGACATATTGTTGCGGCATTCTCCACTCCGACCCCACTTCTCTCTTCTGTTGCGCCTACTCCACATACGCGCGGCGCGCCGCACGCCGTTATGCTCTCATTAACCGCAACGCTCCGAACATCCCCTCATGCGCTGAAGGCTCAGCAGCGCGGCGAAAAGTTCAACGGCGGCCTGCACCGGCGGCCCTTTCAGGAGCACCCACGATATGACACCCGGACTACGCGCTGCGTTCACTGCGGCGCTGCTTGGCACGACGGCCATGCCTGCCTTTGCGGACGGCATTCAAAGCAAAGACGTCACCGGTACCTTTACGGTGGGCGGCGGCTATTTCGACTATGAGACGACGGACGGCGACGATTCGACCACTCTTTCCATCAACGGTTCGGCTTCGCTTGCCGTCGCGCTTGGCAAAGAATGGTCGGCGCAGTTCGACGTTCTGGGCGAACAGGTGACGGCCAGCAGCGAGTCCGATCAATATTCCGGCATGCAGGGCGTGGGCGGGCATATCTCGTACCGCATGCCGGGCAGCGGGCTCGTCGGTGTGTTCGCCGGCTACGGCAGCGGCAGTCCGACGGACGAAGAGACGTGGTCCGGCGGATGGGTGGGGCTCGAAGGCATGTTCTGGCTCGACGATATCACGCTTGGTGCCCAAGCAGCTTTCCTCGACATCAGCGAGTACAACGGCGGCGACGACGAAGGACTGGACGACGACGCATACTTGCTGCGCGGCGTCGCCCGCTATTTCTTTGCCAGCGACGTGAAGCTTGAAGCCGAGATCGCCTATGTCGAAGGCAGCAACGTGATCGACGGCGACGACGACGGCGAAGCGTTCGAATGGGGCTTGTCGGTGCAAGCGCGGCTTGCCGACGCACCGGTCTACGGCGCGCTTTCCTATCGCAGCGGCAACTACGACGCGACGACCGAAGGCGACGACGGCGACGTCAGCACGGTCGCGGTCTCGTTCTCGTACCTCTTCGGCACGAACAGCCTGAAAGAAAACGACCGCAACGGCGCGGCGCTGGACACGCCGTCAACACCGCTGCGCGCGGCGGGGGTGTTTAGCGAGTTGGATTAAGGGCGCTGAGTTTCGAAGTATTCGCGGAGGCTGCCCGATGAGGGTGGCCTTTGCACTTCCTAAACGCATCATCATTCGACATCGGCCACCATCCGCCGCATCATGGGCTCCACCCTCACAATGGAGCGCCCCATGATGACCTTCAACGCGAAATCCACCACTGACGATGTTCTTGCCGGCGTCGATCTTTCCGGCAAACGGGTGCTCGTCACCGGCGTGTCGGCGGGGCTTGGCGTGGAGACGGCGCGGGCTCTGGTTGCGCACGGGGCTTGCGTTGTTGGTGCGGCGCGCGATCTTGGTAAGGCGCGCGACGCGACCGCTGAGGTGCGCGCGGCGGCCAAAGGCGGCGCGACGCTGGAACTCATCGAGCTCGACCTTGCGTCGTTGAAAAGCGTGCGCGCGGCCGCCGACCGGCTCGTGAAGGACGGGCGGCCGTTCGACGCCGTCATCGCAAATGCGGGTGTGATGGCGACGCCGAAGGGCCAGACCGCGGACGGCTTCGAAACGCAGTTCGGCACGAACCACCTCGGCCACTTTGTGTTCGTCAACCGGATCGCGTCGCTGATCAAGACGGGCGGGCGGCTGGTGAATCTGTCGTCGGCCGGCCATCGCTTTGCCGACGTGGACCTCGACGATCCGAATTTCGAGCGCGGGCCTTACGCGCCGTTCGTCGCCTATGGCCGCTCGAAGACGGCGAACGCGCTGTTCGCGGTGGAGTTCGACCGCCGCCACAAGGCGCGGGGCGTGCGCGCGACCGCCGTGCATCCCGGCGGCATTCAAACCGAACTCGGCCGGCACATGACGCCGGAGTTGATCCAACAGATGATGGCGTCGATCAACCAAAGCCGCCCGGCCGGTGCGCCGCCGTTCGCGTTCAAGACGATCCCGCAAGGGGCCGCGACCAGCGTGTGGGCGGGCTTCGTCGCCGATGCCGATGCGGTGGGCGGACGCTACTGCGAGGACTGCCACGTTGCTCACCTGAACGCCGACCCCAACCTGCGCGACGGCGTGCGCCCCTACGCGATCGACGGCGAGCGCGCGAAGGCGCTGTGGGCCAAGAGCGAGTCGATGGTGGGGGAGAAGTTCTAGTCCACGCGTCTTTAGAACAGCAGATTCCATCAGCCAGCCGAAAGGAACAGCATGAAGGGCTTGAAGAACAAGGTCATTATTGTGACGGGGGCGAGTTCGGGGCTTGGTGCAGCGGCGGCGCGCCGGCTTGCGGCCGAAGGCGCGAAGGTTGTTCTCGCGGCCCGGCGCCGCGACAAAGGCGAGAGTGTGTTGCGCGAGATCGAGGCTGCGGGCGGCGAAGGATTGTTCGTTCAGACGGACGTGACCAAGACCGTCGACATCAAGGCCTTGGTTGCGGCTGCGACCGAGCGCTTCGGCGGTCTTGACGGCGCGTTCAACAATGCGGGCATCACGGGGCCGACGTTGACGCCGATCGCCGACATCGAAGAGGCCGGGTGGGACGAGGCGATCAACACGAACCTTCGCGCCGTCTTTGTGTGCATGAAGTATCAAATCCCGGCGATGCTCGCACGGGGCGGCGGCGCGATCGTCAACATGTCGTCGATGTACGGACTGACGCCCAGCGACCTCGGCCACGCCGCCTATTGCGCGAGCAAGTTCGGCGTCGTCGGCCTCACGAGGACTGCGGCGATCGATTACGGCGCCAAGAACATACGCGTGAACGCAGTTTGCCCAGGCCATACGCATTCCGAAATGGTCGATCCCTACATCGAGGCGGCACCCGAACTGATACGCCGCACGATCAGCCGGCACTCCGCGATGAACCGCGTGGGCGAATCCGACGAAGTCGCCGACGCGGTCGCGTTTTTGCTTTCGGGCGAATCCAGTTTCATCAACGGCACCACGCTGCTCATCGGCGGCGGCGATGCGACGAGGCTGTACTGATTACCCGCCGCGCGAGGGCGCGCTGAGGAAGCCTTCGCGAGCTCAGTGGCGCCCCCGCCTCAGCGCGCCGGTTCGCGTTTGCCGCTGACCTTCACCCAGTTGCTTCGGCATTTGGCGCAGCGCATGCGCGAGGCGATGTCGGGCATGCGCTTGCGCCCAAGTTTTGCGAAGTTGCGCTTCACCAAGCGGGGCGGCCACTCGCTCACGCGCCCGCACCCGTCGCACTCGACGATGAGCGTCAGGCCGCTCTCCACGAACTGCCAGCCGTAGAGCGCGGCAATGTCCTTATGTAC
>JABFRX010000109.1 GCA_013140995.1 Alphaproteobacteria bacterium | reverse complement strand
TCTTTTCGCAATACGTGATTAAGATATTGAAATTAAACAGTTTTAAGACACAAGTTCGGCATTAGTTCCCACAAGAGCCTAAGAAAAATATCCCCTTCGACAACGTAGAACAATTAATGCACAGTTTGTCCGCCGAAGCCCCCGCTGTGGAGCGAACCCATTGAAAAAGAAACCCCTCCCCGGCCGCCGCCCCCAAGAAGCCATGGCCCGCTTCGACCGCCTCCTGGCCAGCATGGCGCCGAAAGCCGAACCGCCAACCGCCGTTGCTCCCAAACGCGCATCGAAAAAGAAACCCACGCCAAGACGCAAAGCCGCAAAGTAGAACTCACACGAAGCAACGAAGGGTGGCCAACCGCGCCCCGCAGGCGCGCAACCGCATCAAAGGCGCTTCGCGCACAAGACTGCCTCATCTTCGTTACTTCGTTGCTTCGTGTGAGACTTCTTCTTGGCGGCTTGGCGCCTTGGCGTGAAACCGCTCTTCACGCCGCCGCATAGTGTCGCCGCAACATGAATCCCATCGCCGCCACCGCCGGCAGCGCGAGCAAAACCGCAACCCCAAGCGAAACGCCAGCATAGGCAAACCCCGCCGCGATCAAGCAAACGCTAAAGCACCCGGCATCCCACCCGCTCTCCGTCGCCATATGAAAGCGCAGCGGACACGGCGACGCCTTAGCCAAATTGTAAACCGCCGTCATCAGCGTCGGCACGTAGAAGCACATCGCAAACACGCCGAACACGTTCGCTGCAATCGCCACCGCCGGCGTATCGAGGCTCGTACCCCGCAACAGGATCGCCGCCGCCATCCCGGCAAACACGAACAAGACCGCCCGCGCGCCATGCCCGGCGTCGATCCCCTTTCCGAGCAACATCCCGCCCACCGCGCCTGCGATCGCGGCCAGAGTCATCGCCCCGCCGAACGAGGCATAGCTCTTGTCGAGCGCCACGAAGAGCGCGAACCACCACACCAAAATGAACGCGCCCGTCAACCACCCGTGCACGGCAAAGATGCGCGCGCCGCCCAGCGCCTGCTCAAACGCACCCGGCGCCTCCGCCTTCACAGCGACGGCCGGCACAGCAAGCAACGGCACCACGGCCAACGCCTGCACGACACCCGCCACCGCAAACGTGACGAGCGGCCCAAACGTGACCAGCCCCCACGTTCCCACAACCGGCGCTACGATCCCGATCAACGCGACAATCGCCTCGCGGGCGCCGATCTGATGGCCGCGGTATTCGGCATCACCCAGCGACGCGAAATACGCGTGATAACTCGTCCAATAGAATGCATCGCCCACCGCCGAAAACACGCAGCGCAGAACGAGCGCCACCGACACCCCGTCGATCCACCCCGACACCGGATACTGCGCGGCTAGCAACAACGTCCCAACGATCAACGTCGCCTTCAGCCCAAACCGCTTCGCAACCGGCAACACCAACGGCCGCGAAACGAACCGCCCTAGAACGATCAACGCAAGCACAAGCAAAGCCTCCGCCGTAGAAAGGCCCGCCTTCACGAAATAGACGAGCAAGAACGTCCCCGCCCCCGCCGATGCAAACGCCTGAATCGCATAGTGCACATTGACGCGGTTGACCGCGCCGTTCGCCAAGTAAGCCATAAACCTGCCGTGAAAATGAGAAGAGCGCACGCAAACACTCGCGAACCCAAACGGGCTCAAACGAGCAGCAGCCGAACATCAACTAGCGAATAACACAGCACATGCGGAGGGAATCCCTCTGACCTCATGCGACAACTATGGCTGCGTGTCTCACACCCCGCAAGTGCACGAAAGTCACATCGCCATATGCACCTTAATCTCCCGCGCGATCCGCCACGCGGTCTTGTACGTCACCGCGAGCTGCCGCTGCACCTCGCGCGCCGTCATCCGCTTATGCCCCACGCAGAAGAGGAACATCACATAAAACCAATCCTGCAGCGGCGTGCGCGTCCGCGCAAATGGTGTCCCCGCTTTGGGATGCAGATGGTACGCGCACCACTGGCACACATAAGCCGGGGCCTTCTTCAGCCGGTGAAACGTCGTCACCCGCCCACACTTCGGACACGGCCCCCGCCGCCCGTAGCGCAAGGCGAGCAGGTGATCCAGACACGCATCCTCCGTCGGAAACCGCTGCGAAAACACGCGGTACAGAACGGTTTCGGGATCGGATGCGGAGGACATGGGTCTAGCGCTCTTGCTCGCGCGCATGCTGGGTACGCAAGATCACAGCCTGATCCAGCTCCTCGTCGAGGCGATAGCGCGCGATGTAAGCGCTGACGCCGAACGGAATCACGAGCTGCCGCGACCCATCATCGCGCAGTCGTCCGCGCGCCGGAAACGTGGAAAGGGCCTCGCATCCGTCGATGATGGCTTCAATGGCTCTGCGCAGCATCGGGCGCAACCGGCTCAGCCGTGTCGCGAAGAAAACTTACGAGCGCGGACTCGATCAATTCCGACGGTGTCTGCGAACCGGCGGCCGCCGCATCGTTGAGTGCGGCGTCGACATCAACGCTCAATTCGATCGTACGTTTGATACTCATGACCACTCAAATATGGCACTGCACCACCGTACTGTCGAGCCTCCCACATTAATCACGTAGAGGCGATCCCTCAAGCTCCGGTCACGCCATTGAGACCGTGCGCAACAGTCTCGGCCGCGCTACAGTCTCCGCGCATGAGCCCCGTCGTCCTCGCGTTCCTGATGATCAATGGCGCCGTTTTCGCGCTCTGGATTTGGCTCGGCCAAAGCCCGTTCATGCTGGACAACTTCCTCGTCAGCGCCGATGCGCTGAGGGCCGGGCGCTGGTGGACGCTGTTGGCGTCCGAATTCTCGCACCTGCTCTTCATTCACTTCTTCCTGAACATGTACGTTCTTGCCACGTTCGGCCCCATCGTTGAGAAGACGATCGGGTCGCGCCGCTTCCTTGGTTTCTACCTAGCCGCCGCGATCGTTGCCTCGTTGGGCCACGCGGCGGTGTCGGCGTTCCTGCTAGGCCACCCCGAGCTTCCCGCGCTCGGCGCGTCGGGCGCGATCTCGGGCGTGATCCTGCTCTTCGCGTTTCTCTACCCGGAGGCGCGCCTCTTGCTGCTCGGCATCATCCCGATGCCGGCACTCGTGGGCGCCGCCGTCTTCGTCGGCCTCGACGTCGTAGGCCTGGTCGCACAGACGGAGGGCGGCGGCCTGCCCATCGGTCACGGCGCGCACCTGGGCGGCGCACTCACGGGGACACTGTACTACCTGCTCGTGATCCGCCCGCTTCTCGTCCACCGCAGTACGGGCCCGACCGACTTCGGCGACGTCGCCACCTGGCGCCGCCGCATCGAAGAGCAACACCTCCTCGAAATCAGAAAGAGAGACTGGTAACGGAATGCACCGCCTCATAGTCCTCGCCGCTCTCCTAGCCGCCCTCACCACGGCCCACACCGCAGGCCATTCGCTGGCCGACGCGCGCCGCGGCCACGACGCGGGCGTCACCGGGCGCAGTGAGTCCGGCGACGCGCCGCAAACGCCGCCACCGGGCACGTTCAATCTCGTCCGCTATCCCGCACCGCCCGGCGATCTCGCGGCCTATCTCTCGCTGCCGCCGAAAGGCAGCGCCAAACACCCCGCGATCGTCTGGATCACCGGCGGCGACAGCGCCGCGATCGGCGACATGTGGAGCGAGCAGGAGCCGAAGAACGATCAAACCGCCTCCGCGTTCCGCAAAGCCGGCATCGTGCTGATGGTGATCTCGCTGCGCGGCGGCAACGACAACCCGGGCGAACGCGAAGGCCTCTACGGCGAAGTCGAAGATGTGAAAGCCGCCGGCGACTACCTCGCGCGTCAACCTTACGTCGACCCAGCACGCATTTATCTCGGCGGCCACTCGACCGGCGGCACGCTGACGCTGCTCACGATGGCGGCGACAACGCAGTTCCGCGCCGCCTTCGCCTTCGGCCCGATGGCAACACCGAGCCGAACCTACATGGCGGCGCTCGGCGTCCAAGTGGCCTCCCAAGAGGACCTCGACCGCCGCGCGCCCATCCGTTTCCTGAGCGCCATCGCCACGCCGGCGTTCATCATCGAAGGCGAAGACGGCAACGCAAAGGCCTTCGCCGCAAGCCGCCAACACGAACCCGAACGTCCGCTTCCACCTCGTCTCCCGCGCAAGCCACTTCACCGTGCTAGGTCCGGTAAGCGCCATCATCGCCAAACAAATCCTCAAAGACACCGGCCCCGCCTCAGCGATCGCGTTGAACGACGCCGAGATGGCGGCACCGTTCAAGTTCTAGCTGCTCTGTCTGGGACGCCCTCCACCGAAGGAACACCCGTGAAACCGGCCTACATCCTCATCGACGTTGAGACCGTGCTGCCCGGCAAGATCGGCGCGTCAGCACCTCCGGAATCGCCATGACCTTTGAGATCGCACTGTGCCTGTCGGTTCTCGGCGTCACGGTTGCCTTGTTCGCATGGGACAAGATCCCCGCCGACGTCGTTGCCCTTGGCGTCATGATCGTTCTTGTCCTGTCGGGCCTGCTTACGCCGCAACAAGCCTACGCCGGCTTCGCAAGCGACACCGTGCTGATGATCTTAGGGCTGCTGATCATGACGGCGGGCCTTAGCCAATGCGGCGTCGTCGACCTCGCAGGCCGCAAGCTGGTTGAAAAAATTGGCCGCAACGAAGCCCACATGCTGCCCGCGATAATGCTCGCGGTCGCGCTCCTGTCGGCTTTCATCAGTAACACCGCGGCAACCGCGTTCTTTATCCCGATCGTCTTAGGGTTCGCCGCCAAGTCGGGCGTCAGCCCCTCGAAATACCTCCTTCCCGTTGCATTCGCGTCGATCGTCACGAGTTCCGTCACGCTCATCAGCACTTCGACCAACGTAGTCATCAGCGATCTTATGGCACGCCAGAAGATGGAGCCGATGGGCATGTTCGAGCTGGCGCCGGTAGGCATTCCGATCGCCGTTCTAGGCCTGCTCTACATGTGGTTCGTGGGCGTGCGCTTGATGCCGGAACGCTCGCAAGCGGCGGCGGCCGATAACGTGGGCGAACGCGACTATCACGCCGAGCTTGTGGTTATGCCCGGCTCCGACCTGATCGACAAAAAGGTCGGCGAAACGCGCCTGGGTGAGGACTCCGGACTTAAAGTCGTCGAAGTGGTGCGCGACGAAACCGTCGAACCGGCGGACGACGTGGTGCTTAAAGCGGGTGACGATTTGCGCGTCACCGGCAAGCGGGCCGATGTCCTCAAGATCAAAGAAGTGCCGGGCGTCGAACTGCGCGCCGACGCACACCACGCTGACGATGATACAAAGCCCGAGGAACAAACGATCGTAGAAGGGACGCTGTTGCCGGGTGCGCGGCTGATCGGCGCGACGCTAAGCAGCGCGGAGTTCAAGAACCGCTACGGCCTTTTGGTGCTCGCAATCAACCGCGGTGGCAAGCCGATCTCGCAGAAGCTGAGTCGTGTGTCGTTGCGGCTGGGCGACGTGTTGTTG
>JABFRX010000232.1 GCA_013140995.1 Alphaproteobacteria bacterium | reverse complement strand
GGGCATGAAGGCGACGTTCGCGAAGAACCCGAACGTGATCGTGCTGATGGACTTCGAGCCTGCGCATATCCGGCGCACGGGATTGTCGGCTGCGGGTTGGGTCGATCGCTTGCACGCGGCGGGGCTTGAGATCTTCGAGATCGACGAGCGGACCGGCGAGCTTTCGCCGCTGCGCAAGAGCGGCTTGGAAGAGATCGTTTCGATTAACGTGCTCATCGCGCGCCATGATCCCTCGCGCCGCAGCGCGGAAGCGGCGGGCGATAGCTGGCTCAGGCTTGGCGCAGGGGCACAGAGCCTGTCCGGTTAGCCGTGACACGCGTCACAGCGTTCGTCTAACTCCCATATTCGCGGGATGGCGCGGGAGTCCGCGCTTTCGGCATCCTGCGACTCGCGGGCGATTGCGTTCATGCGCCCGGTTACGAGGGGATGTTCTATGCGGTTTGTTTTTGGCTTGCGCACGCCTTTGGCGGCAGCGGCGTTTGTTTGCTTGGCGGTGCCGGCGTTGGCGGACGGTCCGGCGGTGTCGGCGACGAATTTGAAGGTTACCGCGACCGGCGGTTCGATCATGGACGAAGGTGCGTGGTCGGGTGTCGCCGCGTTGACGGCGCCGCTTGGGCCATCGTGGGGTTTTCAGGGTGAAGTCGGCGCTTCCGGCTTCGACGACGACTCGTCGTGGGGCCTGGCGGCGCACGTGTTCAAGCGCGATCCTGATAGTTATCTCGCGGGGTTGTTTGCGGCCTACGCGCATGAAGACGACTTTGGTCTTGAGGTCACGCGGATCGGCGGCGAGGTCGAGTTCTATCTCGATCAGGTGACGCTGCTTTTCCACGGCGGTTACCAGTTCGCCGACTTGATCGACGACAGCGCGTTTGGCGGGGCGGAGCTTCGCTGGTATGCGTCCGACAACTTTGCGCTGAGCGTGGGCGGGAACTTCGACGACGAGTCGGCAATCGGCCGCGCGCACGCGGAGTGGCTGATCGGCGCCGATGCGCTGCCCGGCTTGGCGCTGCGCGTCGAAGGGGCGGTGGGCGACGACGACTTCGACAGTGTAATGGGCGGCCTCACCTACTATTTCGGGCCTGACGCGAGCCTGAAGGATCGTCATCGTAAGCAAGATCCCGACAGCGCGCTGTTCCACCTGTTCCAGTCGATCGATGCGCAACGTGCGGGCGCTTGCGTACCGGCACCGATCGTTCTGAACAAGTCGGTCAACGCGCCAACGTGTGCGCCGCCGCCGCCGCCACCACCGACGTAGAGAAGCGACGAAGCTTGCCTCGAAGGCGAGTACCAGCCTTCGAGGCTTTCGCTTTTGCGCTGTCGCGCCAACACAAGCGTGATGCGCCGTTGCCGTTCGTTCATCCAGAAACGGCGCGATTCCGCCGCGGTGAATAGCCGGTGAATGGCCTACCCGCTCTTTCGTTCAGGGGGGCGGCCCTATCTTCCGTCCCAAGGGTTGGATGTTCCCCCTTTCAACGACGTGGAGACGAACTCAAATGCGTAAACTTGCAACGACTGCACTCACCGCTTTGTCGATCAGCCTTTTGGGTTCGGCCGCTGCGCTCGCCGACCATGCACCGCAACAGGGCCCGCAGGGTCCCGGCTATCAGGGCCCCGGCTACAATCAGCAATACAATGGCCCGCAGAACCCGCAGCCCGGTCAGGGCCAGTGGAACCAGGGTCCGCGTAGCGGCGGGCCGGGCAACGGTCAGTGGAACCAGAACCCGCAGGGCGGGCAGTATGGCGACCGCCGGTTAGATGACGACCGCTTCAACGACGACCGCTTCGGTGGCGAGCGCGGGTACGACGATGGGCGTTTCGGCGGCGGGCGTGGGTACGACGATCACCGCTTCGACGGCGACCGCCGGTTCAACCGGAACTTCGACTTCCGGCTCCATTTCGGCAATTTCGATCGCTGGGAGCGCGGTTGGGGCTACGGCAACTATCACAACCAGTACCAGTCGCATCAGCCGTTGAACCACTGGCGCCTCGTCCGCGTGCTGGAGCGTCAAGGCTTCTACGGCGTGCGTGGGTTGCGGCAGGCGCATCGGGGCTGGGGCCTGCGGGCCTTCGCGTTCAACCAGCGCGGCCGGCCGGTGATGCTGCGGGTGAACCCGTACACGGGCCGCGTGATGGACGTGCGGTACATCTAACACGCACTTGAGTGTGTGAGCGAGCGCCGGGTGGAAACACCCGGCGCTTCGCGTTTTCGGAAGACAGATAACGGAATACAGGGATCAGAACGCGCGCTTTGATCCCTGTTTTCTGCATTCCATTCTCACTGTGCCTGCGACTGCAGATAGTTCTGCAGGCCCATCGCTTCGATCAGTTCGAGTTGGGTTTCGAGGTAGTCGATGTGTTCTTCGGTGTCCTCGAGGATTTCGCGCAGGAGGTCGCGGGAAACGTAGTCTTTCTTGTTCTCGCAGAGTTCGATCCCTTTGATCAGACCCTCGCGGCCGCGGCGTTCGACGGAAAGATCGCCAGCCAGGCACTCCGGCACGGTTTCGCCGAGCACAAGCTTGTGGAGGTCGGACAAGTTTGGCAAGCCTTCGAGCAGCAGCACGCGCTTCACCAGCTTATCGGCGTGCTTCATCTCCCCGATCGACTCTTCGTACGTTTTCTTGCCGAGCTTGCCGAAGCCCCAGCTTTCGTACATGCGCGCGTGCAGGAAATATTGATTGATCGCGGTCAGTTCGTTGGTGAGCGTGCGGTTCAGTTCCGCGATCACGTCCTTCGCGCCCTTCATAATGTCCCCTCTTGCGGTTGGGGCAGGCGTTCCTAGGCTGCGGCTTTGGCCTCGCGCGCTTGCTTCAGCATCTCGCGAACTTCGCACACACAACGCCCGCATTGCGGTTGACAATCATAGTAGCGATAGACCGCGTCCGCGTCGCGCGGGCGTTTCGCGATCGCCTCGCGGATTTGTTTCTCGGTCAGTGCATTGCAGTTGCAGACGTACATGTGGGTTCGCTTCGTGACGGCACTGATGTAGTGCACTTGCGACTTGCTTGCAAGTTAGCTTCGCCCGCGTGATCCCTACGCAGCTGCAACTTTTACGCGTGTGAGGGGAGGCATACGTGCCACAGTTCTCCCTAGAAGCGAGCCTAGATGACCGTATTTCGGCACGCGCCGTTGCGATGTGTCCGGCCGAGCCGGTAACGGGTCTTGGCGAAGACTTGGGGGGAATAAGCGATGAAATACGTGAACTTGCGACTGTGGCCGCAGGCTTTGGCGGTGGCGGGGATGATGTCGTCGTTGAGCGCAGTTACCGCGTTCGGGGCGGCCGGGGACAACGGGCAGTACTTCATGCTCGAGGGCCTTTACCTCGTGAAGGACGATGCCGACGCCATAGCGCTGACGACGTCGAACGGCGGTGGCGCCTTTAATCTTATCACGAGCGACGTTGCGGAGTTGGACGATAGCGGCGGTCTGCGCATCACCGCGCAGTTCGACGCGTTCGGTCACACGTGGCAAGCTTCGGCCTTCGGCGTGCGCTTCGACGATCAGCAGTTCCTCGCAACCAACCTCGACTTCGGCGGGGTCGGCGGCAACAACACGAGCACCACTTACGGCGAGTTCTCGGGCACTGCAAATTCTCAACAACTGCATGCGTTGGAGCTTTCTAAAGAGGGAGACCTTTGGGGCGCTGAAGCGAACTGGGTGCGCCATCTTGCCGGCCCAGCGGAAGGCATCGATTTGCTGATAGGCGTTCGTTACATCCACTTCGGCGAGGATCTAAGCGGCGTGGCCTATGACGAAGCGAACGACTTCAGCGGCGTTGATAACGGCATCGACCGTTTCAACATCGGCGTGGACAACGACCTGGTTGGCTTGCAAGTCGGCTTGCAGGGGATGTGGGACTTGGGTTCGCACGTCGCCGTCGGCGGCTCGATCAAGGGCGGGCTCGCGGCGAACTTCGCCTCGCGCGACCGCGCCTTCGGCTCGGACAACAGCAACGTCTTCGACTACGCGAACAGCATCGACGACACGGGGTTTGCGCAGTTCGTCGAGGTGAACCCGCGGATCGACCTCAAACTTTCCGAAAACGCGACCATTACTGTCGCGGGAACCGCGCTTTGGATCAACGAGACGACGCGTGCGGATTCGCACTTCGAGACGGTCGCAAATGGCGCGGACGCCAACATCCGCGACGACGATGACGAACTCGTCTATGGCGCGTCGATCGGGTTGAAATTGGCGCTGAATTGAAGCGCGGGAAGCGGCAGGCAAAGGGGCGGGAAATCCGCCCCTTTTCGTTGGCGGGGGGTGGCCTTCACAAGGGGGGCTCTATCTGTTACATGCGCGCCCCTACCGGCGCGGTCATGGCGGAATTGGTAGACGCACTACCTTGAGGTGGTAGCGGGGCGACCCGTGGAAGTTCGAGTCTTCTTGACCGCACCATTGCTTCTCTCATCGGTCCTGCCGCTGCGCGGCCCACCTGCTTCTCCCACCAGCGGGCGAGGCGCTAACAGCTGAACGCGGCGATGTCTGAAACGATCAACGACACCCGGACTGCTGAGCCGGTGGTTCTGACGCCGGAGCTTTTGCGCGCGGTCGTGGAGGCGACGGCTTCGGGCGATGCGGCTGCCATCAAGGAACTGATTTGGCCGTTGCATCCGGCGGACGTGGCGTCTCTTTTGGGCGCGATGCCGCCGGCCAGCCGACGCGCGATGGTGACGCAGCTTGGCACCGATTTCGATCCGGAGATTCTGGCCGAGCTGGACGAGGACTTGCGCACGGAGTTGGTGCGCGCGCTGGGCACGAAGACCGTCGCCGAGGCGGTCAAGGAACTCGACGTCGAAGACGCGGCCTACGTCATCGAAGACCTAGAGGACGCCGAGAAGCGCGAAGTACTGGCTCAGGTGCCGATCGAAGACCGGGCCGAGGTCGTCGACGCGCTGCTGTTTGAGGAAGGTTCCGCCGGGCGGTTGATGCACCGCGAGTTCGTGGCGTTCTCTCCGCTTCTGACCGTCGCGGAAGCGTTGACGCAGCTCGCCGCACCGGACTCGCCGGAAGACTATCAGGAAATCTACCTCGTCGACGCGGATCAGAAACCGCTCGGGTTTGTACCGCTGTCGAGGCTGCTGCGTTCGCCGCGTTCGGCGCGGTTGGCCGACATCGCGACGGACGAGATGAAGGTCATTCCGGCGACGACGGATCAGACGTCGTTTGCGTATCTGTTCGAACATTACCATCTGACGTCCGCGCCGGTGACGGACGACCGCGGGCGGCTGGTCGGGCTCTTGAGTGCGGGCTCGGTCGTCGAGATTCTGAAAGAGATGCACCAAAGCGAAGTGCTTGCACTGGGCGGCGTGCAGGAAGACGAAAGCCTGTCGGCACCGATCCGGAAGGTGACGTGGCTGCGGTTCTCGTGGCTGTTCGTGAACCTGCTGACGGCTATTTTGGCGTCGATCGTCATCGGCTTCTTCGAGGCGTCGCTGGTGGAGGTCGTCGCGCTCGCGGTGCTGATGCCGATCGTAGCCTCCATGGGC
>JABFRX010000151.1 GCA_013140995.1 Alphaproteobacteria bacterium | reverse complement strand
CTACGTCCCACAATCGAATCAACCGCCTGAGGATGAGGACGGAGCGGTTGAGGCCAACGCAGACGCCGCGCCGTCCTCATCCTCAGGCGGTTGATTCGATTGTGGGACGTAGCGCGGCGCCGGAGGCGGCGGCAGGGGAGCCTGCGTGCGGGGTTCGTCGTTGCCGAAGATGCTGTCGAAGAAGTCTTCGATCACGCCGGGGCGGTCGTCGGGCACGCGGCGGTCGGTGTATTCGCCGTCGCGTTCGACCCAGGGATTGTCGGGCTCGTTATGCGCGTAGGCATCGGAGCTGCCGTACATGTCGACGCCGGGTAAGTTGTGGACCGCGACATTGCGGTGGGCGGCCAGCATGTAGGCTTTCCAGATGCTGGCCGGCAGGCTGCCGCCGACGACCTTCTTCATCGACGTGTTGTCGTCGTTGCCGAGCCAGACGCCGGTGATGTAGTCGGCCGAGTAGCCGACGAACCACGCGTCGCGCCATTCTTGGCTGGTGCCGGTCTTCGCGCCGACGGGGCGCGGGTCGAGATCGGCGCGCTGGCCGGTGCCAGTCTGCACGACCTCGAACATCATCTGGTTCATTTCTTCGAGCGAGCGCTGGTTCATCACCGGGATCGGCGGCGCTGCGCGATATTGGTAGAGCACCGTGCCGTCGGAGGTTTTGACTTCCAAGATCGCGTAGGGGTCGACGCGGTTGCCGTTGTTTGCGAACGCACCGAAGGCGCGGGTCATTTCGAACAGCGTTACTTCGGACGTACCCAGCGGCAGGGAGCGGTTCGGCTCCAGCGGCGAGGTGATGCCGAGGCGTTGTGCGACCGCGATCACCTTGCGGCGACCGACTTCGTCGGCGACGCGGACGGCGACGGTGTTGATCGATTTCGCCAGTGCCTCGCGTAAGCTGATCTCGCCCAGGTACTGGCCGTCGTAGTTCTGTGGGCTCCAGCCACGGCTTTCATAGGGTGCGTCTTCGCGCATGTCGTCCGGCGACAGGCCGTGTTCGAGGGCGGCCAGATAGACGAACGGTTTGAACGACGAGCCCGGTTGGCGGCGGGCTTGATAGGCGCGGTTAAACGTCGAGGTCGTGTAGTCCTTGCCGCCGACGATGCTACGCACGGCGCCGTTCGGTTCCATCGCGACGAGGGCGGCCTGCGTGGCGCTGCGGCCCTTGCCGTCGCGGTCGAGGATTTTGACGAGGTTCGTTTCGGCGGCTGCTTGGAGCTTCGTGTCGATCGTCGTGCGGACGATCAAGTCCTTGTCGGGGCGGATGTCGAGTTTCGTCAACTGATCCATCACGAAGTCGGCGAAGTAGTTCGCGCTTTCGACGCCTTCGTTCAGGACCGGCGTCGCAGGCTTTGCTTTCGCTTTGCGCGCGTCTTCGTCGCTGATCTGACCGTCTTGGCGCAGGAGTTCGATCACGAGGTTCGCGCGTTGCTGAGCGAGCTTCAGGTTGACGTCGGGCGAGTATTTCGACGGCGCTCGCGTAAGTGCGGCCAGCATGGCCGCTTCGGCGAGCGAGACGTTGCGAACCGACTTGCCGAAGTGTTCGCGTGCGGCGGCATCGATGCCGTAGGCGCCGGAACCTAGGTAGATGCGGTTCAGATAGAGCGTGAGGATTTCGTCTTTCGAGTAGTGGCGTTCCAGCCAGAACGAGAGGAACAGCTCTTCGAATTTGCGCGACCAGGTGCGTTCAGGCTTCAGGAACGTGTTCTTCGCCAGCTGTTGGGTGATCGTCGAGCCGCCCTGCACGACGACGCCCGCGCGCCAGTTCGCGAAGAACGCGCGCAGCAGGCCGCGGTAGTCGATGCCGGAGTGCGAGTAGAAGCGGCGGTCTTCGGTCACGATGAAGGCTGCGGGCAGGTAGGCCGGCATCTCGTCCAGCTTTACGCGGTAACCGAACGCGGCGCCGCGGGTTGCGAAGATTTTACCTTCGCCATCCATCAGCGTGATCGACGGCGTGCGGTTTACTTCGCCCAGGCGGTCGGCGGTGATGGGCAGGTCCGGCGCGTAGAGATAGTAGAGCGCGACGAAGCAGGCTGAGAAGAACAGCACGATCCCGCCGACGCCGGTCGCGAGCCAGAACCACCACGGGCGGCGTGTGCGGACGGGTTCGTGGTCCCAGGGATCGGGCGCGTTCGATAGGCCAGGATCTTCGATCGACATACTCTTAGCCGGGGACACGTCCCCGCCTCACGAATTGCGAACCGCTATTCTTTCACCGGGGCAAGTTCCCTGCCAGGTGCCATTGTCACTCACCCGCCGGTTGGGCGAAATTGCGGCGGCTTCTTGATTAAGGATCGTTCATGCTTGGCGTTTGTTATTACCCGGAGCAGTGGCCCGAGAATATGTGGGCCGATGACGCCCGGCGCATGGCGGATTTGGGGCTGAAGTATGTGCGCATCGGCGAGTTCGCCTGGAGCGCCATCGAGCCTACCCCTGGCAGCTTCAACTGGGGCTGGCTTGACCGGGCAGTCGAGACGCTGGGTAAGGCCGGTCTCAAGATTGTGATGGGGACACCGACGGCGACGCCGCCGAAGTGGCTGGTCGACCGGCATCCGGACATCCTGCCGGCGGATCATCACGGACGCCCGCGGCGATTCGGTTCGCGGCGGCACTATTGCTTCTCGAGCAGGACTTTTCGCTCTGAGAGCCAGCGTATCACGGACGCGGTCGCGGGGCGTTATGGCCGGCACGACGCGGTCGCCGGATGGCAGACCGACAACGAGTTCGGTTGCCACGACACGGTGCGTTCGTATTCGCCGGATGCGGCAGTCGCGTTTCGCGGGTGGCTGCGTGCGCGGTACAGCGACGTCGCGGCGTTAAACGCGGCGTGGGGTAATCGCTTTTGGAGCATGGAGTATCGCTCCTTCGACGAGGTCGACCTGCCAATGGCGGCAGTGACGGAGCTCAATCCTATTCACCGGCTCGACTTCTTCCGCTTCTCGTCGGATCAGGTGGCGAACTTTAACGCGGAGCAGGTCGAGATCATCCGGCGCCATTCGCCTGGGCGGTTCGTCACGCACAACTTTATGGGTGCGTTTCTCGACTTCGACCACTTCAAAACGTGCGAGACGCTGGACCTCGCGAGTTGGGATTCTTATCCGCTGGGGTTCACCGACAGCTTGCCGATGACGGGGTTCACGGAGGCCGAGCGCGTCCGCTATGCGACGACCGGGCATCCCGACATCTCCGCGTTTCATCATGATCTCTATCGCGGCGTCGGGCGCGGGCGGTTTTGGATCATGGAGCAGCAGCCGGGCCCGGTGAACTGGGCGCTTTGGAATCCTGGTCCTGCGCCGGGGATTGTCCGGCTGTGGGCTTGGGAAGCGCTGGCCCATGGGGCGGAGGTCGTCAGCTTCTTCCGCTGGCGGCAAGCGCCGTTCGCGCAGGAGCAAATGCATGCTGGTCTGAACCGGCCGGACAACGTGCTCGACATTGGGGGCCAAGAGGCGAGTGTGGTCGCGAAGGAGCTCGGTGCCGATTGGTGGCGCGAGGTTGTTGCCGCTCCGACGGAGCAGGCCCCGGTCGCTCTGGTGTTCGACTATGAGGCGGCGTGGATGCATGCGATCCAACCGCAGGGGCGGGGTTTCAGCTACCTGGCGTTGGTGTTCACTTGGTACACCGCCTTGCGGCAGAAGGGCGTGGACGTCGACATCGTTCCGCCAGGGCGATCGCTCGACGGTTACCGCGCCGTGTTCGTGCCGAGCTTGCCGCATATCAATAAACGAGCGGTTCAGGCGTTTGGTTTGTTCGGTGGGCTGACGGTCTTCGGGATTCGGACGGGAGCGAAGACTCGCGACTTTCAAATTTCGCCGAACCTGCCCCCCGGGCCGCTTCAGGCGCTGCTGCCGATCAAGGTATCGCGTGTCGAAAGCTTGCGGCCGGGCGTTACGCGCGAGGTCGAGGTTGGCAACCGGCGTTACGACTGCGGCCAGTGGGTCGAGACTGTCGAATCGGGCAACTTGGATGTCGCCGGGCGATTTACCAACGGGTCCCCTGCGCTGGTTCGCGAAACTAATCGATTCTATCTCGCGGCTTGGCCTACGCGCGAACTCGCATCGGACGTTGTGCAGCGTGTGTTGGATGAATCAGGCGTTGTATCGATGACGTTGCCGCTCGACTTACGTGTACGCCGTCGAGGCGATGTGACGTTTGCATTTAACTTTGGTGGCGATTCGCAAACGGCGCCTTCAGATGTGAATGCGAAGTACCTGTTGGGCGCGCAGTCGATCGGCGCTCACAACTTGTCCGCATGGAAAACTTAACTCGTCGCGCAATCGAATCATGCGCGAGAAAAATTTCGTCGCGTCTCTGTCGATTCAGCAGTTGACCGCAAATCACTTCGCGCTCATAAGCGATGAAGCAGCGTGTCAAGTGCGCTGCTGGCGTTTCTGATCGTACTGATGCTTGGCAGTCACATTCGGCGGTCACACATCGCAGCGTTCAGTTTGGTGCCGCCGCAAAGTCCGACTGTAGACCGGAGTTGAGTAGATGGATTTGTTTTTCGCGGTGGGGGTGTTGTTCGGAATTGGTTACGTAGCGGGTTTCGGGTTGAGGGCACTCGGCACCCATAAGCGTGGTTCGCGTTACCGGGCGATGTCGTCGTTGCGCGACTTCGACTATCGTGAGGACCCGGTATGGACGCGCTGATCGTCGCAAGCTTTATCATCGGCGCCGGGTTCGTGACCGGCTTCTTCGTCCGCGACCGGTCTGCGCGCCGCCGGCGGTTGATCGAACGGAAATTGGGCCTCTAAAGGTCCGTTGCATAGCCGGTTGAGCAATCGCTCCGCGGTGCGCCATAGTGGGCCACCATGGATCTTGCTCAACCGCTCCCTTTTCAATTTCAACTCGCAAACTTGCCGCCAGAGGCCGAACGGCTTCGGGGCGAGGTGCGCGAATTCTTGTCGGGCGAACTCACGTCGCTTGCGCCCGAGTTAAAGGCGCAATCGTGGAGCGGGTTCAATCCCGACTTCAGCGCTAAGCTCGGCGCGCGGGGGTTCATCGGACTCACGTGGCCGAAGGCGTATGGCGGTCACGAGCGGTCGGCGCTCGAGCGTTATGTCGTCATCGAGGAGTTGCTGGCGGCCGGTGCACCTGTCGCGGCGCACTGGGTTGCTGATCGTCAGAGCGGGCCGTTGTTGCTCAAGTTCGGCACCGAGGAGCAACGTCGGCGCGTGTTGCCCGGTATCGCCCGCGGTGAAACATACTTCTCTATTGGGATGAGCGAGCCGGATTCGGGCTCTGACCTGGCTAGCGTTCGCACGCGGGCGACGCGCACGAACGACGGTTGGCGCGTGCGGGGGACCAAGCTTTGGAGTTCGGGCGCGCATCGCTCGCAGTACATGATCGCGTTGTTCCGGACGGGCGACGGCGTTGATCAGCGGCAGATGGGGCTGACGCAGTTTCTGGTCGACCTCAAAGGCCCCGGCATTCACGTGCGTCCGATTGCGGACCTCACGGGTCACGAACACTTCAATGAAGTCGTGTTCGACGATGCGCCGCTGCCGCTCGACGCCGTGATCGGTGCCGAAGGGCAGGGGTG
>JABFRX010000239.1 GCA_013140995.1 Alphaproteobacteria bacterium | reverse complement strand
TCGTGGCGCTCGCGCGGGCGGGCGGGCGGATCGGGCTCTTGGGCGGGTCGTTCAACCCCGCGCATCAGGCCCACCGGCATATTAGTTCGATTGCGCTCAGGCGTTTGAAGCTCGATGCGGTGTGGTGGCTGGTGTCGCCGCAGAATCCGTTGAAGAGTACCGCCGGGATGGCGTCGCTTGAGCGGCGACTCGCGAAAGCGCGCGAAGTTGCTTCGCATCCGGATATTCATGTGAGCGCGGCCGAGACTGTGCTTGGCACGCAGTACACCGTCGATACATTGGAAGCGCTGACGGCGAAGTTCCCCAAAGCGCATTTCGTGTGGCTGATGGGCGGGGACAGTTTGGCTTCGTTTCATCTTTGGCGGCGTTGGAAGGCGATTGCGAAGCTGCTGCCCATTGCCGTCGTTGCGCGGCCGGGCTTCACAATTCGCGCGCTGGCCAGTCCCGCGGCACAATTCCTCGATGACGCGCGGATCAACGACAAGGACGCGGGCACGCTCGCCGATCAGACAGCGCCCGCGTGGACGTTCTTGCGCGAGCGGCTCGATCCGACCTCCGCGACAGCGCTGCGCAACCGCGGCGTGTGGCGGTAGGGCCGCCGCTTTTCCGCTGAAATCCGGGCGCACGCGTTCACTTTGATTGAATTCTCGCGGGATTGTTCATCGTGGCGTTAGGCGAACTGTGTTAGCGTTTGGTGGTCGAAGCTTAAGGCTTCGGTAAGCGGGTCTTTCTCGAAGACGAGGATGTCGGCTCTGATCCTGACGGTGCATCTCAAAGCGTTTGTTGCCCTGAGGATTGGCGTTGCCCGCTCAACCCTGCAACCGACGGAGTGCACCACTGACCCCTAAGCGTACGACCCGCAGTTCGCGGGCGAAGTCACCAGTCCCCTCGCCCAAGCGCAAAGCTCCGGCAAGCAAGCCCGCCGCGCCGAAGACAAAGAAACGCGCGGACGAGGCCAGTCAAAAGCTGCTCAACGTCGTGCTGAAATCGCTCGACGGCGACAAGGCCGAGAACATCGTCGCGATCGATCTTGCCGGGAAAACGCCGATGGCCGACTTCATGGTCGTGGCCAGCGGGCGGTCGAACCGTCATGTCACCGCTATCGCCGAGCACTTAAGCGAAGAGCTGAAGAAGCACGGCATCAACGGCCGCGCCGAAGGTCTGCCGCAAGGCGACTGGGTGCTGGTCGATGCGATGGACATCATCGTGCACGTGTTCCGGCCAGAAGTGCGCGCTTTCTATAACCTCGAGAAAATGTGGGGCGACGGGGCCGCGGTTGCCGCCGAAGCCGTGTAGAAGCGCTTGGCGCTCGCGCTCGACATCTTGGCCGGCGGCAGGGCTAAGGCCGCGCCGGAAACCGAACTTGCACATGCCTATTTGCAGCGCGCGCGGGATACGGGACGCGCGCTGGGCCTTGCCTCGTTCGTGCTCAGCGAGTGGGACGAGCGCAAACCCGAGCGTCTGATCGATGCATGTGTCGGCGGCGTGCTCTTGGTCGCGCTCGACGAACGCGGAGCATCGTTCACGGGCGAAGCGTTCGCCAAGCAGATCGCGCGGTGGCGCGACGTCGGCGAGCCACGGGCACTGTTCGTGATCGGCGGCCCCGACGGCCTACCCGACGAGGTGAAACGGCGAGCGCAGATGACGCTCGCGTTCGGCACGCAGACATGGCCGCACCTGTTGGTGCGGACCATGCTGGCGGAGCAGTTGTTCCGCGCGGTGACGATTTTGAGCGGGCACCCGTATCACCGCGCTTGACCGTTACGCCGCTTTGCAATCCTTGCCCGTCGCAAACTCATGCGCCTTGCCGACCGCGAGCGCGTAGTGGGCGTAGTAGTCGGGATGCTCGGTCCCCATCCAACGGTCCCACCAAGTGAAGTAGAGGCCGTAGTTCCAGTGGGCTTGGCTGTGGTGCAGATCGTGGTGCGTGGTCGTGGTCAGCCAATCGAGGTGCGGGCGACCGTCGCGGCGCGCGGGCATGATCTCGTAGCCGGAGTGACCTAAGGTGTTTCGCGCGATTTGGTGCAGGACGAAGAGGCCGACGACAGGCCACGGCGTGGGCACGAGGAACACCCATATCGGCACGAACATCGCCATCAAGGCTGCTTCGCCGAGGTCGAAACTGTAGGCGGTGAACGGCGAGGGGTTGTGGCTCTTGTGGTGGCGGCGGTGGAAGCGGCGGAACAGGCGCCGGTCGTGGATCGCGCGATGGACCCAATAGAAGTACGCGTCGTGGGCCACGATCATCAGCACAAGACTTGCGGCGAACCAGATCGGGCCCCATGAGGTCGCGATGGCGTGACCTTGCAACCACCCCGCCCGCTCAGCCACGAACGGGATCAGGCCGATCGTCGAGAAGATCGCGACGGAACGAAGCGAGATCAGGAACTCGATAACGAGCTGGCGCGCGGGCGGGCTATCGGGGCGGATCTTGCGGCCCTTCAAGACGCCGGCGAGGGCGACCCACAGGACTAGCCAAACGCCGATCGCGAAGATGGCGTAGCGGCTGACGTCGTGCGCCATGCTCGAGAGCCACTGGCTGCCCAGTGCGGTGACAAAGTCTTCCATGCGATCGCTCCTCGGTTGGAGGCGCGAACATGGGGCCGGGCGGTAGGGCAGTCTCACTTTTGGCGGAAAAGCTTCGCCGTTTTCGAAATCAGCCAGAGGTTTCCGGTTTCGGCGAGCCGTTTTCGAGGGTGTCACGGCGCCATTGGGTCGGGGTCTTGCCGGTTGCCTCTTTGAATGCGCGGTTGAAGGGGCCGAGCGAGCCGAAGCCGAGGTCGAAGGCGACGGCGGCAACCGTTGTGCGGGATTGGGCGGGGTCAGCCAGCATTTGTTTCGCCGCCTCGATCCTTCGGGTGTTCACGAAGGCCGCGAAGTTGCGATGGCCCAGGTTGTCGTTGATCAGGCGGCGGAGCCGATGTTCGGGCACGCCTACTTTTTCGGCAAGGGTGCCGATGGTCAGGTTTTCGTCCTTCCAGGCGGCGCCTTTGTCCATCGCCTGGCTAAGCTTTTCGAGCGTGATGCGGTCGGCCGGGTCGATGCTGGGCGCGTCGAGCGGGGCGGGCCCGGCCGGTTCGGCCCGGCCGAAAATCGCCGTGCGGATTTCCAAGAAGACGAACGAGCCCGCCAGGCAGAACGACGCCATGATGCCGCCGCCGACGAGGCTGTACCACCAGGCTTGGATACCGACGCTTTCGCCGATTTCGATGAACGACATGATCATGACGTAAAGCGTCACGATGCCCAAGAACGGGCCGCGCAGGCGGCGGCGCGCCTCGACCAGATCGCCCCGCCAACTGTCGTAGATGACGTAGAGGGCGTGGAGCGCAAACGCGAGTTCGATGACGTTGTGGGCAATCCAAACGCCGTTGCGCACCGGCGGATCGGTCGCAATGCCGACGAAGCCCACCATCGTTAGGAGCGCCGCCGGCACGAACAACGGCAAAGACGTCGGGCGATCTTGAAACAGCGTGATGACGAAGAGCCAGAAGTAGCCGGCGCCGCCCAGAGAGAGCAGCAAGACCGGGCCGCCATAGAGGCCCGGCATCTCCCTCAGTTCAGGCGACGAGTTCACGACGTAGGCGATCGTGCTCAAGAAGAAGAGCGCGCCAGCGATGCGCAGCGACGCCTGAACGCTGGAGCGCACGAAGGCAAAGCCGGTCGCCGCAAGCGCGCCGATCGCGGCCCCGCGAAGCAGGAATTCGACGAGGACCACAGGGTCTTGCATTGGATCGCAATAGCGGTGGGTGCATGCGTGGTGCAAGGTCAAAGCTTGCGCAAGCGTCCGCCGGCACCCAAAAATGCGGATTGCGATTTGATGGAGGCCTCATGATGGGTCGGACAGCTCTGGTTGGTGTGCTGCTCGCGGCTGGTGGCGCGCTTGCCGCCCATGCCGCGAACGTCCCGCATGGCGCCTACGTTTGCACCGTCGAACAGACGGCTGGGATCGGGGCTGAGATGATGGAGGGCTCCGATCCTCCAAAGGCGTTCATCGGCAAGGACGCTCTGCGCTTTCGTATTGTAGTGACGCCGCCCGCGAAGGGTAGCGTTAAGCGCGCGAAAGTCCGGGTCGAGGAGCGGCCCACAAAGAGCGCCGTTCTGCACGGCGCCTATTTCGGTGACGGGTCGAAATTTACGGCCACCCAGAACCAAGCGTTCTTGCGGCTCGATTTTATCGGCGAGGCCGGGTGGCTTTGGTTCTATCACGCGGGATTTGAAAAGCCGGACGTGGATCACCTCAACCTCACTGTCCGCGCCGGACCTTGCGAGCCAGACAAGTAGGTGCGTATGGACGCTTTCACGCATCTCTCAGTTCTGATCTCGATCGTGCTCGGCCTTGGGATCACTAATTTGCTGATCGGGCTCGCGCGGATCGTGCAGATGCGGGAGCGAGTCAAAGTCTATTGGCCGACGATCGTGTGGGCCCTGCTACTGCTGCTCCTCCACGTGCAAACGTGGTGGAGCATGTTCGGCTTATGGCGCGGGCCTATGCGACCGACGTCTTCAAACAGCGCCCGATTTGGCTTTTCACGTCGCTTTCCTTGCGGGCGCGTTGCCGGCCGCGTTTATCACCAACGAGCGTTACCATCAGATCGCGGCGCTGGTTGCCGCGACGGCGATTTTCGCGTACGTGGCGCTTCTCTTCAGGGTACTGCGGTAAGGGCTTATGCGGAGCGACTACGATCTTGTCATCATTCGCCACGGGCAGAGCGAGGCGAACAAGCTCAACATCTTCACGGGCTGGCGGGACAGTCCGTTGTCGGAACTTGGCGTTGCGGAGGCGCGCGCGGCTGGGGAGCTTTTGAAACGCGAAGGGTATGCGTTCGACCTTGCGTTTACGTCGCTGCAGGCGCGTGCGATCAAGACGCTTTGGCTGGTGCTTGAGGCGATGGATTTGATGTGGGTTCCGGTCGTCAAGGATTGGCGGTTGAACGAGCGGCACTACGGCGCGCTTCAGGGCAAGGATAAGGCGCAAGCCGTTGCGCAGTTCGGTAAGGCGCAGGTGCATCAGTGGCGGCGCGGGTATGCGACGCAGCCACCGCTCGTCGAGGTGGGCGATCCCGATTTTCCGAAGTTCGACACCCGCTATGCCGGCGTGCCGGAAGGCTCGCTGCCGCGCGGGGAGAGCCTCAAAAACGTCGTGGACCGGGTGCTGCCTTATTGGCTTGAGCACATCGTTCCCGAGATCAAACGGGGCAAGAAGATCCTGATTGCCGCGCATGGCAATTCGTTGCGGGCGCTGTTGAAGCACCTCGAAGGCGTCGGTGACGCGGAGATCGAGGGGATCAATCTGCCCACAGGCGTGCCACGGGCCTACAAATTGAATGCGCAGATGTTGTCGGAACGGCACGCTTTTGTTGGTGATCCTGACGAAATCTCTCAGCGTATCGGTACGGTCGTGAATCAAACGAAGGGGGCTTGACCTCGACCGCAGCCCCAATCCGGACGAATAATCGCCATATTGATTCGCTCTGGTTCCTCTCGTGATCGTGCGCCGCAAAAATGTTGACCTATCGTGCGTGGCGTTTCTCGCGCTCACCGCCGGCGTATCGCTAGCGGCTGCCGAGGCCACGAACCCGAACCAGAAGCTGAACGACATCCAGAACCAGCTTCGCCAAGACCGCCAGGATATCGAGACTTTGGGCCGGTCGGCGGAGCAGCTGGCGAAGGAGCAAGAGCAGCTACGCGTGCAGCTAATCCGTGCCGCCGGTGTCGCGCAGGACCGGGAGCGGGAACTCAACGTCGTCGAACAGCGGCTGGCGATGTTCGAGACGCGCGAAGCCGACGGCATGCGAGCGTTGATCGGGCAGCGCGGCAAGCTTGCCTCCTTGCTCGCCGTTTTGCAGCGGATGGGCAGCGAGCCGCCGCCTGCGTTGATCGTGCAGCCGAACGATGCGACCGCTGCTGCGCGTTCGGCGATGCTGCTTACCGCCGTTGTGCCTGCCGTTCGCGGCGAGGCGCGCAAGCTGAGTAACGACCTTGCCAACTTGCGCGAGATGCGGCGCAAGGCGGCCGAAGAGCGGCTTAAAGTTGCGGCCGCTGCCGAGGCGCTGGACAAGGACCGCAACGTGCTCAGCGAACTCCTCACCCAGCGGCGATATTTGGCGGCGCAGACGCGCGACCAGATGAAGGCCACGCAGGCCCGGATCGGGACGCTGGCCGAGCAGGCGACGGACTTGCGCGCCCTGATTGTAAGCCTGAACGAAGACTCCAAACGGCCGGTTGCGGCAGGGTCCGCGATGACGGCCCGGATCGCCTCTGCGGGCCAACCGCGCAACACGCCGCTTGAGCAGTTGCGCGGGTTGTTGACGTTACCTGCTAACGGTGAACTCACGTCGCGGTTCGGTTCGGCGGACGGGATCGGCGGCCATCTGGCCGGGATTCACCTCCAAACCCGGCCCGGCGCGCAGGTCACGTCTCCGTGTGACGGGAAAATCGCCTACTCGGGCACGTTTCGCGGGTACGGCAAAATGTTGATCATCGCCGCCAACGGCGGCTATCATGTTCTCCTTGCTGGTCTTTCGAAAGTGGACGGCGCTGAGGGGCAGGTCGTGCTCGCCGGCGAACCGGTCGGACGGATGGGGGCCGGGAACGTGCAGGCAGGCGAGAGGCTTTACATCGAATTTCGCCGCAACAACGTGCCGGTCGATCCGGTTCCGTGGTTTGCGGCCCTCAGACAAAAAGTGAGCGGATAGTAACCCATGAACAAATCCATGATCTCTGCACTCTCTGCCTTTGGCGGCGCGATCGCCGCCGTTGTGATCGGTCAGGCGATTGCCGGTACCGACACGTATCGGCAGCTGAACCTGTTCGGCGACGTGTTCGAGCGGGTGAAAAACGACTACGTGCGCGAAGTGAAAGACGGCGAGCTTGTCGAAAGCGCGATCAACGGCATGCTGATGGGGCTCGACCCGCACTCCAGTTACCTGAACCCCAAGAACTTCTCCGACATGCAGGTTTCGACCCGCGGCGAGTACGGCGGGCTTGGCCTCGAAGTCACGATGGAAGACGGGCTCGTCAAGGTGATCTCGCCGATGGACGGGACGCCTGCGGCGCGGGCCGGCATCAAGACGGGCGATCTGATTGCGACGATCGACGGCATGCAGATCCAGGGGCTGACGCTTTCGGAAGCGGTTGACAAGATGCGCGGGCCGGTGAACTCGCAGATCAAGCTCACGATCCTGCGCAAGGCCGAGAAGAAGCCGCTCGACATCGTCATCACGCGCGCGATCATCCGCGTGGAGAGCGTGCGCTGGAAGCAGGAAGGCGACATCGCCTATTTCCGGGTCACGACCTTCAACGAGCAGACGGAAGACGGGCTCGAAAAGGCGGTCGATCAGACAAAGGCCAAGATCGGCAACCGCTTGCGCGGTATCGTACTCGATCTGCGGAACAATCCAGGCGGGTTGTTGGATCAAGCTATCTCCGTTTCGGATGCGTTTTTGGATCAAGGCGAAATCGTTTCCACGCGCGGACGGCGCGCGGGCGATACACAGCGCTATAACGCGCGCTCGGGGCAGATCTTCCAGGGCGTGCCCGTCGTCGTCCTGGTGAACGAAGGGTCGGCGTCGGCGTCGGAAATCGTTGCCGGTGCGTTGCAGGATCAGAAGCGGGCGCGCGTAATTGGTACGCGGTCGTTCGGTAAGGGTTCGGTGCAGACGGTGATCCCGCTTTCCGGTGGCGTCGACGGTGCGCTGCGGCTGACCACGGCGAAGTACTACACGCCGTCGGGCCGTTCGATCCAAGCGACGGGCATCGATCCCGATATTCTGGTCGAGCAGAAGGCCGAGGACGATAGCGAAGCGGAGGCGAAAGATCGTCTGTCGGAAGCGAACCTGCCGAAGCATTTGAACGCGCAGGAAGGCGGGCGTAAGCCGCATGTCGGTCCGGTCGTGAAACCGAAGGCGGGCGAGAAGTTCGACGACTTCCAGTTAACTTACGCTTTGCGGTTGTTGCGCGGTCAAGAAATCGTGTCAAACACTGCGCCAAATCGCCCGAAATAGGGCTTTGGCCCGGGCGTTCTCTTGAAAGCATCTTCTCAGGCGGGGCACATTTGCTCCGCCTGAAACTTTTGAGCGCCTTTACATGTCCTTGACGTGGATTCCCGCCTTGACCGCGAAGGTCGTGGGCGCCTTGGACAGACGGCGCCTGCCGCGGACGATCGGGGCGACCGCTGCCGGGCTGGTGCTTGCTTCTATCATCGTGGTTTCGTTGATCGGCAGCGGCGACGACGCCGAACCCAAACAAATCATCAAGATCGCGCACGCGCAGCCGGCGGGCCTCGGCGGGCCGATGGCCGATGCACCGTCCGCCGTTGCCGCGCCTGCCGCAGCGCTTATCAACCCCGCAGCCGATCCCGCTTTGATCGAGGCAACGAGCGCTGGACCTCTGCCGCGGATCGGTGCCGACGGGCGCAAACCGATGGCGGTTTATGCCCGCGCCTACGACCTTGCCGCCGACCCGCGGCCGAAGGTTGCGATCGTGGTCGGCGGGCTTGGCTTCGGGAAGGCTTTGACCGACGCAGTGCTGGAGCGTTTGCCGCCGGAAGTCACGCTCGCGGTCGCGCCGCAAGCTCCGGGGCTCGTCGCCGACATGGCCGCGGCGCGGGCTCGCGGGCATGAAGTGCTGCTTGAGATTCCGATGGAGCCGCATGATTACCCCACGACCGATCCCGGCTTCCACACGCTGACTAGGGATGCGGACGCGAAGAACGCGCTGCGGCTGAAGTGGCTCATGTCGCGGGCGACCGGATATGCGGGCTTGATCAACACGTTCGGCGACGCGTTTTTGGAGGGCAAAGACGAAGCGGCGTTCGTGATGGCCGAAACGGCGCAGCGCGGGCTCTTCTTTGTCGAGGCGGGTGCGGGCGAGAAGTCGTATGCGCGGACTGCCGCCGGTACTGCGGGCGCGCCGTTTGCACGCGCCGACAGCGTGATCGACAAGGCACCGTCGCGCGAGGCGATCGACGCGGCGCTTTCCACGCTTGAGGCGACCGCAAAGAAGCGCGGCATTGCGATCGGCGTTGCCGGCGCGCTTCCCAACACAATCGACCGCGTGGCGACGTGGGTGGCCGGACTTGAAGAAAAGGGCATTGCGCTGGTGCCTGTGTCGGCGCTGGCGGGCACTGCGCCTGCCGCCGAGCCGCTGCCCGTCGCGAGCGCGCAACCGAAGCCGCGCGTACAACCGAAGCCGCGTCTGACGTCACGCACGCGCGTGCAGGCGCGGGCGACGCCGCCCAAGCCCGTCAACAAGCGGCGTACGACGACGCTGAAACCCGCGACGCCTGCGCCCGCCCCCGAACGGCCGCCGGCGCAGGAGCTTCCGTCGGGCGGCGAACCCGCGGCGCCGCATCCGTGACGAAAATCGATCCGGCAAAGTTGCCCTACCGGCCGTGCGTGGGGGTGATGGTGTTGAACGCCGAGGGCCGCGTGTTCGTCGGGCGGCGCATCGTGCAGGAGATGGGCCAAGCGTGGCAGATGCCGCAAGGCGGGATCGACGACGGCGAGGATCTGACCATCGCCGCGCTGCGGGAGCTGGAAGAAGAAACCGGCATCACCGACGTTCTCATCCTGGCCGAGGCGGAGGACTGGTTCACTTACGACCTGCCGCCGGAGGCGATCGGCGTTGCGCTCAAAGGCAAGTACCGGGGGCAGCGCCAGAAGTGGTTTGCCGTGCGGTTTTTGGGGGAAGAGGGCGACATCGATCTTACCGCCCACGACCCGGAATTCGACGCCTATCGCTGGGTCGAAATCGACGAATTGCCGGACCTGATCGTGCCGTTCAAGCGCCACGTTTACGTTCAAGTGGTCGAGGCCTTTCGCCATCTCGCCGTTCCCGCTTAAGGTCATCCCATGACATCGACCGTTGTTCTGATTCACGGCGCCTTTTGCGCGGCTTGGGCGATGGAGCCTTTCGCGCAGCTGTTCGCCATGCACGGCTACAAGGTCGTCACGCCGACGTTGCGGCACCACGATTTTCCGCCGGGCATGCGGCCGCCGCGTGAGTTGGGGCTCGTCTCCATGCTCGATTACGCCGACGATATCGAGAAGCTGGTGCGCGAGTTGAACGAGCCGCCGATATTGATTGGCCATTCGATGGGCGGCCTCGTCGCGCAGATGGTGGCGACGCGGTTGCCGGTAAAGGCGCTCGTTCTGCTCGCGCCATCCGCGCCGTGGGGAACGCTGCCGACCAGCGCTTGGGAGATCATGTCGGCGCAGGGGCTCTATCTCGCGGGGCAGTTTTGGAACAAGCCGCTTCGGCCGGAAAGCTGGATCGCCGAGACCCATGCGCTCGACCTGCTGCCGCCCGGTGAACGGGAGGCGACGTTCGCGCGCTTCGTGCCGGAGTCGGGGCTTGCGACATTCGAGATCCTGCACTGGGCGATGGATGCCAGGCGCGCGACGTTCGTGGATGCGCGCATGATCGAGTGTCCCGTGCTCGCCGTTGCCGGCGAATACGACCGGGTGAACCCGGCGCGTACGGTTGCTTCCATTGCGCGGCGGTATCGCGAGAGGGGCGAGTATCTTGAGATCAAAGGTGCGTCGCATTGGCTGATCGGCGAACCGGGCTGGCAGAAGACCGCGAACACCGTGCGCGAATGGGTCGGCAACGTGACGAGCCGCGCTGCGCAGCCGGCGTAAAACGCGAAAACCGAATCCGTGGCAAGCGTGATTTCCGCAGACTTGCGCGGATTCATGCGTGGCGGACGCGTGGCACAAGCGCGGCGAAGCGTGGCAACGCGCAAAAACGAATCCGTTATATGCGTTAGAATGGCGGAGATCTGCGGCTTTATCCGTTATAAATCCGTTCGGAATGCGTTCGGCGTGCGTTCGCGACATTCTGGCTATCCGTTATTCTAACATCAGTAAACCTAACCTCCTAACGTGTGCGCGCCGGCGCCGCGTTTCAATGCGACGGAGTGGGTGCGGCGCGTTGGCCGGGCGCCACTCCAACTTTTGTCATCCCGGCCGAGCAAAGCGGAGCGGAGTGAGAGCCGGGACCCAGGAGAACGAGCGCGGAGCGACAACGCGCGCTGGAACACTCAGCGCGTTCTCCTGGGTCCCGGCTCGCAAGCTGCGCCGCGCTGCGTTCCGCAGCGGGCTCCGCTAGCGTCCGGGATGACAAGTTTGTTTTGAATGCTCTAATCTCCGCCCCACAAAAAATGCGAGGGACGCTCATGGCGAAGCAGAAAAAGACGGTGGTGAAGCCGAAACGGACGATCGCTAAGAAGGCTGCCAGACAAGGCGTTACGCTTCTGGTTGGTACGCGCAAAGGGGCGTGGCTGTTTCATTCGGATGCGTCGCGCAAGACGTGGAAGGCCGACGGGCCGCATTTTCTTGGACAGGTCGTCAATCATCTGGTGCGCGATCCCAGGTCCGGCACGCTTTTAATGGCGGCGAAGACGGGGCATTTGGGCCCCACGATTTTCCGGTCGACGGATAAGGGCAAGACCTGGAAGGAGGCGGGGAAGCCGCCGGCGTTTCCGGCCGTCGCAAACGGCAACGGGCGGGCGGTTTCGCATACGTTTTGGCTTTCGCCCGGTCACGAGAGCGAGCCCGGCGTGTGGTGGGCGGGCACGTCGCCGCCGGGGCTGTTCGTGAGCACGGACGACGGTGTTTCGTGGGAGAGCGTTCCCGGCTTCAACGAGCACGAGATGTATCTGAAGTGGTGTCCGCCGGATGGCGGCACGCCGGATGGGGCGCTGCTCAATCAGATCGTGATCGATCCGCGCGATGCGGCGCACATGTATATCGCGACGTCGACGGGCGGCGTGTTCGAAAGCCGCGATCGCGCGCGGAGTTGGCGGCCGCTCAACAAGAACGTCGAGGCGAGTTTCTTCCCCGATCCCTATCCTGAGTTCGGTCAGGACGCGCATTACATCGCGCTTAGCCACACGAACCCGGACCGGCTTTGGCAGCAGAACCATTGCGGCATCTACCGGCTCGACCGGCCCGGCGAGAAGTGGGAGCGCATCGGCAACGCGATGCCGAAGACGGTCGGCGATATCGGGTTCACGATCCTCGATCATCCGCGCGACGAAGACACGGCGTGGGTGTTTCCGATGGACGGCACCGACGTGTGGCCGCGCACGAGCCCCGAAGGCAAGCCCGCCGTCTATCGCACGCGCGACGCGGGCAAAACGTGGGAGCGGCAGGACAAAGGCTTCCCGAAGAAGCAGGGCTGGTTCACGGTGAAGCGCCAAGCGTTCTGCCGCGACGCGATGAAGGCGACGGGGCTCTATCTGGGCACGACCGGTGGCGAAGTGTGGGCGAGCACGAACGAAGGCGGGAGGTTCACGCAGATCGCGCGGCATCTGCCGGAGATTTATTCGGTGGTGGCGGTGGAGCGGCTATGAAGTCTGGGAGCGCGGCGATTCAGCCTCACACCAAGCCACGAAGGGACCAAGGTAGCACGAAGAAGTCTCCCTTCGGCGCGAAGCGCCTGTTTGAAGCCGGTCGCGCGCCTGCGGCGCGCGAGGTGCCGTCTTCTTCTTTGTGCGATCTTCCTAACTTCGTGGCTTGGTGTGAGGCTGACTCGCCACGCTCGCAGGCTACGTTCGATCCATGATCACCATCTTCATCCCCCAACAACTGCGCAGCTACACCAGCGGCGCCACCACTGCGACGGCGAGCGGCCGCACCGTCGACCAAGCGCTCAGCGACCTCGACGCCCGCTTCCCCGGCATCCGCTTCCGCGTGATCGACGAGCAGGGCCGCATTCGCGAGCACATGCGGATTTTCGTCGACGGTGAGCGCGTGCGTGAGGTGGGCGTCGCGTTGGGGCCGAAGGCAGAGGTGCATGTGTTTGGGGCGTTGAGCGGGGGGTGAGCTGCGCGTTTAACGCCAGAGACGCGCGCGCTACGCCAATGTAGGGTTTGCTTCTTCGGTAGATTCGCAATGCGAGCCCTGGAATGTTCGAGCGGCTGTCATCTGGCATCGGAGCTTTTGCGCTAACGCTCTTGCTAACCCTTCTACCTAGCTTTGGGGTGGAACTGCCGCTTTGGATCAGGCTAGCGATGGCCGTTGCTTTGGTCGCAATGATCGCTTGGGCAGTCCGACCTCATCATTTCTTTGGGAAAGCATTCGGTATGTCGCCTGCGGAAACACTGATGATCGTGTGCGCGATCGGCTTCTTTGGGGCTTTCGGCTGGCATCTGTTGACGAGAGATAGCGCTTCGTCAGGTCAAGGCGCAGCTTCAGCACCCACAAGCCCCGCCCTTCCACCGGCGCCTCCCGCTTTTAATCCTATTGAAGCAGAGGCGTCAGAGGCTCAGGCAACGGTGCGCGGCCTCTGGAAAACTTGGCTAGATCGTGACAACCTCACTACTGAGGAAATCAGCGGCCTGATCTTGCCACCTGATGATTGGATGAATGAGCGTCTTGAGAGGATGCAACGTCCCTACCGAGTCCGCGCGAACGGTGCTCAGTTCACGATCCTCTGGCTGACCAAAGATCACGGCGAAGTATCAAAGGCGCCGGCTGAGCAGCAATGAAGCTCTCTATCAAACCCCTGACCCTCGCCAACTGGGACGACATCGAGGCGTTGTTTCACGCCAAGGGTTGTTCGGTCGCGAAGTGGTGTTGGTGTGTGCATTACCGGTTTGCGAAGGCGGCGATGCCGAAGGACCGGAAGTCGGCGCTCAAGAAGTTGGCGAAGGGGGAGCCGCCGCCGGGGTTGATTGCTTATCGGGGGAAGCAGCCGGTCGGATGGGTGTCGTTGGGACCGCGGGCGGCGTTTGCGAAGCTTGAGACGTCGCGGGTGATGAAGGCGGTGGACGAGGCGCCGGTGTGGTCGGTGATTTGTTTTGTCGTGCCGGCGGCGGAGCGTGGGCAAGGTGTGGCGCGGGCGTTGCTCGACGGTGCCATTGCTTATGCGCGCAAGCGGAAGGTGAAGGTGTTGGAGGCTTATCCGGTCGATAAGCCGGGCGTGTCCCAGCCGATGTCGATGTTTTTTGGGGCGGCGTCGATGTTTGAGCGGGCTGGGTTTGTGGAGGTTGCTCGGCGGAAGCCGGAACGGCCGGTGATGCGGTTGGCGCTGCGGTAGCGCCGTTCTCTCCATGTTTGTCATCCCGGCCAAGCGAAGCGCGAGCCGGGACCCAGGGGTGCGCGCTCCAACATCGAACGCGTTGCTGCGCCGCGCTTGTCACTCCTGGGTCCCGGCTCGCAAGCTACGCCGCGCCGCTTCGCAGCGGGCTTCGCTAGCGTCCGGGATGACACGATTTGGTTATAGACTGTAAAGACCGGTGCACTAGCTTTGTGCATGTGGGTTGCGGGAGCGCACGTGTCTAAGAAATGCATTCTTGTCGGGGCGCCGGTGGAGTCGGGGCAGCGGGTGCCTGGGTGCACGATGGGGCCTGCGGCTTATCGCGTGGCGGGGTTGGCCACGATGTTGGAAGAGCTTGGGCATAGCGTTGACGATTGGGGCGATGCGGCGGTCGATCCCACGCTCATGCCGCCCGGGCATTCGGCGCGGTCGGTGCATGCGGAGGTCGAGACCTATCGCTGGACCGTGGCGCTGACCGACGTTGCGCGCCGCGCGATGGGGGCCGGGTTTCCGATTTTCATGGGCGGCGATCATGCGCTGGGGCTGGGAACGGTTGCGGGTGTGGCGACCTTTGCCAAGACTGCGGGGAAGCCGCTGTTCGTTCTGTGGCTGGACGCGCATTCGGATTTTCACACGCCTGCGACCAGCAGCAGCGGGAACTATCACGGGATGCCGGTCGCCTATCTGGCCGGGCGCGAGGGGTTTGCGGCACTGCCGCCGTTTCCGGCGCCGATCCCGGATCAGAACATTTGCCTGTTCGGCATCCGCTCCGTCGATGGCGGAGAGGCACACGCGCTGCAGCGGCGCGGCATTCAGGTGAACGACATGCGCGTGCTTGACGAGCGCGGGGTGATCGCGCCGCTCCGCGAGTTTTTGCAGAAGGTCGAGCATGCGAAGGGGCTTTTGCACGTTTCGCTCGACGTCGATTTTCTCGACCCATCGATTGCGCCAGGCGTCGGCACCACCGTGCCGGGCGGGGCGTCGTTTCGCGAGGCGCATCTGGTCATGGAGTTTTTGCACGAGAGCAAGCTTGTCACCTCGCTCGACCTCGCCGAGCTCAATCCGTTTTTGGACGTGCGCGGGCAGACGGCGCGGTTGATGGTCGATCTGGTCGCGAGCCTGATGGGGCGCAAGGTGTTCGACCGGCCGACGCGGGTTGGGGGTTCGTAATGGCCCCTCCGTCAGACCTGGCGCTGGTGCCGTTCCTCAGCGTCGAGAACATGATGCGGTTCGTGCTGCACATGGGGCTTGAGCGCGTGCTTACGGAATTGGCCGGGGAGATCGAGGCCGACTTCTTGCGCTGGGAGGCGTTCGATAAGACGCCGCGCGTCGCCAGCCATTCGGCCGTCGGCGTGATCGAGCTGATGCCGACTTCGGACGGCGAATACTACGGCTTCAAGTACGTGAACGGGCATCCGAAGAACATGGCGGCGGGGTTGCAGACGGTCACCGCGTTCGGGGTGCTGGCCGATGTGGCGACGGGGTATCCGTTGCTGCTCTCCGAGATGACGTTGCTCACGGCGCTGCGGACGGCGGCGACGTCGGCGGTGGCGGCGAAGCATCTGGCGCCGAAGGGCGCCACCACGATGGCGATGATCGGCAATGGGGCGCAGTCGGAGTTTCAGGCGGTGGCGTTTCGCGCGCTCGTCGGGATCGAACACGTGCGGCTCTACGATATCGATCCGGTGGCGACCGCCAAGTGCGCGAAGAACCTTCGCGGGTCCGGCTTGCGCGTGACTTCGTGCGCCAGCAAAGAGGCCGCGATGGAAGGCGCGCAGATCATCACGACCTGCACGGCCGACAAACAGTACGCCACGATCCTGACCGACAACATGGTAGGCTCGGGCGTGCACATCAACGCGATCGGCGGCGACTGTCCGGGCAAGACGGAGCTTGCGCGCGACATTCTTCTACGCTCCGACATTTTCGTCGAGTACACGCCGCAGACGCGGATCGAGGGCGAGATCCAGCAATTGGCTGCGGATCATCCTGTCACCGAACTTTGGCAGGTGATCGCGGGGCGTTCGCCCGGCCGCACAAGTGCGAAGCAGATCACGCTGTTCGACGGCGTTGGGTTTGCGATCGAGGACTTTGCGGCGCTGCGCTATGTGCAGAGCCATGTGAAGGGCACGCCGTTCGTGCAGAACCTGGACATGATCGCCGACCCCGACGACCCGCGCGACCTCTACGGGATGCTGATGCGCGCGAAGGGGTAGTGTGCGCGCCGCTACTCGCGCGGCAGGCTGAACGGCCTTAAGCTTTGGCCCTCACCACGGGGGCGACCATGACCGCGTTTCGTATGTTTGCTGCAGCCGCAATCGCTTTCGGCTGTTCCAGTTCGGTGCTGGCCGAACCTCGCCCGCCGTTTCCGCTGGAGGTTCGCCCCGAACTCCGGTGGCGGTTACCGGCGGCTGCCTTGTGCGAGGGGTTGCGCGAACTGACGTGGGCGGATGGTAGCCGCATCGCGAGCGCGGCCGTCGTTCCTGCCAACGCTACGACGCGGGTTCCGCGGCACTGCGCGGTTAGAGGCATCGCGACGCCGACATCGGATTCGATCATCACGTTCGAGGTTTTGATTCCGTTCGACGGAACGTCGTACCGGCGGCGGTATCTGCAGCTGGGGAACGGCGGGTTTTCCGGCGGCATCCCGCGCGATCAGCTGATCTACGGCTTGCAACGCGGTTATGCAGCCGCCGCGACCGACGACGGCAATCAGGTGCCGCAATCGCCGGCGTTCGTCGTCGGCCATCCGGAGAAGGTGATCGACTATGGGCACCGCTCGTTGAAGCAGACGAACGACAAGGCGAAGGACGTTATCGCGACGCTGATGGGTGCGCGACCGGAACGTTCTTATTTCGAAGGTTGTTCCAACGGCGGGCGCCAGGCGCTGATGGTGGCGCAGCGCTACCCGGCGGACTTCGACGGCATCATCGCGGGCGCGCCTGCCAACTACTTCACGCATCAGTTTGCGAGCTTTGCGTGGAATGCGCAGAAGATTTATGCGCCCGGTGCGACCGTGTCGAGTTTACGGGCTTCGAGCGTTTCGGTCCTGTCGAATGAGGTTGGCCGGCAATGCGCGGGGCGCGACGGCGGATTGGGCACGGACAGATACTTGACCAATCCGCTTCTCTGCCGCGTGAACCTTGCGCCGATCACGTGCGCCGCGGGTGCGAGCACAGCGTCGTGCTTGACGCCGGTCGAGGCCGGCATCGTGAGGGACCTCTATGCGGGGCCTGTGCATGCAGTCAGCGGCGCGCAGATTTTCCCGGGGCTTGAGCCTGGTGCCGAGGACCATGCTTTCAACTGGGGGCCGTGGATCACGGGGCCGGTGGGAGCCAGCCCATTCAGCCTTCAAGCGCTTTACGGCGGCGGCTTCTTCGGCGCGTTCGTGAACAACACCACCGCGCCGTTCGACGTGCGGCCGATGAACGTGTCGGCGGCGATCGACGAAGCCGATGCCCGCTTTGCCGAGGTTCTGAACTCAACGGACGCAGACCTGCGCGCGTTTCGAGACCGCGGCGGCAAGCTTATCCAGTATCACGGGTTCGACGATGCGGCGGTCGCGCCGAAGAATTCGATCAACTATTGGGCAAGTGTCGATGCGCGGATGCGGGCGGTGCGGCCGGGTGTTTCGCGCACCACAGTGAGCGACTTCTACAGGCTGTTCATGGTGCCGGGCTTGGGCCATTGCTTTGGCGGTGACGGTGCGAACGTGCTTTTGGGCGATCCGGTTACGGGCGCGAGGTTGGACGCCGGTCACGACCTCTACGCGGCCATCGAGCGTTGGGTCGAAGCGGGCGAGGCACCGTCGCGATTGATCGCAAGTCACCTCGTGGGCACCGCCGTCACGTTCCAGCGGCCGGTTTGTCCTTATCCGGCGATGCCGGCTTTCAACGGTTCGGGTAATCCGGCGGACGCCGCAAATTGGAGCTGCCGGATTGCGAAGCTTGTGCCGTTCAAGCCGAAGCTGTTTCGAGAGAGGCTGTTCAAGCTGCCGGTGCCGCCCGATCCTTCGCCGTTGCGCACGCGTTTGCCGGTACAGCGCAGGTAAAGAAAAAGCGCAGGTGGGAAACCACCTGCGCTTCGAACTGTTCGTTCGATGAAGCCGCTTATTTGCGGTTCATGAACCAGTAGCCGCCGCCGACTGCCGCCGCGAGAGCCGCAACGATCGCAGCGATCGTGCCCATGCCCATGCCGCCTTCAGAGGCAGGCGTGGCCGCGTCCGTCGCCGCATCGGCAACATCCGTCGC
>JABFRX010000236.1 GCA_013140995.1 Alphaproteobacteria bacterium | reverse complement strand
GTCCTATGAGGTGGTCGGCGAGGCGCCGGTCACGTCCGAGTTTCGCCTCGAAACGCTCGAACCGGAGCGGGTGCGCCGGGCGACCGTGATCAAAGTCGACGGCGTGGACCTGCCCGCTGCCGAACAGTCGTACGAGACGTTCGCCGTGTCGCCGGGTGCGAACGGCACCGATGTCAATGTCGAGGCTGCAATCCCGGTGCGCGGGTGGCTTTGGGTGCCGGTGCACCGGCGCTACCTCGGGCGTATTTACGAAGATTTGCGGATGGCCTGTCTGCGCCAGGCCGGTGTGCCGTTCGAAGCGTACGAGCGGCGCTGGTGGTTTTGGACCGTCAAGAGGTCTTGATCCGGCGCCAATCGGCGTCCGCTTTCCGGTGCTTCGATCAATGGCTATGGTCTCCCTGCCGCAGTTAGCGGTTCGAGGGGTTCTACCGGGCATGGCGCCGAAGTACGTTGTCGTTTTCATTTGGTTTCTTTGGATCGTGTCGTGGGCGGCTGCTGCCAACACGATGTCGGCGCCGGTGGTGAAGGCTGCTGGTTTCCGGCGCGAGTGGCCGTACCGGGTGCTGATGGGCTTTGGGTTCGTGCTCATGTTCGTGTCGCTGGGGCAGTCGTCGAGTCCCGTGCCACTGCCGCCGTTTCGCACTGCGGTTCTGTCCTTTGGATTCGCGCAGCTGTGGGAGCTGCCGCACGCGGCTTTGTGGGGAGCCGCCCTGCTTTCGGCCGCAGGGTTGGCTTTCATGTGGTGGGCGCGGTTGCATCTCGGCGTTTTGTGGTCCAGCGGCGTTACGCGGAAGGAAGAACATAAACTCATCGACAGCGGGCCTTATGGGTTTGTGCGGCATCCGATTTATGCGGGGCTTTTGTTGCTGGCCATGGCGTTGCTTGCGATCTCCGGGCGGACGTTTGGGGTCATCGGCTTTGTGCTCGTCGTGGGTGGGTTGTTTTTGAAGGCACGGCTTGAGGAGCGGTTCTTGCGCGAGGAACTGGGCGCCGAGGTGTACGGCGCGTACGCGAAGCGTGTGCCGATGCTGGTGCCGGGGTCGCCGGTGTGATCGCGGATGCGGCGCGCGACACGTTGTTGCCGCCGGTGTTCGCCGCTTGGTTTGCTTCGCGCGGGTGGTCGCCGCGTCCGTTCCAGTTGGCGCTGATCGAGGCGGCGCGTGCGCGGGAGCATGTGTTGCTGACCGCGCCGACGGGAGGCGGTAAGACGCTGGCGGGGTTTTTGCCGTCTCTGATAGAGTTGGCGGTGCCGCGGCCCCCCACACTTTTGAACGCCGCGACAGATGCCAATCCGATTATCGCGCGCTTGAAGGCGAAGGCGGCGGTGCGGCCGCGTGGCGTGCATACGCTGTATCTCTCGCCTTTGAAGGCGCTCGCCGTCGATATCGCCCGCAATTTGGAAGCGCCGGTGAAGGAGATGGGGCTGAAGGTGCGCCTTGAGACGCGGACAGGGGACACCTCGGCGCATAAGCGGCAGCGACAGAAGGTGGCGCCGCCGGACATTTTGCTCACCACGCCGGAGCAGTTGGCGTTGTTGCTGGCAGCGCGCGAGGCCCCTTCGATGTTCGCCGATTTGCGCTGCGTTGTGCTGGACGAGTTGCATGCGTTGGCGCCGTCGAAGCGGGGCGATTTGTTGGCGCTCGATCTCGCGCGGTTGGCGACGCTTGCGCCTGTGCACCGGCGCGTGGGGTTGTCGGCGACGGTGGACGATCCGGATATCCTGGCGCGGTACCTGGCGCCGCAGCGGTCTGGCGAGGTGCGTTTGGCGCGTGTCGTGCGCGGGGCGGCGGGGGCAAAGCCCAACGTCTCGATCATGGACACGGAAGCCGACGTGCCGTGGGCGGGGCATATGGCGCGGCATGCGATGCACGACATCCTTGCGGCCATTAAAGGGGCGCAGACGGCGCTCGTGTTCGTCAACACGCGCATGCAGGCGGAGTTCGTGTTCCAGGCGCTTTGGAACATCAATGCGGAGAATCTGCCGATCGCGCTGCACCACGGTTCGCTGGCGCCCGAGCAGCGGCGCAAGGTGGAAGGCGCGATGGCGAAGGGAGCTTTGCGCGGCGTGGTGTGTACGTCCACGCTCGATCTCGGCATCGATTGGGGTGCGGTCGACCTCGTGATCAATGTCGGCGCTCCCAAAGGTGCCAGCCGCATCGCGCAGCGGATCGGGCGATCAAACCACCGGATGAACGAGCCGAGCCGCGCGTTGCTGGTGCCGGCAAACCGGTTCGAAGTGTTGGAGTGCGAAGCGGCGCGCGATGCGCTTTTGCACGGCGAATTGGACGGCGAGAAGCCGCGTGCCGGGGCGCTCGACGTGTTGGCGCAGCATGTGCTGGGTTCGGCGGTCGCCGCGCCGTTCGATGCGGATGCGCTTTATGCGGAGGTGAGGACGGCCGCGCCGTACGCGGACTTGCCGCGCGCGGACTTCGACAGGGTGCTCGACTATGTGGCGACGGGTGGGTACGCGCTGCGGGCGTATGAGCGGTACGCGAAGCTGAAGCAGACGGTTGAGGGGCTTTGGCGTGTTGCGTCGCCTCAGGTTGCGCAGCGATACCGGCTGAACTGCGGCACGATCGTCGAGGTGCCGATGCTGAAGGTGCGCGTCGTGCGTAACTATCGTGGACCTCGTGCGACGTATGCGGGGCGCGTTTTGGGCCAAGTGGAAGAGTGGTTTCTGCAGCAGCTTTTGCCGGGCGATACGTTCCTCTTTGCGGGACAGATTCTGCGTTTTCAGTCGATCGTCGAGAGCGAGGCGGTCGTGACGCCGGGGCCGCCGGGCGATCCGAAGATTCCCTCGTTCGAGGGCGGCAAGTTTCCGCTGTCGACGTTTCTGGCACAGCGCGTGCGCGAGATGCTGGCCGATCCGGAGCGCTGGCAATTTTTGCCGGATCAGGTGAAAGAGTGGCTTGCGATCCAGCGGCTTCGGTCGGTGTTGCCGAAGGCGGATGAGCTGCTGATCGAGACGTTTCCACGGGGGCCACGGCACTTCCTCGTTTGTTACCCGTTCGACGGGCGGCTTTGTCATCAGTCGCTGGGCATGCTGCTCACGCGCCGGTTGGAGCGGATGGGGATGAAGCCGTTGGGCTTTGTTGCCAGCGAGTATTCGCTGGCGATTTGGGGCTTGAGCAAACTCGCGGACGTCGACATGAACCGTCTGTTCGACGAGGACATGATGGGCGACGATTTGGACGCCTGGCTTGTCGAGTCGGCGCTGCTGAAGCGGAGCTTCAAGACGTGCGCGGTTATCGCGGGGCTGATCGAGCGGCGCAACCCGCGCGAGGAGCGGACCGGGCGGCAGGTCAACTTCTCGTCCGATCTCATATACGATGTCCTGCGCAGCCATGAGCCGGACCACATTCTGTTGCGCGCGGCGTATGACGACGCAGCGACGGGCGCGCTCGACATCGCGCGGTTGGGGGCGTTGCTCAAGCGGATTAAGGGGCACTTGGTGGTGAAGAAGCTCGACCGGGTTTCGCCGCTCGCGGTACCGGCGCTGCTCGACATCGGGAAGGTGCCTGTGGGCTCCGACGCCAGCGAGGCGTTGCTGGCGGAGGCGAGCGACGAGTTGATTGCCGAGGCGATGGGTCATGGCTGAGCGCTTGGTTTTTTTGACGCGGTGACGTTCCTGGTTTCCAAGCGCAACACAGCTGCCTTGTTAAGTTGGAAAGCGCGGCTTTGGGTTGAAGAAATTTCTACAACGAAGAAGAACTGGCTGTTCTCACCGATCAGGAAGGTCCGTGTGTCGGATGTTGTCGGCGTCCCGTTTTGAAAGATAACTCGGACCTCGCGCGGTTGCCCTCCTCCTATTGCCAGGGGAATACGCGGAAATATTGTGGTGCCGAAGAGCAAGATCGAAGCGAGCATTGGAATTGCGAGGCGCTGAGTCGCGTCAAAAATGATCCCTGGATCAGATAGGCGCGTGAACAGACTGGCTTGTGAGCTTGTGTTCGACCACGCAGGCACGATCATAAACAACAGCATCGCCAAGATGGTGAGATACAACCAAGAAGAAATGAGAGCCCAGCTTGGTACGACGAGGGTCTGGAATGATGTTATGTCGAAGAGGGCGGTGCGTACCTTGATGAAGGCGAAAGCGGTCAGAATGGCGCCAATCAAGACGCATGCGATGTCAATGAGTCTTATTATGAATCGTGCGCGCGAGTTGTTGCTCATTGTCCGCCGATCTATGCGGCGATCGACAACAATCGGAGCTCCTTCTTCGTGGCTATCCCTGACAGTGGGTTTGGCTGTTGGCTTTCTTTTTAAGAGGCCAGCAAGCATTTTCCACAAAAAGGAAATGATGGTCAGCAAAGCCGCAGCTATCGCAAGGTAGGCGAGCGACAGGATGATGTACTTGACTACAAACTCGAGTTCAGTCGCTCCGCCAAACTCCCAACGAGCAAGAAGGTTGCCGATAGGGTCCCCTAGGGGATAGAAGCGAATGACTGAAGCACTGACCGGCGGCTCATATCCGCCGAGTGCAAACACGTAGTTCAAAGCCAATGCTCCAATGGCCGTGAGTACGATGTACGATATGTATGCAAAGAAACGCTCGGGAGTGAGTTCGAGCGTGAATATGCGGCTGCCATGCACAAGCGCATTTGTGTAGAGATATCTGGCGATAACGATCGCGGCTGCTGTTGCTAGCAATGCGTGAATTCCGGCGATGAGATAACGAGCGTTCACGATCTCAAACGTGATGATTCCAAATCGACTGAGAAAGCTCGTCACGCAGACGAATCCCAAAAAGTAAAGCATCGCGGTCGGTACGACGATGACTTTGGATATCTCCTGGAGTTTCTCAAACATTCGGTGTCCCGTCATAGAATCATGTGCTTCGAACGTAGCGTGCCCCACGAAGGCATTGTGCAAAACGTGAAGTAGCGTCTGTTCATGTCCCCCTCGGCTTGGCGCGGGCGGTAGGCGCTGCCGTCCACGGGTCGTCGGGCCAGTGGTGTTTGGGGTAGCGGCCTTTGAGGTCGCGCTTTACCTCCGGATAGCCGTTCTTCCAGAAACTCTTGAGGTCGCGCGTGACTTGCACGGGGCGGCGCGCGGGCGAGAGCAGCTGAAGCGTCAGCGGCACGCGGCCGTTCGCGACGGTGGGCGTGTCGGCGAGGCCGAACATTTCCTGGAGGCGGACCGCGAGGATCGGCGTGCCGGTGGTGTAGTCGATCGCGATGCGGGAACCCGAGGGGACTTCGACGTGCGCTGGGGCTAAGGTATCGAGGCGTTTTTTCTGTTCCCAATCGAAGCGGCTGTGCAGTGCGTTCGAGAGGTCGATTCTGGCGAAGTCGGCTGCACGGGTTACACCGCCCAGATAAGGTTGCAGCCAGGCTTCTAGATCGCGGGCGAGCGCTTCGTCGGAGAGGTCGGGCCAGCCCGCGTCGGGTTCGAGTTTGCGGATGAACGCGACCCGCGCGCGGAATGCGTCCAGTTCCGGTGTCCAGTTAAGTGATTTCAAGCCCAGTTCGCGGATTCCGTTCAGCACGGCTGCGGCGAGTTTGGCGGCATCGGGTTTCTTCAGCGGGCGTTCGGCGAGGGTCAATG
>JABFRX010000181.1 GCA_013140995.1 Alphaproteobacteria bacterium | reverse complement strand
ACCGTATTCGTTGTCATACTCGCGAAACGACGTGATCGACGTCAACTTGACGCCACCGAAGCGCCAATTGAGCTCGCCCGATACGCCCTTGTCCTTGGTGTTCGCGTCGGTCGAACGGTTGCCGAACGCGATCAGATTTTCCACCTGATTGGTCGACGCCTTTCCAACGAACGGCGCTTCAAGCTGATTGATAATGTCAGGACCGGACGTTCCTGGAACACCAACCCGCCCATCGCCGCCCTCGAACAACGTCACCGCCGCGCAGCACTGATCCTTGCGCTCCGCGTAGTCGGCGATGATGCGCACGTTCACGTCCTGCGTCGGCTGCCACAGCAGTTGGCCCTTGCCGCCGAAGAAGCTGGTCGCGTTGCCGTCGTAGGCGTCGGGACGGCCGGGGTTCACCTCGATGTAACCCTCGCGCTCCTGCCGCACGCCGTAGAAGCGCATCGCCAGTTGATCCGGTGCGAGCACCGCGTTGAAGCCGCCGCGCGCCGCCATGAGGTCGTACGACCCGCCGGTCACCTCGCCCCACATCTCGTTCACCCAAGTGGGCTTTTTGGTGATGACGTTGATGATGCCGGCCGACGTGTTACGGCCGAACAGCGTGCCTTGCGGCCCGCGCAACACTTCCACGCGCTCCAACTCGCCGAGGTCGCTCATCGCGACGCCAGGCCGGTTGCGATAGACGCCGTCGATGAACGTGCCGACGGCGGCCTCAAGCCCCGGGTTGTCGCCCTGCGTACCGACACCGCGAATGCGCGTCGTAAACGCGAACGGATGACCATTGTTCGTGATCACAAGCGACGGCACCAATGCGACCAGGTCTTCGATCGTCTCAACCTCGGCCGCGTCAAGCGCCTTGCCGCTGATCGCGGTCACGGCGACCGGTGTCTTTACGAGTTGCGTCTCGCGCCGCGTCGCGGTCACGACCACCTTTTCCACAGCCATCGGCGGTGCGCCGACCTCTTCCGCCGGGGGCGGTGCTGCCTCATCGGGCGGCGGCGGATCCTGCGCAACCGCAACACTTGTGGACAACGCCAACACAGCCGCCGACGCCAGCAACGTGCCGCGCCAATCGGTTTCACAAACGCGTGTGGAAATTTTACCGGACATGGGACCCCATTTGAAAACGATCTGCTTGGTTACGATTCGCAGATTCTTGAGCGGCCAAAGTATGTGAGGCCCATCACGTTGTCTGCTAAGCGGAACGTGCAATTCGCAACTGAGGGGAAAAACTTCACGGCGAGTTTGAAGGCTTTCGCGTGTATCGCGTCGCGCGCTGCAACCTAAGGATTGGATTTCGCCGCCGTTAGGAAGTTTATCCTGTCACCAAGAGCAGCTTCGCAGCCAAGGCTTGGGGCCACGATTGGATCAACAGCCTAAACAACTCGTTAATGCATCGGTAAACGGCGCCTGCTAGAAGAAGCGCGCGCTTGGGAGGGTCAGTTCTTGTCCGGTTCGTTTGTTACTTTGTTTGCGGCCGCAGCGCTGAATGCGCCGGTGATCCTGGCCGACGCACCGCATACCGGTCACGCCAACCCCGCCACGCCACCGGCAAAATCCGAGGCTCCCTGCCCGCATTGCGACGCACCGCCAAAGGCTGCGAAAGAAGAAAGTCGCTGTCCGCACTGCGGGGACGAACACAAAGGCGATCACAAAGACTGTGAGTGCAAGCACGGCAAGCACGACGGCGATCACGCTGGTCACGGCACGCCCAAGAAACCCGACGCGCACGCCGGCCACGGCTCCCATGGTGCACACGGTTCCCACGGCGGTTTGACGAGCATGACCGGCGTCCTGGGCCCTATCCCCATGGCGCGCGAAGCCTCGGGCACAAGCTGGCAGCCCGACGCAACACCCCACCACATGGGTCACGATATGTGGGGCGATTGGACTGTCTCCGCTCACGCGATGCTGAACCTCGTTTACGATTGGCAGGACGGCCCACGCGGCGACGAGAAAGCGTTCGCGTCCGGCATGGCTATGGTCAGCGCGCGCCGCTCGTTCGGCGAAGACGTCTTGAACCTGCGCGCGATGCTGAGCCCCGACGCGCTCATGGGCAAGCGCGGCTACCCGTTGCTACTCGCGGCCGGCGAAACGGCCGACGGCGTGACCCACCTAGTCGATCTCCAGCACCCGCACGACCTCTTCATGGAGTTGTCGGCCTCCTACAGCTTCGCACTTGGACAAGATGAGGCGCTGTTCTTCTACGCGGGCCTGCCCGGCGAGCCCGCGTTCGGCCCGCCTGCCTTTATGCACCGCACTTCGGCGATGCATTCGCCCGAAGCCCCGATCTCGCACCACTGGCTGGACTCGACCCACATTGCCTTCGGCGTGCTGACCGTGGGCTGGATCAAGGATGACTGGAAGGTCGAAGCCTCCGCCTTCAAAGGCCGCGAACCGGACGAGCACCGTTTCGACATTGAAAGCCCGAAACTCGACAGCGTCGCCGCCCGCGTCAGCTGGAACCCGACGGAGAACTGGTCGCTGCAGGTCTCATGGGCGGACCAGGAGAGCGTGGAACAGCTTGAACCGCTCGTCGACGAAACGAAGCTCTCGGCCAGCGCCATCTACACTGTCGCCTTGGCCAATGAAGGCTGGTGGTCCACGACCCTCGCCTGGGGTTGGAAGGATCCGTCGGCGGGCGACACCACGAACGCCTTCGCGCTCGAAACCGCCTACGCCCCGAACCGCGACTGGACGCTCTTCGCCCGCGGCGAGATCACGGAAAACCCCGAACTCGGACCCACGACGGAAACGGTCGGCAAGCTCTCCGTCGGCGCCATCCGCGACTTCCACGTGGCCGAGAACACGGCACTGGGCATCGGCGCGCTCTACAGCGTGAACTTCATCCCCGACGCGCTCGAACCCGGCTACGGCGGCGACCCGGACGGCGCGATGGTCTTTGTCCGCCTCACTGCCTCCAACTGAATCGAAAAGGGCGGAGCCCAAGCTCCGCCCTTTTGTCATGCACCTACTTATCACTCACCTAGAACCGGCCGAGCAGACGCACGCCGTAAGTCATGCTCGAATGACCTTCGGTCGCGAATGTAGCCGCCGAGCCTGTTCCCGCCGCGGGATGTACGGGCGCCACATAGACCGGAACCATATCGTCGTAGGCATAATTGGCAGTCAGTGCGATCGATGTCGACCGCGCGATATTATAGCCGAGAGCTGCGTCAAGGCGCCCGATAAAACCATCGAGGTCCCGGTCCTCGCCCAAGCGCGTGTCGTTGAACACCGCCCCACCAAAGATCATGCGTTGCCGCACGTTCAGATCAACACTGCGCACTCCATATCCGGCCGACGCGCCGAGATTGAACGAAACATCTTCCGACAACGGGAATCCGGCTGACAGCCGCGCTGCGACCTCGAAGGTGCTCGCCCCAAACGTGGTGTTAGTGATGTTTTGCCTTGTGGTCGGGCCTGCTCCCACCAAAAAGTCGGCAACGTGATCGTACTCAGTGTCGGTTTCGCCATACGACAGAACCAAGTCAGCGCGCAGCATATCGAAAACCGCGTGTCCGGCAGACACCGCGATCGCGTAGTCAGTTACCGCAACGTCAAGCGATTGGGTGCCCGCCTCGGCGCTCGCTAGAGGACCGGCGAGATAGGTGGTGCCAAGGACGCTCCCGAAGCGCACTGCAGTGGCAGCAGGAAAGGAAACAGCGCTAGACGACGCCCCATCGCCGTCGAAGAAGCGCGCATAAGCGCCAACTCGCCAACCCGTTGAAAGGTCCTTGCCGATGCCAAACGCATACGTCACGCCATCGACGTCCGCCTGCTCGACAAGCGGATCAAATGCGGCGCCATACCGACCTGCTCCATTTTCGTGCTCCGGCATCTCCATCTGCGTCCAACCGACGGACACGCCGACGAACACCGAACTCATTGGAGCCGCATCTTCGCCGTCGGCGAACGCAACACCAGGAATGAGCAGCGCGGACGCCGCAAGCAAAGCAACTTTACGCATTATTTCCCCCTTAAGCAGAGGCTCCCGGCCCCTGCATTTACCCGCACCCATCTCGCGCCGCGGGCGCCGGAACTGTCAACGCAATCCCGGGCGCTGCGCTCATTTAACAACTAGGGCGTGCCATAGATACAACACGCAACTATAGCCAGTTTTGCCATGAAATTGCTGGAAATCCAGGACAGCTTCCTTCGCAACCCTCCGGTTGTCCCCGTCGTGGTGAATCGGCAAGAGTGCGGTCCAAGAACACTGCAGGAGGATCCCGTCTCAGATGTCGAACAATGTGCGCTTGGCCGTTCTCGTGGCCGCCCTCGGCTACTTCGTCGACGTCTATGACCTCATCCTGTTTTCGATCCTGCGCACCGCGAGCCTGACCGACCTCGGGTATTCGGGCGACGAACTCGTTTCTCTCGGCGGATATCTGCTGAACATGCAAATGTTCGGGTTCCTCGTTGGCGGAATTCTTTGGGGCGTCATCGGCGACAAGATCGGCCGCATCGAACTGTTGTTCGGCTCAATCCTGCTCTACTCGGTCGGCAACATTTTGAATGGGTTCGTCGGTCAGTTCGGCGCCGGCATGGACTCCCTGATCTCGCCGATCGATCAATACGCCGTCTTGCGCCTCATTACCGGCATCGGCCTTGCCGGCGAAATCGGCGGCGGCATCACGCTAGTCGCGGAGCTACTGCCCAAGAACTCGCGCGGCTACGGCACGACCATTGTGGTCGCAACCGGCGTCGCAGGCGCCGTCGTTGCGGCACTCGTCTACGAACTCTTCTCTTGGCGCATGGCCTACATCGTCGGCGGCGTCATGGGCCTCTGCCTTCTGGCCCTTCGTCTGTCGGTGGCAGAGTCCGGCATCTTCAAAGCCGTCGCGGAAAAAGACCACATCGCCCGCGGCAACTTCTTCATGCTCTTCACGTCGTGGGATCGCTTCAGCCGCTACATCAACTGCATCCTTGTCGGGATACCGATTTGGTATTCGCTCGGAATCGTCGTGACGTTCTCGCCCGAACTCGCCCCCGCACTCGGCATTGCCGGCAAGGTCGTCGCGGGTACGTCCGTCTTCTGGTTCTATTGCGGCATTACGCTAGGCAGCGTTGCGAACGGCCTCTTCAGCCAATGGCTGCAAAGCCGCAAGGCGGCCATCGGTGTGTTCCTCGCTGGCACCTTGCTATCGCTAGGTATCATCTTCCGCGTACCGCTAGGCTCGGTTGACGTGTTCTATGGCATGATCTTCGTCGTGGGCTTCTTCACCGCATATTGGGCGATGATGGTGACGGTCGCCGCCGAACAATTCGGTACGAACCTGCGCGCGACTGTCGCCACGTCGGTGCCGAATTTCGTGCGCGGCGCAACGGTGCTGTCGGTTATGATGTTCGAGTTCCTGCGCCCCAACACAGGGGTCGTCGGCGCCGCCGAGATCGTGGGCTTGCTTGTCGCTGCCTTCGCGCTTCTCGCGTTCTTTTCGCTGCGTGAGACGTTCCACCTCGACCTCGACTACGTCGAGACCGACGGCGAACCTGCAAAGCAGGCCGCATGAGCGAGGAACAGAAATTACCTCAAGCGCCGCCGCCCGACTGGCGGCGCTATTTGTTGTGGGCCGTCATCTGGGTTGGGTTCGTTGCGGCACTGGGCTATTCGGCGAGCCACGGCGGCCTTGGCTTTCTTGAGAATGCGGTCGTGGTCAGTGCCGAACCGAACCGCGACGCGGTGAAACTGCAAGGCCCGGAACCCGCCGTCATCCAAGTCAAAGTCAACCTGCGCAACAGCACGTCGAAGCAAGCAACGCTCACTGCGCCGACTGCATGCAAAATTTTCCGCTGGCAGATCTTCGCGCGCTCGGGTGACTTGGTGCAGACCGTCGTCCCGAACGATACCTGTCCGCAATCGCCCGTGACCGCGTATCTGCCGTCAGGCGAGAATGTCGAAGAGTTCTATTCGATCGTGTTGCAAACACAGCGCTATCAGCGGGGCGAGGACTATCTCGTGTCCTACCAATACTGGGGCTACGAGGGCGAATTCCAGTTTAAGGCGGAGTAACCGTCAACCCACATCGCGCAGCTTCTTGTGTCCCAACGGATCGGGGTCGAGGACGCGGCCGTCGAGCGCCGACAGCCAGTCAAGACCAGCCCGCAGCCGCACCGCATCGCCGAGCACAATCAGGGCCGGCGCTTCGATACCGCTCGCCGCGACGTCAGCGACAGCAGTGCCAAGTGTCGTTTCCAGCACACGCTGACGCGGCGTGGTCGCTTGTGCGATCACCGCGACGGGTTCTGACGTTGCACGTCCCGCCGCAATAAGTTCGCCCGCGATCCGCGGCAGGTGCTTCAAACCCATGTAAATCACAATGACGGGCGACCCTTCGCCAAGCGCGCGCCAATTGATCGTGTCGGGCATATCGCCGCCGGCCATGTGGCCGGTCACAAACGTCACCGCATGATTGACGTCGCGATGCGTCGCCGGGATACCGGCATAGGCCAAGCCACCGATGCCCGAAGTAACACCCGGCACGATGCGAAACGGAATCTGCGCGGCAACCAGCGCTAAAGCTTCCTCGCCGCCGCGGCCGAACAAAAACGGGTCGCCGCCTTTGAGCCGCAACACGCGCTTTCCCTTTCGCGCGAATTCGATCAAACGCAAAGAGATGTCCCGCTGCTTCGGGCTCGGCTTGCCGCCGCGCTTACCTGCATATTCGATGATGCTTCCGGGCTTCGCGAGCTGCAGGATCGCTTCATCGACCAGCGCGTCGTAGACGATGACGTCCGCATGGCTAAGGGCATGGGCTGCAAGCAACGTGAGCAGACCCGGGTCGCCAGGACCCGCACCCACGAGCCAAACCCACCCGGCCTCGAATGGCGGCAAGTCGAGCGCACTACGCGCGCCTGGAAGGTGGGAAACCTGAGACATTGTTTTATTTACGACAGTTTACGTTTTTTGTCTATTTTTACGGCTCTTTTTGTATTTATAGCCCTTTACGAAGTCTTGCGGCCCGTACGGCTAAACTTCGCCGATGAATTGGACCAGCAAACTGGCAATCGCAATGGGCGTCGCCGCCATTGTCATCGGCTGGACCGCCTCTGACCTGGTGGGGCTGGTGCAGCTCGCGGAGGAGTCGCGCCGCGTCCATTCCGCCAAAACGGCAAAATCCGGGGGCGCCGAAATCACCCTGCCCCGCGACGCCAACGGCCACTTCTACGTCGATGCCGAGATTAACGGCACGCGTGTGCAAATGCTGGCGGACACGGGCGCCAGCGTGATCGCGCTCGGTGAAGACGTTGCCGACGACGTGGGGCTCGATCCCGACACGTTGGATTACACCGAATCCGTCTCGACCGCGAACGGCACGGCGGCAGCGGCCTACGTCGAACTTGACGAAGTGCGCGTGGGTTCGATCGTGCGCCGCGACGTGAAGGCCATAGTGACGCGAGGCCTGCGAGGCGCGCTTCTAGGCATGAGTTTCTTCAACACACTCTCCAAAGTTTCCATAGAATCCGACGAACTCGTCCTGAAAGACTAAATCCGCTACGCTTGGCACCCATGAGCCGCGTCGCCGCCCTCGTCGTCATCCTGATCGCCATCACCGCGCTCGTCATTTGGGCAGCCGGCGGATCGCTGACGTGGAACGCTGAAACAACCCCCGCGGTCATCGGCAACCTCCTAATCGTCGTCGTTCTGCTTGCCTCGCTCGTCATGCACTGGCGCGGGTCGCTGACCGATGCAGCCCGCCACATCGCGATATGGCTTGCACTCCTGTTCGCGCTGATCCTGGGCTACTCCTACCGCACCGACTTTCGCGACGCCTGGCAACGGGTGACCGGCGAACTCAACCCGGCAACGCCGATCGAACGCAGTGGCGGCGAGATTGTACTTCGCCGCGCGGACGACGGCCACTTCCACGCCGATGTCGGCATCAACGGCGCAACCGTGCGCATGCTGGTGGACACAGGCGCCACCTCGATCGCACTCAGCGCCGCCGACGCCGCACGTGCCGGCATCGACGTCGATGGCTTGAGCTTTGACGGCGTCGTATCGACCGCGAACGGCTACGCGCCTGCCGCCAGCGTGACGCTGAAAGAGGTTCGCGTCGGCTCGATTGTCCGCCGCAACATCCGTGCCTCCGTGCAGCAAAACCTCACGGACTCGCTCCTGGGTCTCAGTTTCCTCGACCAGCTGTCGAAATACTCCAGCACGGCCGATGAAATGGTTCTCGAGGACTGACGCTTGTCCGGTGCGCTGTTCCTGATCGTAGGTCCCTCCGGCGCCGGCAAAGACACGTTGATCGCCGGTGCGCGCAACTACCTGTCCGAAGGTTACGCCTTCCCTCGCCGCACGATCACGCGTCCGGTGCAGTCCGGCGGCGAAGACCATATTGCGGCGAATGTTGCCGCTTTCGAGGCACAAGAACGCGCTGGCGCCTTCGCTCTCAGCTGGCGCGCACACGGGGTGGCCTATGGAATACCGACCAACATCGTGGAGTATCTCGCCAACGGCACCCATGTGGTTATCAACGTTTCCCGCACTGTCGTGGCCGATGCGAAAGCGCGTTTCGCGCCAACTCGGGTCATCTTGGTCACGGCTTCGCCCACCGTCCTGCGCGAACGTCTCCAAGCGCGCGGACGCGAAGCACCGGACGGCATCGACGAGCGGCTAAACCGGGCGCAGCCGGTCACAGCCGACGCCGTCGTCGTAAACGACGGTGCGTTGGAACCCGCCGTCGAGGCGTTCGTTACCGCTCTCAAAGGTTGATATTCGCCATCCCGCCCCCTAAGACCCGACGATGTTCCCAAGACCCCGAACCGATCTCAAACCCAATACGGCCGAATTCGAAACACTGCCGCTTGTCGCGCCGCAGGGTTTTCGCGAGTACGACGCGCGCTGGCTCTACCCGAAAGAGATCAACCTCATCGGCGTTCAAGCGCTGGGCTTAGGTCTTGCGACACTGATCCACGACATAAGCGTGCAGCCGCGCATCGTCGTCGGTCACGACTACCGCGCCTACTCGCTCAGCGTGAAGCAAGCGCTAACAATCGGCCTCATCGCCGGCGGCGCCGAAGTCCTCGACATCGGCCTCGCGCTGTCGCCGACCGCCTACTTCGCGCAATTCGCGCTGGACGCGCCATGCGTCGCGATGGTGACGGCCAGCCACAACGAAAATGGATGGACCGGCGTCAAGATGGGCGCGGCACGCCCGCTGACGTTCGGCCCAGACGAGATGAACGCGCTCAAGACAATCGTACTCGAGGCCAAAGGGAAAGAACGAAGCGGCGGCACGTATCGCGCGATCGAAGGCATGCGCGAGCGCTACCTCGACGAAGTCACTGCCGGCGCGAAGCTCGCGCGGCCCATCAAAGTTGTTGCCGCCTGCGGCAACGGAACCGCCGGCGCCTTTGCGCCTGAAGCGCTACGCCGCGTTGGCGCTGAGGTTATCCCGCTCGACGCAGAACTCGATCACACGTTCCCGCACTACAACCCCAATCCCGAAGACATGAAGATGCTTCACGCGCTTTCTGACGCGGTGAAACAGCACAAGGCGGATCTCGGGCTCGCTTTCGACGGTGACGGCGACCGATGCGGCGTGGTGGACGACCTCGGCCGCGAAATCTTTGCCGACAAGATGGGGGTGCTCGTCGCGCGCGATATCTCATCCCGCCAGAAGAATACGCAGTTCGTTGTCGACGTAAAATCGACGGGTCTGTTCATGACCGACCCCGTACTGATCGCGCATGGCGCGAAGACCGAGTACTGGAAAACCGGCCACTCCTACATCAAACGCCGCGCCTACGAACTCAAGGCGCAAGCGGGCTTCGAGAAGAGCGGTCACTACTTCTTCAACCCGCCAGTCGGCCGCGGCTACGACGACGGCATCGTCTCGGCGATCGCCATCTTGCGCACGCTTGAAAACGCGGGCGGCAAGACCATGTCGGCGCTCTACGACAGCCTACCGAAAACCTACAGCTCGCCGACGATGGCGCCGCACTGCCCCGACGACAAGAAATACGGCGTCGTCGACGAGGTCACCGCCGCCTACACGAATGCGAAAGCCAGCGGTGAGAAGATCATGGGGCTCGCCATCCGCGACCTCGTCACGGTCAACGGCATTCGCTTGACCCTCGAAGACGGCACCTGGGGCCTCGTCCGCGCCTCATCGAACAAACCAAGCCTCGTCGTCGTGGTCGAAAGCCCAGTCTCGGAAGAGCGCATGCGCGGCATGTTCAAAGACATCGACACGCGATTGTCGAAGCATTCAGAAGTCGGCGCCTACGACCAGAAACTCTAACTTACTTCAAGCAGCCGCGAGCGCGTCGCTTTCGCGGACAAAGTCCAGCGCCTGATCGATCACCTCGACCCCCGCCCCGCGCTTCACCGCGTTCTCGCTCAAGTGCCGCCGGAACGCGCGCGCCCACGGCAGTCCATTGAACAGCCCAAGCACATGCCGCGTCATCGAGCTCAGCGCAGTTCCTTTCGCAAGCTCCCGTGCGACGTAGGGCTTGAATGCCTCCAACGCCTGCGCGCGCGACGTCAACGCTGGGGCCGCCCCAAAGAGCGCCGCGTCCACGCCGGCAAGGATCCAAGGCGAATGATACGCCGCCCGCCCCATCATCACGCCATCGACATGCGCCAGGTGCTTACGCACTTCCTCCAGCGTCATCACGCCACCGTTGATGACGATCGTCAGGTCCGGCCGCGCGCGCTTGAGCTCGTACACAAGACCGTAATCCAGCGGCGGGATCTCGCGATTGTCCTTCGGCGACAGCCCCTTCAGCCACGCCTTGCGCGCATGCACGAAGAACGTATCGCAACCCGTCTGCGCAACACGCTCGACGAAACCGAAAAGCGCATCGCGCGGCTCCTGATCGTCGACGCCGATACGGCACTTCACCGTTACCGGAATCTTCACCGCCGCGCGCATCGCCGCCACGCCGTCGGCAACCAGATCCGGCTCGCGCATCAAACACGCGCCAAACGCACCCCGTAGCACGCGCTCCGACGGACAGCCGATGTTCAGGTTCACTTCGCCAAACCCAGCGTCCTCCGCCATCCGCGCGCACTGCGCTAGGTCGCGGGCCTCGCTGCCCCCGATCTGCACTGCCACGGGATGCTCGGCCGGGTCGTAGGCAAGCAACCGCTCACGCGGCCCGTGGATGAGCGCCGCGCTTGTTACCATCTCCGTATAAAGCTGCGCCTTACGCGTGAGGATACGATGAAAGAACCGGCAATGCCGGTCCGTCCAATCCATCATCGGGGCCACGCTGAAGCGGTGCGTCAAGGGACTGATTCCATTCAGTTTTTCTTGCGTCGATCGATCCAATACTCCGTTGGACCGACTGAGAAATCTGCCTCAGCTAAATAGCAGCCGGCTCGGAAACGCAAGGTGGGACCGGACCACGACCCTGCCCTAACGGCGGTCTCACTGAACACATAGCGCGCACGCATTCCGCACCTCCCTTCGGTCGAGAAGGTCTCACGGACGCCCAAATTGGAAAACAGCCTTTAAGTACGCGGAACTACGCTCACGCTTTCCCAACTTGATAAGTCGACTGATCAGACGACAGGCCATCGTACGCCCATATGATATCGGGGCTACGCCGAAACGGTGCATCAAGCTTTGATCCCGCTTACGTTTCAATGCCCCAGCAATGGCTCTTCGGAGCGATTGCGAGAATCGCGTGTCAGCCAAATAGAAGCCGCGACCCAAATTCAAGGTTATCGCCTGCGCCTCTCAATGAGGCTTATCAGCGGCGCGGAATGGGTGCCGGCGATTCGACAGAGATGGCGGCGCCGTAATCCGCGACCCAAGCGGGTGGCTCCTCCTCTAAACGGCCGTCAACTCTGATCCCTCGATCCCGCGCCCACCGATAACACCACATCGGGCCAAAGCGCGTCGGAAGGCGCGGTGCCTGAGCATATGCCGGGTCAGCCTGTGCCTCGGCAAGGGACACAAAGCGGTAGCCCGCCTTGCGAAATAGCGCGAGTTGCGCGTCGAGGGTCTCAGCATTCAAGCGGTTTATGTGGAGCAACATGATCGCAGGCGGCTCGTACCCAAGAACCTGGAGATTGAGGCCGGCATAATAGGCGATCTGCTTCGCAGTGTGGTCGAGATAGGCCCGTTTGATCCTGGACTGCATGTCGCTGTCACGCGCGTCCAACGCTCTAACGAAAGCCTTATCGAAGACATAATCGGACGTGTCGATGGTCGAAGCTGCGAGCTGATACCCACGCGCCTTCAGCAATGCCATCGCTCCGGTCTGCTTCTCGGCAGTCTCGCCCAGGTGATTATAAGGAAAGCGGAAAAACCGCAGCGACCGACCCGCATTGCGCACCAAGGGACCAATGGTGGTCTCGCCCTGGATGATCTCGCGCTCTATCGCCGGCAGATCCAGCACATTGGCATCCGCGTGAGTGGCGCCATGGTTGGCAAGTTCGTATTCGCCCTGGTTCCAACCGGTCAACAGCTGATCCGCGCCTGGGCCGATGGAGGTGATGTGTATTTCGTTGACAAAACCTGTCGCCGGAGCGCGATAACGCTCCAACGCTGCGAGTATCTGCCGATTGGTCTCGGCGGCGATGGCGAGTGGCTGCGCATCCCGCTCCGGGTTGGTCATCGGCAGATCGTCAAATGTCATCGCGACCGTGCGCCCCGCGGGATTGAGATGTGCGCAACCACCGAAGAACATCACCGCGACGATCAGCGCCGCCATACGCATTGCCGCGAAGGGTCTTCCGGCCTGTGCTGCGCTCCTCATTCGTTTCTCCTGCCGAGGCAAATGACCAGTTGAAAGCGCCTCACGCCACTGCGATCGGCAAATTCGACACGGCGCGCAGGAAGGGGTCCGACTGCCATTGCGGAATGCCTGCGAGTTTGAGGTTCGGGAGTTCCTCGAGCAGGGTCAGGATCGCCGACGGCGTCACCATGCGGGCTAAGGGCGCGCCGATGCAGGTGTGGATGCCCCAGCCGAACGAGAGGTTCGGGTCGCCCCGGCGCGTGATGTCGAAGCGGTCCGGGTCGTTGTAGACGGCGGGATCGTGGTTGGCGGAGCCCACCACCGTCGTCACTCTTTCGCCGGCGCGGATCGGCACGCCGCAGATCTCGGTGTCGGCGACCGGAAAGCGGTCGATCAACTGCACCGGCCCATCGAAGCGCAGCATCTCTTCGACCGCGGTGTGGATCAGCTCCGGGCGGCGCTTGAGGAGATTCAGCTGATCCGGATTGTTCAGCAGGTTCAGCGTGCCGGTGCCGATGAGATAGGTCGTCGATGCATAGCCCGCGATCGTGAAGACCACGGCGTTCGCTTGCACCTCTTCCTCCAACAGCACGGGATCAGAGCCTAAGCTTTTCTCCGCCATACGCTCGACGAGGCCGCCTTGTGCCGCCTTGAACGGACAACCGGCGTTCGCGGTACCGCGCAGCAACGCCTGATAGTAGGCGCCCATCGACATGCTGCAGGTGCCGCCGAACGCTTGTATTGAGATCGGCTGCGTCGGGTCGTCGGCCGCGACGACGGCATCGACCCAGGCGTTCAGGCCCGGCCAATCCTGCGACGGCACGCCCATCAGCAACTGCAGCACGGCCGACGGTAGCGGCGCGGCGTACGCCGTCATCAGTTCGATGCGCCGGCTTTGTTTGGCGTTCACGAGCAACGGCCTCGCGAGGCGCGCGGCGAGGCTTGACGCGCCTTGGATAACGTCGTCGAAGATCGGCTGGATGATGCCGCGCACGCGGTCGTGCTCAGGGTTGTCGGCGGAGAAGATGCTTTGCGGCATGTTCGCCATGACGTCGAACAGCGGCGGCGCGGGCGACGGCGGCAAGCCGCGGCGGTTCTTGAGGAAGCCGTTGGTGTCGTCCAAGATCCGCTTCACGTCCTTATAGCGGAACACCCAATAGCTTTGCGTCGCCTCGACCCAGAACACCGGATGCGTCTCGCGGAAGCGCGCGTAGGTCGGGTACGGGTTCTTCATGAAGGCGACGTCGGTGTGCGGATTGAAGTCGCCGGGGTTCCACCCTTGCAGCGGCTGGTTTGGCTGCACGACCGGCGGTTTGCCGATCTGCGCGACGAGCCACGACGACATGTCCGCGTTAAGCCAAATGTGCGGGATGTTCTCATCCGCGCAGATGTAGTCGTGGAACGGCGAGGTGCTTCCGCCCGGCGCTGGGATGGGCGCGAACGGATCTTGATCGATATCGAGCGCGCTGATCGTGGGCACGGCGCAGGTCGTCGCCACCTCCACCTTGAATTCGCCGAGCCCGACTTCGCGCACGATTTTTGCGGTCTCGTGGAACATCTCTTCCGTGCCGCCGGGCGCGGCGTCCCAAGACCAGGGGCTCGCCACCCTGAGCGCCGGCGGAGATGCGGGCGCTGCGAAGAACGAATAGGCCTCGCCAACCACTTCGCCGGTCGGGCCTTGCGGCAACGTCCAGAGCGACGCAGACGCGAACGGGCTGCCGGACCATTCGAGCCCACGCTGGCGCGGCGCGACGCTGGCCTTGCCGTCGCCGCGGCCGCTTGCCAACGCGATGCGGCGCAGCTTCTTCGGGTAGCTGCCGAACGACTTCAGCTGCTTCATGAACGCCGCGTGTTCGGGACTTTCCACGACTTTGCCGTCGGCCACGACGTTCATCGTGAACTGCTTGTTCGCCATGGAATCGAGTTCGTAGACGAACGCCGCCGCACGCACCGAAGCCGTCTGCATCACATGCGCGAACCAGAGCGCCGGCAACGCCATCGTGGCGCCGCGGTGCGGCGCATCGACGGAGAAGAACAGGCGCGTGTTATGTTCGAGGCCGTGCGCTTCCATCCAAGTCAGCGCATAGCGGGCGACAACACCGCCCATGCTGTAGCCGCCGACAACGATGGGGGCGGCGGTCTGCTGCATCGTCTGCTGCAGCGCCGCGATGAAGACCTCGGCGTTGCGCTGCATCCAATCGATGCCGTTGTCGTAGGCGACGATGATGATGTCGTAACCGGCGGCCCGTAGCGCTTCCGCCGCACCGTTCTGGTTGACGATGTCGTAGAGGTAGTCCTTCGCGTATCCGCCGGGGAAGGGCTCCGCGATCAAGATCGGGTTCGTCAGCACTGCCTGACCATACGCGCGATGGACATAGGCCTTACCCGTGTTGCCGGACGGCATGCCCCAGAGCTGCCAGGTTTCGTCGGGCTCGGGCGCCACGAATTTCTCATCGACGGTGAACGAGAAATGCGCGGTGCGCATTTCGTCGCCATAGCGGCAGCGCACTGCGACGTTCACGGCACCAGGCTTCGCGTACTGAACAAGGAAGGTCCGGCCGAACTGCGCACTCCGAAAACCCTTGCCGTCACCCGCGTCGACCTCGATCGCGGAGGGAAGCGGGCTGCTTGGTTGCTTCACGTAAAAGCGTTCGTCGACGATGAAGCTGACGAAGCGGCTTCGGAAGACGGGCTCATCGAGTTGCCATTGCTCGTGCATCAGGCCTGAAGCCATGAAGACCCGCGCCGTTTCGGTCACCGACGCGAGGCTGCCCGGTGGCGGGTCGAGCGGGCGGCCGTTGTCCGCCGCTTCGGCGACGCGCTTGGCGAAGTCTGGCTTCGGCACGGTGACTTCAAGATCGACGATCGAAATCGGCAACGGGCCGTCGGCGCGAAAATCGTTGGTGAGCGCTTGAAGCGCAAAGAAGGACGGGATGAGGTTCTCGGCCAGCGCCGCGTTCTGCAGCCGCAAAAACCATTCTTCGAAGTCGCGCTGCGTCAGCGACGGCGTTCTGTCAGCTCCGTTCGGAAAATCGATGCGCCCTTTCCAGGCAAGAAAGCCCGTTGCAGGCGGCTTCTTGGCGGCGTCGAGCAGCAGGGCTTGAAGTTGCTGGCCAAGGGCGGGATTAATCGTGCGGGGTGCGTCGCTCACGGGTTTCAAACTCCCGCCAAGAATTTTAGGCCGCCAATACCCGGCATCAGGCAGTAGGCGCTGCCGCGCGTCACGGTCAGGCGGGGCAAGTTGTCGAGCACGATCGCGTCGCGGTTGGCGGCGGTGCGCATAAAGAACTGGCCGCCGTCCGGCGGTTGCCAGCCCAAGATCGGGTCGCGCGTGCCCTTCACGCCGATCGTCGCGAAGTCCATGTTCGCCCAGGTTCTGAGCACGTATTCGAACTGCGTCTCCAAATCGCCGCAGATGAAGAAGCCGATCAGGCCGCGCTCCGCATCCGCATCGGCCGCATGCTCTACATAAGGCGGACCGTAGGGCATGGCGCGGCGGATGATCCGCCGACCGTATTGAATCCCCAAGACCGAACCACCGCGTGGGTTGAGCCTGCGTATGTGCGAGCCGAGCGGGCAGCGCAATCCGTCGGGGTCGTCATAGTACGCCTCGTGACCTTCGCTGGGGGCGAAGTCGAAATTGTTCAGGCGCTCGAGCGGCAGCATTGTCCGGTCGTACTGGTCGGGTATCAATGTCAGCGGATTGCCGTTGCGCCAGCGTCCCATCAACTTTGCTGCGATGAGCTCCTTGTCGAGGCCCCAGCGGCGTCCCATCAATGTGATGAAATCCTCGAACGCTTTCGCCTCTTGTCGAATGACCCGAAGCGCGGCGTAAGTGGCGTTGCCGCACAGCTCCTCCGGCAAACTGCCCAAATAGTTGCCGTGATAGTGGTTCGTGTAGCCGCGACCGAGCAGAAACTCGCCGGGGTCGACCATCGGCTGCATGTCCGGCGGCTGGCGGCCGGGCGCACCTTTGATACGCGGTTGCGCGATGCCATCGCGGTAGCCGAAGTGCACCTTGTCATCGGCCAGCGCATTGGCATCGAAGCTGCGAAGTTCCGCCAAGCGGTAGTCGGCGAACAACTTGCGCAGCACCTTCGTCCAGCGGTCTATGCACAGGTCGCGCTTCTCGTCGGTATAAAGCGAAACGACCAAATGCACGGCATCCGTACGCGGACCGCCGATGACCCAGTTCTCTGGCGCGGCTGAATCCGTGTCGCCCATCTCGGCCGCGTTTGCGGTCGGGCCGTCGATGAAAGACGGTGGGAACTGGGAGAGAATGCCGTCGGGAAGCCCCATGACCTGAAGCCCGCGCCATGTGACGCCGACGTTCAGGCAGTATGACGGGCGCGTGCCCCACTCTTCCGCCGTCGTCACTTGCGGCGTTTCTTTATTGCCGGAAACGAGGCCCGCGAGAAACGCACGGGCGCCGCCGCTGTCACGGACACTGAGCACGAAATGGCGCGCGTTCGGCAGATGGTAGCCGCGAAGTACATTGCCTTGGATGTCGCCGAGGTCGAGTGCGGTCACCGGCGAATCCTTGCGGTCTGAATGTCGAGCACGGTCAGCTGCGGGTAGGCGGACCACGGCTGGATCAACACGTTGTGCGCCGAGACAAAGTCGATGAACTCGCGCGGATATTGCTCCACCGGCAATGGCGGCGCGCCTCGCACAAACTCCAGAATGGCGGTGAACTCCTCGTTCACGACACCGACAAAGTCCATGGCGTAGGTACGGAAGTCGAAGCCGTTGGTCTTCTCACCCCCGACGCCGTCATAGGCGGTGATCACCTGCAGCGTCGAGTAGTCCGGCGTCGGCAAGAAGCGGGCGAAATGCACGTAGTGCAGCGACTTCAGCGCGATTTGCACATGGGGCATGCGCGCTTTCAGGATCGCCATTAGCGCCGGCATCTGAGACGGCGACTTCAGCGGCAACATGAGATTGAGACCGAGCTGGACCTGGTCGCTGAACGTGAAATCGCCGGGGCCTGTGGACCTCGGCCCTAGGAGCGGCTTGAAGACTCCATCCAGGCGAAGATGGGACATAGATTGCGATCCTGTGCTCCGCTGGGGACGGTCGCCAGAAACGGCGCCGCTTAGCGCTTGGAACCCCTCAGTACTTCGCATACTGTAAGATTGGTCAGGGGTAACTTTCAAGCACTGTGCATCCGGAATGCGAGACCTTCTGTGACGACCGCTGCTCATGCGCTCTCGAGTTATGTGTCCCGCTTACTCCTCGCACGATTGGCATCGGACAAGCCGTTCTACGGTCCTGAAGCAACGCGCAGGCCGGCCGCAGTCTTGCTCAGCGATATCGAAGGCTCGACCGCCCTGGTCGAAAGCTTCACCCGCTCCGGCCGTAGCGGGCTTGAAGAGATCACCTGGGCGCTGAACGGCTACTTCTCCGATCTCGTCGACCTGGTCTACGCGCATGGCGGCGATGTTCTCTACATCGCAGGCGACGCCTTCCTTTGCTATTGGCCATGCGAAGAGGAAGAAGACCTTCCGGATGCGATCCTGCGCGCGGCGCAAGCCGGACTCGCCATCCAAACAGCGCTGCATGGCCGGATGGCCGGCAAGGAAAAAGCGTTTTCGACACGCATCGGCATCGGATCGGGCGAAATCGCTGAGGCTTTTTTGGGT
>JABFRX010000285.1 GCA_013140995.1 Alphaproteobacteria bacterium | reverse complement strand
ACATATACCCGCCCCATCCCTGCCCCCCGTGGTGCCTAGCGGCGGCACAGCGCGCGGGCACGCCTCTTGAGTTCGACGCCGGCGAAATACTGGGCGAAATCGACGGTGACCACGATCATACCCACCTCCAAATCAGAGTCAGCGGACCAAATGGTGAAAAGTGGGTCGTCGATCCAACTCTCTTCGTCGAAAAGAGAGCGCGAACCTTTCTTCGGACGCCAATGCCCGACTTCATTGACGATGCCATCGACTGGGGTGTTCGCCAACTGGAGTAGTTGCGCTCGCTATTCGTCGCAATCGCCGCATAGACCGCGAAGCACGAGATAAGGTGTGCCGGTCACGCGATAGGCTCGCACACCCCATCCGCTACCGCCAAAATGGGTTCCCTCGGCGTCGTTCGCATTGAGCCGAAGTGTCCGGAAGTCCCGGACCGCGGCATCGATAGACTCAAGTCGGGTGCCTTTGGCTGGCACAAACCAGTTGGGAACAGTGAAAGGGCTGCAGGTGTCCACCCGCGTTGGTTTCGTACAACCCTTGGCAAAAGGGTGCCTTTGTCCTGGCAACGACACACAAAGTCCGCGTCCCTCGTCCCAAAGCTGCTTAGCGCGCTTCAAGAACGAAAGATCGACACATGGCGAGTAATAGCGAGCGATGACGTCCCACGATCGCTCATCGATAACGACGATATGCGGTGGAGGTTCGATCCCAAAGTTTGACAATACACGAAGCGAACCTCGGTTCGTCCGCACGGCCAAATACCGCTCGCCTCGGGACGCGATCTCGTACGCGATCGGACCGCTGCGATTTGTCGGCGCGAAGTAATCCGTAAGAAGTTGCGAAAACGTCAGCGCGTAGGGTTTCGCACGTCCTCCGTTCAGTTGGCCGGTCACCAGAAACTGTTTGATCACCGCCTTCGCGCGCGGTTCGCGCCGGAGAGGAATCTTCGATGCGGGTCCGTACCAAGCAAGCCCACCGGTATCACAGGTCTCACCGGACTCCTCCTCTGGGCACTCGGCTAGGGGCACAAGCACTTCGCGCGCCAGCGATGTTTCGACAGCAAACAAGATGCCGATGGCCAAAGAGGCTGCACGTATCAATAAGTTGATCATCGGTTGCTCCCAAACTTCGATCAGTAGGCTCACAAATTGTGGCATTTCTTCGCCCGTTGGCCGCCAAAAAGGCCGCCGCGATCTACCCTTCAGGAGCGCCGCCTGTGTTGAGCGGGCAGCGTCCCATGCCCCTCGACGTCCTGTCCCTCATGCCGCTCATCACGGTGATCGAGACCGGCTCAGCGTCTAAACCGCGAAGGCTACGCGGGTAAAACGCCGATGCGCATTGACCGCTACTGATGCCGTACACATTGCGAACATGCCGCGCATCTGCACGGCCATAGTCAATGACCGCGGACGTTAGCGCCTGAACACCACGGTGCAAATTCCCTCGATACTCGGCGACTCAGTCTCAAAGTGATGTCCAACACGCAACACATACTTACCAGGTCGTTGAAATACCTTGGTCGAAGGTTCGTCGCGAACCCACGGGATCGCCACCGCGTCCGACACCTTCAAGGCAATCGTCCGCATCGGCACGAACCGCTCGCCCGCAATAGCGGTCTCTCCCAGTTCGGCCTGCGTATTGAACGGAACAGTCACGAACAGAAAGTAGTCGGCTTTCGGCGGCACGATCGTGAAGTAGGGGCCGTGCGGAAACGGCAGCGTCACGCGCAGCGTGTCGCCTGAGCCTACCACGCTTGGTACGCACTTCATTGGCGGTTCAGCGTTTCCAAGTGCAACCGTAACGGGTCCGGCCGCTGACGCGCCAAAGGCCGTTACGCACGTCGCCATCGCGACCATCGCAAATTTGCGAATTGCCACCGATTGTTTCCTTCCTGGCCTGCTTAACAGACGCACCAATTGTGGCGTTTTTTTCGGCTCTCGACTTCATTCAATCCCACAAGGACGCAAACCCCATGTGTCATCCCATGGTGCTCGTCGGCATTCAGGCCGGCGCACAAATTGCCGGCGGCATCGCCCAACAGAAGGCGGGTAAGCAAGCCGCGATCCAAGCGCGGCGCGAGGCGATCTATCAGCAGCAAGTCGCCGCCGCCGAAACCGAAAACATCCGCTATGCGTCGAAGCGCGAGCTTGGAAGCTTGCGTGCCGCGTTCGGCAAGCGTGGCGTGACGCTCGACAGCGCCTCGATGATCGACGTGATCGCGGAGTCGGCGGGCAACCTCGACTACCCCGCGCTGGTGAAGGAACACGAAGGCATCATCGCGCGCTACCGCGGCGAAGCCCAAGCGCGCGCAGCGAGGTCTGCGGGTCAGAACGCGTTCACCCGCTCGCTGCTCGGCGCTGCGTCGACGGTGACGCAAGGCATCACCAAGTACGGTTGAGGGAACTCTACCCATGGCAAACACGATCAGAATCCCGGTGCCGGACGTCGCCTACGCGCGCGTCAGCCTCCCCGAAATCGACATCGGCGACAATCCGTACGAGGCGGTGGAAGGCCTCGCCGAAAGCCTCGCCGAAGCACTTCAAAAAGAGCGCGCCAAACAAGCGTTGTTGAGCGAGGCCGAAGCCGATTGGTTCCATATCAACGCCGGATCTGGGGCAGGCCTCCGCACCGCCGCTGTCGAACCGGGCCAGACATTGAAGGCCAACGACGCGCTCGAAGAAAGTTACAGGTTCTGGGAATCGAAGGTTCCCGGCCAGGAAGCTCGCAAGGATTTGCGCCGGCGCTTTGCACGAATGCGCGTTCACACAATCGGCTTCGAGCTATCCCGCGAAGCCGCAGCTCGCGCGGCAGCCGCTGTGGACTTCACAAGCGCGACGATGACGCAACTTGCCGGCCTCGCCTACTCGCGTCCCGGAGACATCGGCACCGTGCGTAACGAAGCGCGCCTATTGCGTGCGGAGTTGCCGCCCGATGATTGGGAAGCCTTCGACGCCCGCGAGCAGCAGATCAACGAAGCTTACCTGCGCGGTCTGATCGAGACGAACCCGAAGCTCGCACTCGAATCACTGCGCAGCCGCAAGGGTTACGCGAAAGGCGGCCTGGGCATCCCCGAGCCGCTGCGTGAGGCGCTGGAGCACGACGCCGCGCGCGCGATGCAAGCCGCGACCGACGGCGAAACCGCGGAGCTTGAGCGCGAACGGATCGCCATGCGCTTCGACACGGATGCAAAGCTGGCCAAGGCCGATCTAGAAGGCGTCTTCCGGCACGACGCTTACGAAGGCATCCGCGATGCCTACAAAATCGATCCGCTGACTGCCAGAGACTTGGAAGCAAAGGTTGACACCGTGCACGGTCGCGCCGTTATCCGCGCCGCACGCCACACCAACGTCGGCCGCGCACTTGTCGAAGGCAGTACGATCGCCTGGGACGCGGACCAACTCGAAAGCCTCGACACCCACATCGAAGCGGTCGCGAACGACGGCAGCGGCGGGGCGGCGGTCAACAACAGACGCGTCCGCATGGCGGTCATCGCGGGCACCGTTCCGCCGAAGATGCAGGGACACATCCGCGAAGGCTTGCGTGGCAGCGACCCCGCCGGCCGCATAGCCAGCATCCACATGGTGCAAGCGTTGGAAACGGAAGACGAAAGCGGGCGGCTCGCATCGTGGCTCCCCGCCGACCTGCGCGCGTTCGGCCACCGCTTCACCGCCCTGACGGCCGCAGGCTATGCCGGGACCGAGGCGCTAAGACATCTCGACATTGCAAAAGCCTTGACCCCGGACAAAGAGGCGGCCCGCCGCCATCATTTCGACACTCACATCCGCATTGATGACCTAAGCGGCACGATCGGCAGAATGTTCAACGTCAAACCCGCAGGCATCGCCAAGGACGAGATGGAAACGCTCGAATACCGCCCGGACCGCGACACCGCCGAACCGCGCACCCAAGAATACCGCCCGGAGAACGACTCTGCGCGCTGGCAACACGTCGTCGAACGAACGTCATCGGGCGAAATTGTATTTCTAAGCGGCGCCAGTCCCGACTCTGATCCGGTGGACGGGCCTGCACCAAAGTTCGATTCTGGCCATATCGTCACGAAACCGAAGGGGCGCAATGGCCGACTTGTCCGCGTTCGCAAGAACCTCACCGGCGACCGGCGCGAGGACGCGAACTGTCACGGTTTCACCATGGCGGACGGAAGATTTTGGATCAACCCGGACCAAGCGGAGCTGATCCTGCAGGACGAATTTCGCAGCACACAAGAGCCACAACCGGGCGATATTGTTGTCTATCGCGACGAGAAGGGTTTCGCCGTGCACTCGGCACGAGTAACCGCCGTCACCCGGGTCGGCGGTGGCACAAGAATTCGCGTCATTGGAAAAAGAGGAAACTACGATGAGATCGGCATCGAAACGGACATCGACGAGCAGTGGCCCGGAAGCGGCGACCCGGCGCGCCGGTATCGCGGCAAGCGCTCCCGCATGTTCTTCTACCGGCGGCGCTAGCCGGGAACATCGCCGCTTCCTAGCCTTTGCCGGCGCAGCCATCGCGGCGGCGCTTGCGCTCGCAGGTATCCTCAAAAGCGCGTCGGCAGCTGAAGAGCGCTGCATCCGTGCTGCAGAGCATTCCGAACAGTTCTACGAGGTGAAGAACGATCGGCTAAGTGTGCGAATCGCCAACATGGAAGGGGAGTGCGACATCTACTTCAAAGAAATGTGGCGCGCCGGCCCGCACCAAGAGATCGCTGTGGGGTTCTACCGGCTTCTTGGCCACGGGAACGTCACGTTGGGTACGGGCAAGGCCGAATATCGCGATTGGATGGCGCAAGCGAGGGCTGCCGGACGGCGAAACAATGTCATCCGCATCGCACCTGGCCAGATCCATGAATTTCATTCGGACCTGGCGAGCGTCGCACGCTTCATTGAGATTGAGGGACGCAAGAATGGAATGCCGCCTTTGCCCTGGGGCAAACGGGTGCTGGTCGAGTTCAGCCCGCTCACGGTATTCGTGGTGGAGACAGACCCCTTCACGGCGTCATATGGCGATACGATGGAGGTCGGGACAGGCACCACGTCGCCGCCGCTGATCTATCGTCTTTCGGACCGGCCTCCCGGCTAAGTTCTTCAGCAATCAGTTCAAAACGAAAGGTTGCCCGCACATGTTGCTGCGCGACACGAACGCCTCTGACTTCCGCGTACCTACGGCGCCGCGCCCTCAGATCGCTATCGACAGCGCGAACGCAAAGGCGGATCGCATCGCCGCAGACGCACTCAACCGGCGCGACGAACGTGACGCCCGGCTGGCCGCGGCGCACGAACGCGCACGCGCGCGCTTGCACTTCGTCAAGACGTTTGCGGATGAAGGCCAGCAAAGCAAAGGTCTGGTCGCGCGCATGGACGAAGCGCTCAAGACCTACAAATCTTCAGCCGGTGCTCTGGACGGCGAAGCCTTCGCCGCGCTGGCCCGTGAAGTGCGGGCAGAGGCTTTGCGCATCGAGGCGATGGCGCACGCCCGCGACCGCGTCTTGCAAACCGGCAAGACGCTGGACAGGCTGATCGAGGCCACCGGCGCTGCGCCGCAGAACTTCGAAGCCCACGCCGAAGCGGCGCGCGAGGCGGTCGAGGGCCAGCAGCTGCCCGCGA
>JABFRX010000193.1 GCA_013140995.1 Alphaproteobacteria bacterium | reverse complement strand
GCCTCATGGGCACGAAGGTGATCCTGAACGAGTTCATCGCGTACCTCAATCTGGCCGCATTGCCGGGCGATGCTCTCTCGCAACGGTCGGAGTTGCTGATGCTCTACGCGATGTGCGGGTTCGCGAATTTGGGCTCCGTCGGCATGGTGATCGCAGGCGTGAGCGCGCTTGCACCGTCGCGCCGCGAGGAGATCGTGCAGCTGTCGCTGTGGTCGATCATCCCGGGGAACTTGTCCACGTGCATGACGGCGGCTGTGGTGGGACTTCTGCCATGAACAAGTCCATCGCAAAGTTGCAGTCTTGGATGCTTTGGGTGGCTGGCATTCTCGCGATCCTTGGGTCGGTGGGTGTTGCGTCGCTGCCGCTTCGTGTTTTGTTTATTCAGGTGCCCATCCTGATGCCCATCGTCGGCGTGCTGTGCCTCGCCTCCGCCTACGCGACCAACGAACGCGCCGTGCTCGACCAGGCTGCGCCGTCGATGACGCGGCGAATTCGCGTCTATGCGTTAATCACGCTCGCCGTCGCGAGTTTCCTGACCGTTCTGCCGTTGGTTTCGCTGCCGGTGGTCTTGCCACTGGTGCAGTTCGATATGCTAATGCTGCTCATCGGGTTTGGGTGCCTGTTCTTCGCTTATGTGGGGACGCGGGCCTAGAGCCTGTCTGCCGATCCAATCACGCCGTCCCCACGCGGGTTGCCGCCCGCGCCGTCCAGGAGTTTGACCTTGCAGCCAACTGTCGAGAACGCTCCAGCGGCACGCGTCACGTGGCCGGTCCTTCTCGGCTTTGGGCAGCTTGCCGTGCCGCTCGCGTTCGCGAGCTTGCCGATCGCGATTTTCGTGACGCGTTTCTATGCGCAGGATTTGCAGATCGGCATCGCCGACGTCGGCTTCATCCTGCTCGTCGCGCGGCTCGCCGACATCATTGTCGACCCGATCATCGGATTCGTCAGCGACCGGCTGAAGCTGCCTTTCGGGCGGCGCAGGACGTGGGTTCTGCTCGGCGCGCCGGTGTTTGCGCTCGGCGTGTACATGCTGTTCCTGCCGCCGCCGAGCCTGGCCGAAGCGAGCGAAGACGCACGTCGGCTTTATCTGCTGACCTGGATCGCCGTCTTCTATCTCGGCTGGACGATGATCACGATCGCCTACGGCGCGTGGGGGGCGGAGCTTTCGGAAGACTACAACGAACGTTCGCGCATCACCGGCGTGCGCGAAGTGTTTACGCTGTTGGGGCTCGGCATTGCAGGCGCGATCCCCGTCATCGTCGGCGTACCGCAAGAGGTCTGCATCGACGGCGTGCTGCAGATTCAACAGAACGGGCAGGGCGGCTATTGGAACATCATGTTTGTGATGGGCCTGACGATCATCGCGCTGGTCCCGTTTGCGCTTGGCGTACTTTATCTCACGACGCCCGAGCCGCCTGTGCGCGAGATGAAGCATATCTCGTTCCTGAAAGGGGCGAAGATCGCGGCGACGAACCTGCCGTTTGTGAACCTATTCTTCATCACGCTCGGCATCCGCATGGGCTCGCGCGCGGTCGAGGGGTTGCTCACGTTCTATCTCGTCAGCGCCGTGCTCTTCACCGAGCAGCAGGCGAGCTCCGCGGTGCTGGCGTTGCTCGTGCCCGCGATCGTGTTCGCGCCGTTCTGGATTTGGGCAGGTAAGGCGTGGACGAAGCACAAGGCGCTCGCCGTCGCGCTCTTGATCGGCACGCTGACGTTCTGCGGTTTGCCCTTCATTCGCGACGCGGGCTATGTCACGAATCTGATGGCCTTCGCCATTCTGGGATCGGTGTTTTCGGCGCCGTTCACGCTGGGCCAGTCGATGGCGGCCGACGTGATCGACCTCGACAGCTTGAAGAGCCGCCAGCCGCGCGCGGGGCTTTTGATTTCGTTCTTCCAGCTGGCGGTGAAAGCGGGCGATGCGATCGGCGTCGGTGTTTCGCTGATGCTGGTCGGCTGGCTCGGTTTCGTCGCCAAAAAATGTGCGGTGAACACGCCGGAGGCGATCGACGCGCTCGCGACTGTTTATGTGCTTTTCCCGATCTTGCTATGGGTGCCGGCGGCGATCCTGCTCTGGAACTTCCCGATCACGCCGGCCGTACAGAAGCGCATCCGCCGCCTGATCGAGCGGCGCATCGCTATCGAGGAAGAAGTCCGCAAGCGCCGGCAAGCAACTCGTACGACCTGACGCGCGCCGCGAAGTCGTAAGTGATCGTGAGCGCGATCACCTCCTCCGCGCCGTAGTCGGCGGCGAGGCGTTCGAGGCCCAACTTCACGCGATCCGGCGTACCGGTGATGCCGCGGCTCGCGATGCCGCGGATCATGACGCGGTCTTCGTGCGTGTAGGGATAGGCTTGCGCTTCCTCGGGCGAAGGAAACTGGCCTGCTTGGTTGCGCAGCAGCTGCATCACCCAGAGGTTTCGCGTCGTGCAGAGGCGTTCTGCTTCTTCTTCCGTGTCGGCGCAAAGCGTGAAGACGGCGACGCTGACGCGGGGTTTGTCGCCGTCGCGGTGCGGCTTGAATTGTTTGCGGTAGAGTTCGGCGGCTTCGGGTCCGCTGCCGTCTGGCGAGATGAACTGCGCGAAGGCGAGCGGCAGACCCAACTCCGCCGCGTAGAGCGCGCCGTTGACGGTGGAGGCCAGCATCCACATTTCGGGCATGCCGGGGCCGCGCGGTGAGGCGTGGACGCTGCGATAGGCGTGGCCCGCCGGCCACTCGGCGAGGCCGGCGGCTTCTTCCAGATAGTGCCGGAGCAACGCGACCTGTTGCGGGAAGACGCCGACGTCCCAGGCTTGCGGGCCCGCCTGCAGCGCGACGCTGGTTCGGCCGTCGGCGCCGGGCGCGCGGCCGAGGCCCAAGTCGATGCGGCCTGGATAGAGCGTCTCCAGCATCCGAAAATTCTCGGCGACTTTGAGCGGCGAATAGTGCGGCAGCATGATGCCACCGGAGCCGACGCGGATGTGTTTTGTCTCAGCCGCGACGCGCGCGATCAAAACCTCCGGCGTCGAGCCCGCAAACGACGCCGTGTTGTGGTGTTCGGCTAGCCAATAGCGTGCGTAGCCGAGACGCTCGCACGCCGTCGCGAGCTCGATCGTTTCGCGCACCGCGTCGGCAGCGGTGCCGCCTTTGCGGATCGGCGACTGGTCGAGGGCGGAGAGTTTCATTCAGTTCAATCCTGCGCGCGCAGCGCGCATTTCGACTCAGCCTCACACAAAGCCACAAGGAACACAAAGTTGCACAAAGGCCTTGGTGAACCTTCGTGTCCTTCGTGGCTTGGTGTGAGGCTGATTCTAAATCGCGCTATCGCGCGAAGGTTTCAAGTCGGCGATCAGGCTGGTGGCTAGGCCTACGAGCGTCAGTACGAAGAGGGTCGCAATGATGAGCGTCAGCGCGGGTTCGTCGGTTAGGGATTGGATGTTGGAGAGGCTGATCGGCACGCCGGTCTTGGCGATCTCGTCGAGATGCCCGAACAGGGACATGTAAAACATCGCAGCCGTGAAGCCCCAGGCGGCGGTGAGGATGCCGACGCCGCGGTCGTTCGGTGTCCAGAGGACTGCGATCGCTCCCGCCTGAAGCAGCGCGACGGCGATGTAGTCCACCACCCAGAACGGCCACCATTGGACCGTGCCGCCGTTGCGCAAGACCTCGGCCACCGCCAGGAACGTTCCGAAGCCGAGCGCAAGCCAAGCCGAAAAGTGTTTCATGCCCCTTGCGGCTTCGTTCGAACCGCCCCCAGTGCGATCAAGCGATCGATCGCGGGCGCATCATATCCGGCTTCCTGCAACACTGCGCGGTTGTCCTGTCCGAAATCGGGCGGGGTGTGACGCGTGGACGATGGCGTGCGGGACATTTTCACCGGCGAGGCGATTCCCCGGTAACCGTTTCGCTCGACAAGCATGCCGCGGGCGGCAGTCTGCGCGTCGGTCAGCACTTCTTCGATCGTGTTGAGCGGTCCGGCAGGCACGCCCGCGTTCAGAAGCTCCATCGTCGTCGCGACACCGTCTCGGGTCGCGAGGGCCTTCGTGATGAGTTCGGTCAGCGCCGGGCGGTTCGTGTTGCGGTCCGCGTTCGACTTGAAGCGCGGGTCGTCGGCCACGTGCGGGATCCCCAGCACCGCCATCGCCTTCTTGAACTGCGCGTCGTTGCCGACGCCGAGCAGAATCGGCCGCGTCGCGGTCGGGAAGAGGTCGTAAGGGGTCAGGTTCGGGTGCGCGTTCCCGAGCAGCTTCGGCAGCTTCCCGCCCATCAGCCAATTGCCGGAATGCGGATGCAGGATCGAAAGTCCCGCGTCGTAGAGCGCGACCTCCACGAACTGCCCTTTGCCCGAGCGGTGCCGCTCGTTAAGCGCGAGCAAGATACCGATGGTCAGGTTCATGGCCGTCGTCATGTCCACCATCGGCACGCCGAGCTTCACCGGCCCGGATGCAGGCGAACCGTTGCAGTTCGGCAAACTCACCATCGTCTGAACGCAGGCGTCGTAGCCGGGCATGCCGCCCATCGGTCCCTCCCCGCCGAAGCCGGTCACGCGCGCGTGGATCAGGCGAGGGAGCCTCGTGGCGATCGCGTCGTAACCCATGCCCCAGCGCTCCATCGTGCCGAGCTTGAAGTTCTCGACCAGCACGTCGGCATCTTCGAGCAGCTTCCAAACAACCTCGCGCGCTTCGGATTTGTTGAGATCGAGCGCGATCCCGCGCTTGTTGCGGTTGATGTTGACGTAATAGGCCGACGGCCCGCGCTCACCGTCGTCGTCGCGAAACGGGGGCCCCCACTCGCGCGTCTCGTCGCCGAGCGGCGGCTCGACCTTGACGATATCTGCGCCGTGGTCGCCGAGGATTTGCGTGGCGTAGGGCCCGGCAAGAACGCGAGAGAGGTCGAGGATTTTGACGCCCGCAAGGGCGCCGGTATTGTGGCTCATTGAAATGCTCCCCTAGCTCGCGCGTTGAATACTCGAGGTTGTTGGTGCCAGAGAACGACTTCCAAGTCGATTGGTGGTGGTTTGCCGTTATCTTGGTGATTGCCGGAGTCGCCTTCGCGTTCAATTGGGAAGGCAAGGTGCTTCAGCGGCGCCTGCTCGTCGGCATTCTAGCGCTCTGGAGCGCGGTTAGCTTTGCGTACGCCGCGATTGTGGGGCCAACGTTGCCGCCGCAGTTCGGTGAGGAAGCGCGGATGTTTTTTCGGGTACTGCTGCCGGTGCGGTATGGGTTGCCTATCTCGGCGTTGATATTCTGCGAACTTGGTGGCGGATTGGTGACGCGCCGGATGACAGCTAAGGTGCGCGTCCGATGTTGTGGTTGCGGGGGCTAGGCGGGCGGTCACTCCCAAATCTTCATGCCAATCCAGCCGTAGGACCACAGGTAGCCGGCGAAGGTGAGGGTGGCGATTGCGCTGAGCCAGGCAATTCCTCTTGCGACAATGTTCGCGTCTGGCGCGCCCATGATGGCGCGGAGGAGGGCGAGGGCGCCGAGGGCTGGGGCGGCGAGCGTGGCGCCGTAAAGGGCCCAGCCGAGCGGGCTTGGGCGGCCGAGTTGGTCGAGGCCGGCGCCGGAGAGGGCGAAGATGACAATCCCCGCGACCGCGACGGTCGAGAGCATCGCGAACCAGGGCAG
>JABFRX010000165.1 GCA_013140995.1 Alphaproteobacteria bacterium | reverse complement strand
GATCCGACCGCCGAGGCGGGCCAGCATCGCCTCGGCGGTCGGATCGGCTGCGATGCGAATGTCGCGAAAAGCGAGCGGTTGCAAGGCGTTGGCGACAGCGGCGCTCAGCGCCAGGGCCGTCATACTGCGGCAGGCGGACGCAAGGTTTTCCGCCTCGACAAGTGCGGCGAACAGGGTTGCGGTGCGGGGGGAAAAGAACGTCGCGGCGTCGACGAGGTTCGCCGACAGTTCTGCGGTCAGGGCGCCGGACAGGGTTTCGGCGGCGCGGGCTTCGTATATGGGCTCGGTGCGGGTGGTGAAGCCGGAAGCGGTCAACATCCCCTTCAGGTCGCCCGCGGTCACCGTGCCGGTCACGTGCAGAATCGTACCCGCCATCGGATTCAGACCTCCTACGATTGCGCGATGTAGGCCATCCACGCCTTCGCCAGCGCTGACGGAGACATCGGCGAAGCCGAGCGTGGTTGCCTCGATCGCTGTGGCGGCGCCGACCGTGATAACGCGAATGTTACGCTCGCGCGTGCGATCGGCGGCGGCGCGGGCGCCGTTCGTGCTGGTGAAGGCGAGTGCTTGGACGCCGGTGAGATCGAGTGGAGGGCCATCGAGAAAGGCAATGTCAATCAGCGGTTCGATGATCGTCGTGTGGCCGAGAGCGTGAAGGCGTGCGGCGAACGTCTCGGCGTCGGGTCTTGGGCGGGTGACGAGAACGCGCATCGCTCAGGCGTCGAGGAAGGCGCGGCCGGCGCGGGCGAGAAGTTCGTTGCCGGCATCGTCGCCCGCTCGTTCCGCTTGCGAAGCGGTGGTCACAGTTTCGATGCGCGTGACGTCGTGACGCGTCAGGCCGTCGCGGGACAGCACGCTGCCCTTGAACGTGATCGTGTGAGGCCCAAGCCAAGTGGCGAGGCCTGCAATCGGCGTGTGGCACGAGCCTCCGAGTGCCGCTTGGAATGCCCGCTCGAACGTGACCGCGAGATCGGTCGCGCGGTGGTTGGCGCGGGCGAGCAGGTCGCGGGTCTTCCCGTCGCCCGCGCGCAGTTCGACGCCGACGGCGCCTTGCGCGACAGCGGGCAGCATCTCGTCGTTGGAAAAGACGTGTGTCGCGTTCGCTTCGAGGCGCAAGCGTTTCAGACCCGCGAGCGCGAGGACGGTGGCTTGCGCCTGGCCCTCGTCGAGTTTGCGCAAGCGCGTATCGACGTTGCCCCGGAACTCGACGAGGTTCAGGTCCGGACGAAGGTTGAGAAGCATCGCGCGGCGGCGGACGGAGCTTGTTCCGACGACTGCGTTTTGCGGAAGCTCGTGGAGCGTCTTCGCTGTGCGGCTGACGAAGGCATCGCTGGGGTCCTCGCGTTCCAAGTGGCAGGCAAGGTTGAGACCCTTCGGCATCAGGGCGGGCAGGTCTTTCAGCGAGTGCACGGCGCAGTCGATCGTGCCCGCAATGAGCGCCTCTTCGATCTCCTTCGCGAATAGGCCCTTGCCGCCGATGTCGGCGAGCGGGCGGTCCTGCACATTGTCGCCGGTCGTTTTGATGACAACGACTTCGGTGCGCGCGGCGGCTTCGTCTTGGTTCCAGCCGTGAACGCGCGCCAGTGCCGCGATAACCATACCGGTCTGCGCCAACGCGAGCTTGGAGCCGCGGGTCCCGATGCGCAGGCGAGATTGCACTTGGAGCTGCCTCATATGTTGAAGGATTTGCGATGCGGACCCTAGCGATCTTGCGCGAAGCGCGCTACGTCCGGCTCCATGCTTACGGTTCTCGGCATCGAAACGTCTTGCGACGAAACGGCGGCTGCGGTTGTACGCGGACGCGCGCCGGGGCCCGGGGAGATTCTGGCGAACGTGGTGGCCGGGCAGATGGCGGAGCATCGGCCTTATGGCGGCGTGGTGCCGGAAATTGCGGCGCGGGCGCATGTCGAGGTCTTGGACGGGGTGATCGCGCGGGCGCTGGCCGACGCGGGTGTTTCGCTGGGTGAGATCGATGGGATCGCCGCGACGGCAGGGCCGGGGTTGATCGGCGGCGTTGCGGTTGGTCTGACGACGGCGAAAGCGCTGGCGATTGCTTCGGGAAAGCCGCTGATCGCACTCAATCATCTCGAGGCGCATGCGCTGACGGCGCGGCTGACGGCAGGCGTCGCGTTTCCGTTTCTGCTGTTGCTCGTTTCGGGTGGGCATTGCCAGTTGCTCGTGTGCGAAGGCGTCGGCGCGTTCACGCGGCTCGGCACGACGATCGACGATGCGGCGGGCGAGGCGTTCGACAAGACGGCGAAGCTGTTGGGTTTGGGCTTTCCCGGCGGGCCTGCGATCGAGGCGGCGGCGCGCGGCGGCAACGCGAAGCGGTATCGCTTCCCGCGGCCATTGCTCGATGACGATGGGTTCGACTTTTCGTTCTCAGGCTTGAAGTCGGCGGTGCGGCGCGTGGTCGAGGACGGCGACATGCAGGACGCCGCTGTGCGCGATGTAGCAGCGAGCTTTCAGGCGGCGGCGGTTGAGGTGCTGGTCGAGCGAACGCGCAAGGCGATGCGCGCGGTGGCGTCGCGTGGGATCAAGAGGTTGGTTGTCGCCGGTGGCGTGGCTGCGAACAAAAGTCTGAGCGCGGGTCTTGCCGACGCGGCGCGCGGCGACGGGTTCGAGCTCACCGTGCCGCCTGTCGCTTTGTGTACCGACAACGGCGCGATGGTGGCTTGGGCGGGGTTGGAGCGGCTTGAGCTTGGAATGGTGAGCGGACTCGACTTCGGCGCGCGCGCAAGGTGGCCGCTGGATTCGGCGCGCGCGGGGATCGCGGGTGCGAAGTCCTAGACGCCGTTAGATTGAAACGCCAAGCACGCCAAGCTGCTCGTGAGCTTCACCATTGTTTGTGTGTGGTGAAGCGTTGATGTTTTCTCACACGAAGCAACGAAGTCGAGCCTCTTCTTGGCGCGAAGCGCCATTCAAATGTTGATGCGCGCCTGTGGTGCGGGGTTCGCGCGGTGTAGAACGCGCGCTTCTTCGCTGCTTCGTTGCTTCGTGTGAGAAACTTCAAACTTGTCATCGCACATGTCGCGAACGGGTGGCCCAGCGGCTTGGCGGGCTTGGCGTTTCAACTCACCTCACGAGCGGCCGAGGGCGAAGCGGAGGTCCCGGCGGGTTGCTGTGGCGGCGCTGTTGCAGAGTTCGACGGGGATCTCGCGGGTGCCTCTTTTGGTTTGTAGGAGGCCAGTCGACTCGTTGCCGGTTTGAGTGAGGCCGGTGTCGAGGTTGCGGCCGATTTGAATGACGCATGCCGCATTGTTGTCGCCGGTTTGCGCGATCGCCGTGGTGTTGCCGCGGCCGAACTGGCGCACGGTCGCGGTATTGCCGGTGCCGTTTTGGGCGAGCGTCGCGGTTAGGTTCTGGCCGAACTGCGTGACGGTGGCGAGATTGGCTTGGCCTTGTTGATCGGTCGTTGCGGTGTTGTTCGAGGCAGCTTGATCTGCGCGCATACGATAACGGCCGTGCTTGGCCCAGCCGCGCATGACGTCGCCGCCGTGTCTGCCCTGTGCACTGTCACGGTGCTGTTCGATCTCGGAACGGTTCTCCGCTTTGTCGCGAAGCTGCGCGATCAGGCTGCCGTTGCCTGCGGATGCGGTGTTCGCGGTTGCGCCAAGCGCGAGCGCGAAAATGATGGCGGTGGAGGACATGAGGCGCGACATCGGCTGATCCCTTGATCGTCGCGCGAGAGTAAGATCATGCGTCTGAACGGCGTCCGACGGCACCGTTCATGTGGGCTTCAGCGGGCAGGACAAGCCCAGAAATGGAAACGGGCGGCTAGGTCTTTCGACCTGCCGCCCGTTTCGGGCGAATTGGTTCACGGGAGGATTAGAACCAGTTCAGAGTGTTCACCAGGAACGCCAGGCCGTATGCGCCGAGAACGAAGCCGGCCACTGTCGTCGAAATCTGGGTCACGAGGTTGTGGTTCGTCATGGAAGTCTCTCCTTTGGATCTCTTTGCGGGGTGTCTCCCGCGGTGATCTCTATGTAGAGGACCTCTGATCGGAAATCAATGAATGAAATCGTTTTTGTTCACTCGTCACGCAAAGTGCGACGTCCTGCCGCAGTTCGTTAACCGTTGGGCAGGCCTAAAGGCTCACAAGAGTGTCAGATTCCTGCGCTTCCTTGGCCTTGCGGGGAAGTTCGCGGCCGGCGCCGCCATCGTCTAGGCCATTTAGTAAGAGGTGAATGACCCCTTCAAGCTCTCTCTCTAATCGGTCGTAGGAGAGCTTCGAGTGCAACTGCGGGTAGCGGAACTTCATCGTCGCGGATTGGAGCATCTCCGCCGTGAAGACGACGTCTTCTATAGAGAACTCGCCGGAGGCGTTTCCGGCCGCCAGGATCTCCGACAGAAGCGCGCGATGGAGCGCCAGAATCCGGTTCGCAAACTGGGGCCGCTCCATCGAGATGACGCGCGCCATCTCGTAGATTTGCTTGTCGAACTCAAGCTGTTCGTAGGTCAGCCGCATGTCGGCAAAACAAAAGTCGCGCAACCGCTCTCTTGCAGAGCGGCCCGGGCGGCGGAGAACCTCGCGAAGCTTTGAAATTGCTGCTTCACCTGCCACGGTACTGATCGCCTCTGCGATGTCCAATTTGCCCGGGAAGTACCGGTACAGATTGCCTGGGGACATGTTGCAGTCCGCGGCTATCTCGGCCATCGTCGTTTTGGCGTAACCGTAGTGGGTGAAACGCTTTTTCGCCGCTTCTAGGATGTTTCCTCTGACGGTGTCTTTGCACAACATTTGTGCGTCGAATGTATACGTTCCGAGTAAATATTCAACAAAACATTCACTTGGCGAGCCAGGTGTGAACGGAAAACGGGCAAGTGCCGCGGGGATAAGCCATATCGGCGTCGTTGGCGGCGGTGCGTGGGGCACGGCCCTGGCGCAAGCGTCAGCCGGTGCGGGACGGCGGGTGACGCTTTGGGCGCGCGAGGCCGAGGTCGTTCGCGCCATTTCGATGGTTCATGAAAATTCACTGTTTCTGCCTGGCGTTGCGCTGAACGCGGCGATCATGGCGACGAGCGACGCCGCGGTGCTGGCGCAAGCCGATGCCATTTTGCTCGTTTGTCCCGCGCAGCATCTGCGTTCGGTGGTGCAGATGATCGCGTTTCATGCGCGCTCCGGTGTCCCCGTATTGATTTGTGCGAAGGGGATCGAGCGGACGACCGGCTTGTTGATGCCCGAGGTTGCGCGTGCGACGGCACCTTCGATGACATTCGGCATGTTGTCGGGGCCGAGCTTTGCGGCGGAGGTTGGGCGCGGGCTTCCGTGTGCGGTGACGCTGGCGCTCGACGATGTCGTGCTTGCCGAAGAGGTTGCGCGCGCGATCGGATCGATGGCGGTTCGGCCGTATGTGTCCACCGACGTCATTGGTGTCGCGATCGGCGGGGCGGTCAAGAATGTGCTCGCGATCGCTTGCGGGATCGTGGAAGGGCGCGGGTTCGGCGAGAGTGCGCGCGCCGCGCTGACCACGCGGGGTTTCGCGGAGATGACGCGGTTCGGGCTGGCGCTCGGTGCGCGCGCCGAGACGTTGGGCGGCTTGAGCGGGCTCGGCGATTTGATGCTGACGGCGTCGAGTTCTCAGTCGCGGAATTTTTCATTGGGCGTGCGGTTGGC
>JABFRX010000219.1 GCA_013140995.1 Alphaproteobacteria bacterium | reverse complement strand
GAAGAACACGATGAACTCCTTCGGCGCCGCCGCCACCACCGGCTGCGCCGAAGGAGTTCATCGTGTTCTTCGGCCACAACAAGTCGAACCTCACGCCTGAAGCGATGGACGTGATCCGTCAGGCCGCGACGGCCGCGAAGGAATACGGCTCGGCTACGCTCACCGTCATCGGTCACGCCGACAAGTCGGGCTCGCCCGCCTACAACGAGAAGCTCTCGCTGCGCCGTGCAGACGGCGTAAAGGGTGCGCTCGTCGGCGAAGGCATCGAGGCCGGCAAGATCTCGACCTCAGGCCGCGGCGAAAGCGATCCGATGGTGCCGACAGAAGACGGCGTGCGCGAACCGCAGAACCGGCGCGTACACATCAATCTCTAATCATCCGATTTAGGGGATGACTGGCAGGGCGGAGGCCGAAACCTCCGCCCGGCATCTTCCGGGGGGAAGATTTTAAACGGCGGACTTGCCGCCAACGTGCATTCGTATCTGGCCCCTTAAGAGACCCCACGAAAAGGAATGGTGAGCGTTATGACCACGAGATCGCTGCTTCTCGGCGCCGTCGCGTCGTTGGTATTTGTGTCCGCAGCAAGCGCCGGCCCGAACGGCTGGTATTTAGGCCTGGAAGGCGGCGGCAACTGGGTGGATGACACCGATGTCGCCAACGATACGATCGATCCGACTTTCGGCGGAGGGTTCGCACCCACGACATCCAGCTTCGAGACGGGCTGGGCCGCGCTTGGCACAGTCGGCTACGGTTGGAATCGTTGGCGCGCCGAACTCGAACTCGGATATCGCGACAACGAACTGGACGTATTCACTGTTACTGGAACGCCGAACACCGGCGGCGGTGAGTTCAACGAAGCCTCGGCGATGTTGAATTTCCTCTACGATTGGGACTTCTCCGAACGGTTCGGCCTTTTCGTCGGTGCAGGTGCCGGCGCCGACTACATCCAGTACAAGAACGACAGCGGTTTTCACACGGTTCCCATCCACGACAGCGACGTGGTCTTCGCGTGGCAAGCGATGGCGGGGTTGAACTACCGCCTGACCGGCCGCACGGACTTGGTGCTGGCGTATCGCTATTTCAATGCAAGCGAGCCTGAGTTCACCGAGATCGACGGCGGCCTCGACCTGCACAACGACAGCTACGACAACGTCGTGAAGCACACGGCCACGATCGGTCTGCGTTATCACTTCGGCCAGCCTGCGATGGAGCCGATGGTGGCGGCGCCGCCACCGCCGCCGCCGCCGATGGAACCGGCCGCACCGCCGCGCGAGTTCATCGTCTTCTTCGGCCACAACAAGTCGAACCTGACGGCCGAAGCGCAGGAAGTGATCCGTCAAGCCGCGGCTGCCGCCAAGCAGTTCGGTTCGGCGACGCTGACCGTCATCGGCCATGCGGACCGTTCGGGCTCGCCCAAGTATAACCAGGGCCTCAGCCAACGCCGTGCGGGTACGGTGAAGGGTGCGCTGGTAGCAGAAGGCATTCCGGGCGGCTCGATCTCGACCTCAGCCAAGGGCGAGAGCGATCCGATGGTGCCCACTGCCGACGGCGTGCGCGAACCGCAGAACCGGCGCGTGCACATCAATCTGTAACGACCCAGATCGAAGGGGATAGTACTTGAAGGGCGGAGGCGTTACCTCCGCCCTTTTTCTTTTGGGTTGAGCTTTAGGCGCTGTCCGTCATCTCGCCTTCGGTGGCAGTCCGTAGTTTCCGGGGTCGCGGTTGTCGGCTTGGATGCGGACGGTGAGGCGGGCGATGTAGTCTTTGTCGCGGGTGTCGTTGATCCACGATTTATCGCCGAATTCTGCGACCACCGTCTTCATCATCCAGGCTCGCTGTTCGTCGATGCCGTCTTCGACCAGCATTTGATGGAACAGGCGGTCAGCCGTTTTCTTCACCACTTGATGCGTGTGGTAGAGCCAGTCGTGGAAGACGGAGGCGCCCCGGCCGCCACCTCGTAAGCTTCGCGCAGTTTGGCATGATCGGGTTTGAGGATGGGACGGAGGATAAGGCCGTTCACGCATAGGCTCCGGTGGTGTCCCGGTGGAGCGTAGCGCACGATGCGGTTCGTGCACCTTCTCTCGCGATGGGGCGGGAGGATATGCCGCCACGGGCTCTCGCTCGTCGGCATGCGCCACAAAAAAACCCGGCGGGGTTCGCCGGGTTGGAGTTGGGACGCGGGTCCGTTTCGCCTCGGGCCCTGCGTTAGGAGTGCTTAGGTGACTTGCTGCCAGATGGCCGATTTCGTTTCGCCGGGGATGAACAGGCCGTCGTTGCCTGCTTGGGCGACGAGTTTTTGGAACGACACGTCGCTTTGCAGCTTCTGGCGCGACTGGTCCCATTCGGCGATGTTGTCGTACGTCGCCGACAGCACGAAATGACCCATCGGGCCGCCGAGCTGATTCAAGATGCGCGGTTCCGTACCGGTGATCTTCTTCACCTGGCGCACGAGCGTGTGGAAGTATTCGTTCGCCTCCATATTCTTGCCGGGGGCGACCAGGAACGACACTGTTGACGTGATCATTGCTTCGTCTCCTTGTTGTTGCGGTTGGACGAACTGACGCGAGCGTGTTGCCGCTCAAGCTGTACGGATGTGGGGCGAGGGCCGCGTGGGAGCGGGGAGCTCACCGAACATGGGGCGGCACGCTACGCCCGGCCGGGGCGGCCAAGCAAATCACATTTCAGGCGCCAAAGGGCCTGGCCCGTTCACTTCCCCGCCACCGTCGCGGGCCGCGTATTCTCCGCCTCGCGCTTGCGCGCAATCTCTTCGATCTTCTCGCGCAAGCCCGCATGCGCCTTCAGCAGCGCCTCGAAGTCGCGCCGCTTCAGCACCAGCATATTGGTGTAACCGGCCGAGACGACATCCGCATTGCGCGGCTTGTCGTTGAGAAGCGCCATCTCGCCGAAGAAGTCGCCGGTCTTGAGCCGGACCGGATCTGGCACGATCAGCACGTCGACGATCCCCGCTGCGATGAAGTACATCTTGTCGCCCTGGTCGCCCGCGCGAATGACGCGCTCGCCCGGCGTGAACAACTCCGGCGTCAGCATTTGCGCCAACCGCGCGATCTGATCCTCTTTCAAACCGGCAAAGATCGGCACCTTGCCCAGCATCTCCGCCAGCTTCAGTCCGAGATCGAGCGACGGGCGCGACGACGCAACTTGCCGCCGTGCCGACCGGTCTTCCTCAAGGCTCTCGAACACCTCGGTCGAGATCAGCGACTGCGCATGCTGGCCGCGATACTCGGCCTCTTCCAAACCGATCGCGAGCCGCTCCAGGTACCGCGCGCGCATCGCCTTCGTGAAATCCGGATACTGCAGGTCCAGCGCCGCAATCGCACCGCTGATCGCCTGCACCCGGCCTTCGAGCGCCTCTTTCACCGTGAACGCAGCATGCTGCCCGATCAGCTGAGCGACCTTCGCGTCGGCAAACGGCAACAGTTCGCGCAGCATCAGCTGCTTCACCAGCAGCAGCTCGAACCGGTTCGCGATCTCATCCGCAAGCAACCCGCTCCACCCGAAACTCCGCTGTAGCCAAAGCGCCGCCTTGAATCGGCGCGAGGGTCTCTGATCTCGAAGCGCGGCCGACAGATACCCCACGTTTCCCGAGAGCCTCACCCCGTCGAGCACGCGTCCCGCATCCGCACGCAACCGTTCCGCCACCGTCCGCCCGACGAGCCCGCGCTGTAGATACTCGAGGCTGAGCTCCGTCTCGCGGTTCGCGACCACGATGAGTCCCGCAAGCACCAGGTCGTCGCGGCCAAGCTTGCCCCCGCCCACGACGTCCGCTTGCACCATTTGTTCGGTCTGCCGCACCACAGAGTCCGAAAGCCCCAGCGCGTGTGCGACCTGCACCAAATTCTCATGCACGCGCCCACGCGACAGTGCCATCACCCGGTCGCGCACCAGGCGCTCTTCCGGCGACAGCTTGTCGAGCTTCAAAAACTTCATCAGCGGCCGCAGCGTCGGCGCCGCGATCAACAGCGTTGCCAGCACGTAGCCCATCGCCATCACGAAGATGAAGCGTGCCTCAGGGGGCAGTTCCGGACCATAGGCGCTGCCGCCGAGCTCCGATGCCGCGAGCAAAGCCAGCGCGATTGTCACGGCGCCGCGCAATCCGCCCCAGCACAGCACGATTTTGTAGACGTTCGAAATCGGCTGAGAAAGGCCGAACCATGACAGCACCGGCAGCAGCAGCCAAAGCACGATCGCCCGTGCGATCATCGCGGCGACGAACAGCGCGCCGATCGCAACCGCATCGATCCACTGCACGCTACCCAGCATCCGCGGCGCCAGCATCGCCGCCAAGATGAAGATGAGGGACGTGCCCCAGAACTCTAGCTGCCGCCACGTGATCTGCAGCGTTTCCCACGTGCCCGGTGACAGCCGCGTACGCGTGTCGGAGGCAAATATCATCGCCGCCGTCACGACCGCGATGATGCCGGAGATGTGGAGGAACGCCTGCCCCACCACGAAGGTCATATAGGCCAACGCGACCGAGATCGTGATTTCGGTCACGGCGGCGCCGCGAAGCTGGCTGATCAAGACGCCTGAAAGCCACGCCATGATGTAGCCGAACACGAGCCCGCCCAAGAAGCCCCACGCGAACTCCAGCGCGCCGGCACCGAGGTTCGCCTCGCCGTGTCCGCTTACGACCTCCAAGATCACGACAAAGAGCGCGATGGCGGCCGCGTCGTTGAAAAGGCTCTCGCCCTCGACGATCACTGACAGCCGGCTGGGAACACCGATATCGCGGAAGATGCCCAGCACTGCCGCCGTGTCTGTGGTCGCGACGATCGCGCCCAGCAGCAGACACAGCATCAACGACGTGCCGGTGACGAGGTTCAGAGTCAACCCGACCGCGATCATGCACATCAATACGGCGACGATGGCCAGCACCAGTACCGGCCATATGTCGTCGAACAAGCGCCGCACATCGACGGTGAGCCCGCCCGCAAACAACAGCGGCGGCAGGAAGACGTAGAGGAACCCTTCGGCCGGAATCTGCAGCGCGCCGAGGGCATCGATCACGACCTTAAACGATCCCAGATCGCCGCCGCTCAAGTACGGCGCGAATCCAAGCGCCGCGCCCACGATCGCAAGCAGCACCGTGAACGGCAGCTGCAGCCGTTTAGCTATGGGCACGAGCACGCTGACGAGTACCAGCAGCGTCGCAAAACCCAGCGTGATCAGAATGACGGGCGTCATGAGTCCTAGCCAATAGTCCCGGCCATAGTGGCCGCACCGGCCAGGCCCGCGAAAGAGCAAATCACCGTCGGTGTGTCGCTTACCACGTTCGGCCAAGGCGTCAAAGGTTCGGCGGCGACGCCACCCCCCGGCAAACGGGCTTGGGTAGGAAGGCTTCACCTGGTAACCGTGGTCACAACACGCCCGGACCTTCACCCTTATGTCCCCACCCGCCGACAAGCAATTCGCCTGGTACCTCGCGGGGGGGGGCGCATGGTTCTTGGCGATGGGTATTCAGATGGTGATGTTCACCTATCTGGTGACGACCGTTCTGCACGGCACTGAAGTCCAGGTCGGCATCGCGCAGATGTCGCTGACGATCATGTCGATGGCGCTGCTGCTGTTCGGCGGCAACATCGCCGACCAGACCGACGCGCGCAGCCTCCTGATTCGCTGCCATACGATTGCGGCGATCCCCGCGATCGTACTCGCGGCAGTCGTGTGGAGCGGCGCGCTGCGCTTCGAATGGCTGATCGCGTACGGCCTGGTCATGGGCTCGATCACGGCGTTCACGATGCCGGCCCGCGAAGCGATGCTGGGCGACGTGCTGGGCGACGATCGCACCCGCATCCAGCGCGCGGTAACGACCACGATCGGCGTGACGTTCCTTTGCCAGATCGCCGGTATGTTGAGTGCAAGCCTCGCCGCCGTTAGCGGTCCGGCGCCGATCATCCTGCTGCAAGCCGTGGCCCAACTTGTCGGAGTGTACTCGTCCTATCGCCTAATACCGTCCACCCGTCACGCCGATCACGCGCACATGAGCGAGGGGTCGCAGCTGCAACGCATCGCCGCGGGGTTGCGCGAAGTCGCGAACTCCGAGCAACTGCTGCCCATTAACGTGCTGACACTCGCGATCGGCGTGCTCTTCATAGGCGCGTTCCTAGTGCTGCTGCCGCTGATCCTGCGCGCGGAGTTCGGCGCCACCGTTGCGCAGATATCTACGATGCAAGCCTGCTTCTGGGGCGGCTCGATCCTATCCTCGATCGTGATCAGCCGCATCGGTAACATCGTGAACCGCGGACGGCTCATCGTGATCGCGGTCTCGAACGGCGCGTTGATCTTGACCCTGATCAGCATCCCAGCGCCGCTCCCCGTGCTCTACGCGCTCGTCTTCGCGTGGGGGCTAGGCGCTGGCGTCATGATGTCGATGTCACGCACGACGGTGCAGGAATACGCACCCGTTGCCCACCGCGCGCGCATCCTCTCGCTCTATCAACTTGGCTTCACCGGCGGCATGTCGGTCGGCGCGCTGTTCATCGGCATCGTCGCCCAAGCGCTCGGCCCCCGCGAAGCGACACTGGTGCCCGCAGGCTTGATGATGCTGGTCATTCTCTGGCTCGTGACCCAGACTAAGATCTGGCACATCGCCGCCTTGAAACACGATGCGGGGACGGCGTGAACGAAAGCAACCGGTCCCAGATCCCATCCACGTACCTGACCGCACAGGCCCTGCACTTCACGGCAGGCGGGATGATGACCGTGATCTTCGCCTGGATCATCGTACACGAACTGAACGAAAGCGAGGCGCGCGTCGGCGTGGCGCAATTCTTTGCACAACTGCCGATGCTGTGCCTGATCCTCATCGGCGGCGCCGCGGCGGACGGACGGCACCTGCCCGCCTACATCGCGCGGTTACAAATCGCCGGCGCACTCATTCCGATTGCACTCGCCTTCGTGATCGCAACCGGGTCGCTGAATTTCGTGACGGCGACCGCTGTGCTGACACTCGGATCGTTCGTCGGCGCGTTCGTGATGCCGGCGCGAGACGCCCTGCTGTCATATGTGGCCCCGCCTTCGCTTGGTCTTGCACGCACGGCGGCGCTCGCGGTATCGGCCACGTTCGGCGGACAACTCATCGGCACCGCAGTGGCGGCAAGCGCTTCCACAGTGGGCGCGGTGCCGTTGCTCGCGCTCCAAGCATTGCTCATGGTGGGAGCGGCCGTCCTCACCGCGCGCGTCCCGCTGGTGAACCCGCTCGCTTTCAAAGATCACGTGCCGGTCAAGCTGTCGCGCATTTTGCACGAGACGGCGTATGGCATTCACATGGTCCTGAAGCACGAACGGCTGCGCACGATCATCCTCTATCTCGCGATCCCGGGCCCTCTGTTCAACGGCATGTTCCTCGTCGGCATCCCGCTTTTGATCCGCGACGTCTATCGCGGCGAGTCGGCGGCGCTCGCGGGCGTCTACGCAGCGTTCCTCTTGGGCCTCACGCTTTCGTCGTTCGCCATGGCGCACGTCAGACCCGTGGACCGCCAAGGCCGGATGATGATGGTGCTGTCGCTCCACAACGTCGTCGTGTTCACCGCAGCGTTCTTCGCGCCCCCGTTCTGGGCGTTCGTGGCCCTAATCTTCCTTTGGGGCTTAGGCGCCGGCGCCAACATGGCACTCAACCGCGGCATGGTGCAGGCGGCAGCCCCACACGCCTACCGCGCCCGCGTGATGTCGGTGTTGCAGCTCTCGCAGATGGCGGGCGGCCCGCCGGGCGCGTTGCTCTACGGTTTCCTCGCGCAGTGGATCGGGATATTGAACACGCTGCTGATCGTACCGTTCGTGATCGTCGGCCTTTGGATTGCGTTCTACGTCTTCACGCGCCTCTGGGACTTCCGCCGCGAGGATGCGTTTGCCGAAGCAACCGCCCCCGTCGCGCTCGACTGACTACGAATACGTCCGCTTGTCCCACCACGGATAAAACGAAGGCATGTCCTTCGACACCTTGTCCGGAAACGCCGCCGGGCGTTTCTCGAGGAACGACACCACGCCTTCCTTCGCGTCACCCTGCCGGCCGCGCGCATAGATCGCGCGGCTGTCGATCTTGTGGCCCTCCATCGGATGATCGGCACCGAGCATGCGCCACATCATCTGCCGCGTGAGCGCCACCGACACCGGCGCCGTGTTGTCCGCGATCTCGCGCGCGAGTGCGTAAGCCGTGGGCAACAACGCATCCGGCGCCACGACCTTCGACACCAACCCGCCGCGCAGCGCCTCCCGCGCATCGAACACGCGGCCCGTCGCGCACCATTCCATCGCCTGCGAGATGCCGACGAGGCGCGGCAAGAACCAGCTCGAGCACGCCTCTGGCACGATGCCGCGCCGCGCGAACACAAAGCCGAACCGCGCGTTATCGCTGGCGATCCGGATATCCATCGGCAGCTGCATCGTCACGCCGATCCCGACCGCCGGCCCGTTGATCGCGCCGATCACGGGTTTCAGACATTCGAAGATGCGCAACGCCAAGCGCCCGCCGCCGTCACGCACACCCTCATGACTCCAATCCACGTTGCCGTCCTTCACCGGCACGCCCGCCTTCTCCGGCCGGTCGGAACGCGACTCGTAATCGAACGTCTTTGCCCCTTGAGAAAGATCGGCCCCCGCACAAAACCCGCGCCCCGACCCGGTGACGATCACCGCGCGAACATTGTCGTCCGCGTCCGCCATATCGAACGCCTTGATCATCTCCATCATCATGACGCCGGTGAACGCATTCAACTTGTCTGGCCGGTTGAGCGTCAGCGTCGCAACCTTATCGGCAACGTCGTACTTGATCTCGGTGAAGGACATGGAGGCGCTTCCTTGTGTGATGGCTTGACCCCCAATCTCCTAGCCCTTCCCCCCTTGAGGGGGAAGGTGGCGAGCGCGAAGCCGCGAGACGGATGGGGGGCAGCGAGCCCGTGGACGACATCCCCCATCACTCTCGCCCTTCGGGCTCGCCAGCTTCCCCCTCAAGGGGGGAAGCGGTATCTAGATATGAAAACCCCCGAGGAACCCCGCCCATGCACCCCTCCATCCACGCGAAGACGCAGCCCGACAAGCCCGCCTTCATCATGGCCGCCTCGGGGGAAACCGTAACGTACGCGCAACTCAACGAACGCTCCAACCAAGGCGCGCAGCTGTTCCGCAAGCTGGGCCTCGTCACCGGCGACGGCATCGCGATCTTCATGGAGAACAACGTGCACTATCTGCCGCTCGTCTGGGCGGCGCAGCGGTCGGGGCTCTATTTCACCTGCGTCTCCTCTCGCCTGACCGCGGGCGAGATCGACTACATCGTCAAGGACTGCGGCGCGAAACTCCTGATCACCTCCGAAGCGATGGGCGACACCGCGCGCGAACTGGGCACCATGCTGCCCGGCGTAAAGAAGTTCATGCTGGGCGGCACGATGCCCGGCTACGACAGCGCGGAAGACGCGCTGCGTCCGATGCCGGCGATCCCGATCGCCGACGAGGCCCCGGGCACCGACATGCTCTATTCCTCCGGCACCACCGGCCGTCCAAAAGGGGTGAAGCGCGCACTCACCGGCGGCCCGCTGGCGCAGCCGAACCCGCTCTTGATGCTCGCCAAGATGCTCTATCAGTTCGACGAGAACTCGATCTATCTCTCACCGGCGCCCCTCTATCACGCGGCGCCGCTGCGCTACAACATGGCGGTGCACGGCTTCGGCGGCACATGCGTGGTGATGGAACACTTCGACCCCGAACAGGCGCTGGCGCTCATCGGCAAATACAAGACCTCGCACAGCCAATGGGTGCCGACCATGTTTGTGCGCATGCTGAAACTCCCCGAAGCCGCGAGGCTGAAATACGACGTGAGCGCGATGAAGGTCGCGATCCACGCGGCAGCCCCCTGCCCCATCCCCGTGAAGAAGCAGATGATCGAATGGTGGGGGCCGGTACTCTACGAGTACTACGCGGGCACGGAAGGCAACGGCTTCTGCGCGATCACACCGCAAGAGTGGTTGGCGCACGAAGGCTCCGTCGGCAAATCGCTGCTCGGCGAATTGCACATCATGGGCGAAGACGGCACCGAGTGCCCGGCCGGCGAGTCCGGTTCGATCTACTTCGCGAACGGTCCCGAATTCTCCTACCACAACGATGCGAAGAAGACGGCCGAAGCCCGCAACGACAAAGGCTGGTCGACGCTTGGCGACGTCGGCTACGTGGATAAGGACGGCTACCTGTATCTCACCGACCGCAAGGCGTTCATGATCATCTCTGGCGGCGTGAACATCTACCCGCAAGAAGCCGAGAACGTGCTGATCAACCACCCGAAGGTTGCGGACGTAGCGGTCATCGGCGTCCCGAACGAGGATTTCGGCGAGGAAGTGAAGGCCGTCGTCCAGCCGATGAACTGGGCAGATGCGACACCGGCGCTGGGCGAAGAACTGATCGCATATTGCAAGCAACAACTCTCCGCGATCAAATGCCCGCGCTCGGTCGATTTCGAACGCGAGTTGCCGCGCCACCCGACCGGCAAATTGTATAAGCGCCTGATCCGCGACCGCTATTGGGGCAACCGTGACTCAAAAATCGTCTGACGCCGCAGCGCCGCCGCTGAAGGCCTCCGGTCCGGACGGCCAGCTCGCACGCAACGACTTCACGCCCGAACGCGTAGCCGCCTACGCGCAACTCGCCGCCCATTTCGGCGACGCAAAGTTCCTGTCCGAGGAGGAGCGTGAAAAATCGCGCGCCGAGGTGATGGCCGCCCACGTGCCGGAGACGGAGCTTTGGGTCTTCGGCTACGGCTCGCTGATGTGGAACCCGGCGGTGCACGTAGATCAAAGCCTGCCCGCGCATATCGAAGGCTTGCAGCGCTCGTTCAGCATGCGCCTGATGTTCGGCCGCGCGATGCCGGACAACCCGGGCCTGATGCTGTGTCTCGTCCCCGGCGGCCGGTGCGCCGGCATCGCCCACCGCATCGCGCCCGAACATGTCGAAAGCGAAAGCCGCATTTTGTGGATGCGCGAGATGCTGTCGGGCGCCTACACCCCAACCTGGGTGGACATCGACTTAGGCGCGCGCCGCGTGCGCGGTGTCACGTTTGTGATGAACATAGACCACCCGCGATACCAACCCGACCTGCCGCATGACATCCAGGCCGAACGCATTGCGAAAGCCGAAGGCCACCTCGGCACCAGCCGCGACTATCTGTTCCGCACCGTCGCAGCGCTCGAAGGTGCGGGATTAAAGGACGAGTATCTCGACGACCTTCACGCGCGCGTGCGCGCACTCACCGTCCAATCATCGCAAGGAACCACCCCATGAAAGTCATCAAATACGACGAACTCGAAAACTTCGCCGGCCAAGAGATCGGCCATTCCGAGTGGGTGACGATCGACCAGGACCGCGTCAACAAGTTCGCCGACGCAACCGGCGATCACCAATGGATCCACCTCGACGTCGAACGCGCGAAACGCGAACTGCCCACAGGCGGCACGATCGCGCACGGCTATCTGACGGTTTCGCTGATCCCCTGGCTCGGCGCCCAGATCATGAAGGTCGACGGCGTCACCCGCGGCATCAACTACGGCTCGAACAAAGTCCGCTTCACGAACATGGTGCCGGTGGGCTCGAAGGTGCGCGCAAAACTGAAAATGCTAAGCGTCGACGCCAAGCCCCCCGGCAAACAGCTGACCAGCGAATACACGATCGAAATCCAAGGCCAAGACCGCCCCGCCTGCATCGCCGAAACAATCGGGATCGTCTATCCGTGACAACTCCCCTCTCCCTCCCGAAGTGTGAGGTAGAAGGGTGAAGAAAGAGAGAGATGAGCACTATGGAAAAAATCACCAAATCCGAAGCCGAATGGCGCGCGCAGCTGACGCCTGAGGAATTCCACATCACGCGCAAGCACGGGACCGAGCGCGCCTTCACCGGCCCGTACCACGATGCGAAAGACAAAGGCACCTACGCCTGCAAGTGCTGCGGCTTGCCCTTGTTCGCATCCGAAACAAAATTCGACTCCGGCACCGGCTGGCCAAGCTTCTATGCGCCGCTAAACAAAGACGCCGTCGCAGAGAAAGACGACCGCAGCTTCTTCTCGCGCCGGACCGAAATCCTCTGCGCCCGCTGCGACGCGCACTTGGGCCACGTGTTCCCCGACGGCCCGAAGCCCACCGGCCTGCGCTACTGCATGAACGGCCACGCCCTGAAGCTCGAGAAAACTTGATCAAGCTCCGCCCCGCTACGCTCGCCGACGTAGCCGTCCTGAAAGCGTGGGACGAAGAACCTCATGTCATCAGCGCAACGACCGACGACCCAGACGCCGAAAACGCGTTCGAAGGCATCGTGTGGGAAGAAGAACTCGAAGCGCAATCGGACCTCACGCGCTACTACATTGCCGAGCTTAACGAGCGCCCGATCGGCGCGATGCAAATCATCGACCCGCATCTCGAGCCCACGCACTACTGGGGCGACGTCGCGCCGAACCTGCGCGCGCTCGACATCTGGATCGGCGCCGAAGCGGATTTGGGCCACGGCTACGGCGAACAAATGATGCGCCAAGCATTCGCAATCTGCTTCGCCGATCCGAAGGTGACGGCCATCATCATCGACCCCCTCGCCTCCAACATCCGCGCCCACAAATTCTACCAGCGCCTAGGTTTCGTGCCCCAAGGCCGCCGCCTCTTCAACGGCGAAGACGACTGCCTCGTTCACGAACTCACGCGCGAAATGTGGCAAAGCCGCACGCGCAAACGCTGAGGCGCCTACACCGCCGCCGCCGGCGTGTCGCCGAAGTAGCGTCCGGGTGTGGTGCCGAACGTATCGCTGAACGCGGACACGAACGCGCTGGCGCTGCGGTAGCCGGCGTCGCGCGCCACGGCTTTCACCGCGCGCCCCTCCGCCAGCAGCCGAAGCGCGCGCAGGAATCGGCCGTGCCGCCGCCATTGACCGAACGTCATTCCCGTCTCGGCCGCAAAGCGCCGCTCGAGCGTCCGCACGCTGAGACCAAAGCGCCGCGCAATGGCAGACGTGCTTGGCGCCTGCGTCGCGTTCGCACAGGCCTCGGCAACCGAACGCAAACGTGCGCTCGTCGGCATCGCAAGCCCAAGCGCCGGCACCGAACGCGTGCGAAACGCATCGACGATCAGCAAAGCCAGCGCATGTTCGACCGGGTTCCGCCCGTCGAGCATGCCGACCTCGCATGCGCGCAAGATCAACTCCCGCAACAACGGAGAAACCGCAACGACGACGCTCTCGCGCGGCACGTCTTGCCAATCCGATGGACGGAGATAGAGCGTCGCGAACGACGACGCGCCGCTGAACGCAATCGCGTGGCGGACGCAAGCCGGTGCCCAGATCGCCCGCGTCGGCGGCACGACCCAGAGCCCCTTGTCGGCCCTGACCGTCATGACCCCTGCCGACGCATAGATCAGCTGATGCCAATCGTGCTCATGCGGTTCGATCGCATGGCCGTTGGCCAAGACCGACCGCATCGTGCGAATGGTGAAGAACGGTTCGTCCTCGGCCGTGTGACGTTTTCTCAACATCGAAAGGAAGAATAGAGCAATTGCGCCAACCGGACGAGGGGCTATCGTCAGGTCGAACCCAACAAGCCGGACACGAAACCAATGCCGAACAATCTCGCCGCCTTCTCCATCCACGCCGACGACGTTCAGCGCGCCCGCCGGTTTTACGAAGCCGTCTTCGGTTGGAAGTTCGAACCCTGGGGCCCGCCAGACTTCTACCTGATCCACACCGGCGACGAACGGAGCCCGGGCGTCCAGGGCCTGATGCACAAACGGCAGCACCCGCGCGCGCAAGCCGGCGGCCCCAATTGTTTCGAATGCACGATCTCCGTTGAAGATATCGACACCATCACCGCCGCCGTGAAGAAGCACGGCGGCACAATCACGATGGAAAAGGCGCCGATCCCGACGGTCGGCACGGTCATCTACTTCGACGACCCCGAAGGCAACCGCGTCGGCGCGATGAAATACGACACGCCGCCGCGCACGTAGCCGGCGTCGCCCTACGTCGCGCGCTTTACCGTCACTTTGTACGTCCCCGCCCTGGCCGCACGCAGAAACACACACGGTGACGTTTGCGAAGGTTCGACTTCCAGCCCCGGCGCCGCCATCGCGAAGTCCTCCGGATATTGCGCCAGCGGCAAATAAATCTCCGTAGCCGCTCCAATCGCCGGGTCGGCATCGAACGTGAACTCGAACAGCCCACTCCCCCGGTCAAACCTCATCTCCTTCAGCACGCCCTGCACCCGCCGCACGAACGGACGCACGAACCCCGCCTCCGCACGCCCGCCGCCTTGGTCGCGCGAGAACACGGACAAGTCCTCCTGGTTCCATCCGTCGCCGACGGCCGGATCGTTGCGGTTCGAGGCGGTGTAGTTCCAGAGCGTACAGTTCAGCAGGTGCCGGTCCATCGCGTTGTACATGAGGTCGAGCGCGATGACGTGCTTCTCCCAAGACGCCGGCGAACGGTCGCCCGCTGCCCACGCCTGATACGCAGCACTCCCATCCAAATCGAACGGAATCCCGAACTCGCCGATCAACGTCGGCGCGCCGCCAGGGATCGACTTTGACGCCTCCTTGATGCGCCCGAGCGCCGCCGCATAGCTCCCCTCGATCTCCTCCGCCCCGTTCAACGTCTTCATCGTGAACGGATTGATCGAGGTCGGATACATGAACCCCTTCGTCACCAGCGTGACGATGTCGTACCAGTGGCTCGCGTTGACGGTGCGCTCGGGCGTACCTTTCGGAAAGCCCTCGCCCGTGAATCCTTTGAACGGATCGAGCTCCGCGAAGATCAGCCAGTCGTTGTCGATCTTGCGCACCTCGCGTGCGATGCGCTGGAAGAACGGGGCCATCCCGTCGTGATCCGCGTCGATCGCCCGCCCACGGATGGTCTGGAAGAAGTCTTCCCGCAACACCTCATGCCCGTTTCCGGTCAAGCGATAGGCGCCCGCCTTCTCGAACGGACACTCGACGCCCGCCCGCCAAATTGGCACGCGGTTCGTATTCACCTCGTTCTCGCCAACGACGCTGACCTTCATCTTCGCCGGATCGAACGCCAACTGCGGGATCGTCCGCGGCACACCGCGCGCGACCAACAACCCGTCGAGCACCGACCATGCCGGTCCCGGCCGCACTGGTTCCGGATGTTCCGCCATCCGCTCCAGATGGCGGTAGGACATCTCGTGCCCGATCCACCCGTCGCTGGGTTCGTTCAGCGTGTCGAAGCCCAGCACATGCGGCATCCCTTTGACGCGCTTGGCCACCTCGCGCATCGCGCCGATATAGTGAGACTGCAGATAGTCCTGCGCGCTGCGCCCGTCGATCATGAAATCAGGCACGAACGTGTCGCCGCAGAAAAACAGCGTCCACATGATCGCGTTCGCAGGCATGCGATAGTTGTTCGCCCACGTCATCATCGGATAGCGGTCTTCTTGGACGCCGCCACGTGCGTAGTCGTATTTGTGCTGCATCACATGCGCCGCACCCGACGCGTGAAACGTCGCAAAGTCGAGCCCCACCGCCTCGAACGTCCACCCGGGCGCACCGTCGCCGCCCGACATGCGCGACCACACGTCTTGGTGAAAATCGACGAACACATAGAGCCCATAGTCACCGGCCCGCCGCGCGATCTCCGCAAAATAGTCGAGATAGGCCGTGTCGTACTTCCCCGGCCCGGCATGCTCGACCGCCTCCCACGTGGTCAGCAGCCGAAGACAATTCATCCCCCACAACTTCAGCCGCGCAAAATGCTCGTTCGCCTCGGAAAGCGGAAACGGCCGGCCGACAAAACTGACGTCGCGATGGTCTGAAAAGTCGGAAGGAAAATTCGTGCCCCCGTTCGGATAAGGCACCTTACAATCGCCGCCGAGATTGACCCCGCGCAACAGCACCTGCCGCCCGGCGGTGTCGACAAAGCGGTCGCCTTCGATCCTCAATCGGTCCACGTGAGCCCTTTCCTTCGCAATGCCTAGGGACTATTACGCAACTGAGGCGCAGATACAAAATCCGAGAGTCGCCCGATGAACACACTTTTTCGCAAGCAGTTGATGGGAGGCGCGAGCGCGACAGCGGCACTGGCTTTTGTCGTTTTGGCCTGGGTTTCCCTCCCGCAGTTTCGTTCGCAAGTCCCCTTACCCACGGACGAAACCGCCGCCCGTTTGGCGTTCGCAGTCCAGTGGCTGCTCGTTCCCGGCTGGATGCTTCTCGCGGGCGTTTTTGGAGCCTCGCGGCGCGGCTTCTACGCCGATGCCATCGAAGGCACGCGTACGCCCGCGGCTCACACGCTGGAGATCAACCTGCGCTACAATCAAAACACAATCGAGCAGACCATTCTCGCAGCGATTGCCTGGACGAGCCTCGCCGTTGTCTTGCCGCACGATGAACTGATCCTCATTCCGGCGATGGCCGTCCTCTTTGCCCTGGGCCGCATCACGTTCTGGATCGGATATGTGCTGCACCCGATGGGGCGCACGTTCGGCATGTCGTTGACAGTGCTCCCAACGATCTTCGCGTTCCTCGCGCTCACTTGGATGGCACTGACCTAACGTACGAACGTCAATCCAAACTACACTCGCCCATCGGCACGAACTGCCCGGCGATGCCGAGGAAGCTGCAGTTCTTCGACGCATCGCTTTTCGAGAGCGTCACGTCGTAGATCGAGAACGCCAAAAAATTCCGCCGTTCGATCGGCAGCGCAGGCAACACGAGGCCTACGAGCGCACCGCCGATTTGACCCGCGCTGTCGGGATTAGCCTCCCCGCGCTTGCGCGCCTGTTCTTCGATTTTGCCCGCGACATAGCTCTGCACAAAGCCGTTGAACTCCACCCGCGACGGGTTTGTCGCGGCGAGCAGTCCGCCGATGACCGCAAGACCAAGCAGTGTGCGCATAACGTGAAGCTCCCCTTAAGTCAGCGGCCGCAATCTTTCGGCCGAATGCGACCAAAGTGTGGCACGCACAGCATACGCAACGCAGGCCGCGGTGATCAAAGCCCGCGGTTGGCAGCGCGCAGGCGCTCGACTTATGATGCGGTCATGACCGTATACATCCTCGCCCAACTCAACATCACCGACCGCACCACCTACGACCGCTACCAGGCGCGCTTCATGGAGGTCTTTACACCGTTCGGCGGCACGGTGCTGTCCGTCGATGACAGCGTGCACGTGATCGAAGGCGACTGGCCGCACAGCCGCCTCGTGCTGGCGTCCTTCCCCGACGAGCCATCGTTCCGCGCCTGGTGGGACTCGCCCGGCTACCGCCAAATCGTCGAGGACCGCTGGGACGGATCGACCGCCGTGATCGTTTTGGCCAAAGGTCTTCCCAACCCCACCTGACATGACCCACGTCATCGCAACCTTCATCGCAAAGCGCCGCCCTGCGGCCGCGTTGTCGCGCGCCATGGGCGATGCGGCGGTCCACAAGTTGAACCACCCGGAGCTGCTGCTCGTGCCTGTGAGTGACGACGCGTTCGACGCGGTGGTGGCACGCGAAGGACCAAGTGACTCGGTCGGACCCGAATTCTGGCGTCTGACGGAGACGTTGATGGAACTCGCCCGCGAATGCTCCGTACACGGACCGATCGCCTACGCGGAGACCGACTACTTCGGCGGCGTCGGCGTGCAAAGCGCGGCCGCATGGATCCAAGGCAAGCTCGCCTTGCCGCCCACGACCCACCCGGCGGGTCCGATCAACGCCGCGCTACACACGATCGGCTTGGAGCGCGCCAACGGCCTCGACGAATTCGACACGCTGGGCTTAGGGCTCGTCCGCCGCATGGACGTGTTCGAAGAGCGCACGCCTGAAAGCCTCGAGACCACGCCATGAACCGTATCGCCGCCATCATCGCGCTGACCCTGGCCCTCGCCGCCTGCACCACCCACAGCGGCCCGCAACGCTACACCGGCATCTACGCGATCGCCTTCGAGATGCAGGCCTTCACCGCCGACGGCAGCGGCGAGAGCTGGTGGGCCACGCTGGAGCCGCAAGCCCAAGCCGAACTGAAAGCCGCGCTGCCTGCGAACGCCGCCCCGCGCTTCGGCTCGCGCATCCGCGCCGAGGTCGAAGGCCGTCTGAGCGAACCCGGCCACTACGGCCACCTGGCCGCCTACCCGCGCCACCTCACGATCACCCGCGTACTCAGCGCGAAACCAGCCCGCCGCCGTAGGCCCGCGAAAATCGCAACCAAATCTTCCGCCGCCGCATCGCGAGCCGCAAGTGTCTTGGAACATTTCATGAACATAGGGCAGCGCTCAGGGCCACGCAAGCCCCTAGTTTGATTTTTAAATGACCGAAACTTATCGCAGCAGCAGCCCCACCGCCGTTGGCGGCGGTTGACTCGTAACTGCTGACTCCTGACTCTTTACTTTCTAACTACTAACTATGGGGGTTATCCGGCGCGACGCTGTTTTTCCGGGTTTCAAGCCGTTTTCGCACGCCGAATTGCGGCGCGATGCGTGCGCGGCGCAAGCGCTTCGCGCGCGTTTCGCGTGCACGGAGGGAGCGTCTCGAGCACACGGCGCGCGCGTCCGGTGCTCGGATTGCGCACGCGAAATGTCTCTGGACTGCCCCCCCTTGAAACC
>JABFRX010000179.1 GCA_013140995.1 Alphaproteobacteria bacterium | reverse complement strand
TGCGCGCCCAGACGCGGCTGTTTGCCTCCCACCAGGGTTTGTCGATCAGGCCCGCTTCGAACTGGCGGTGCAATTCTTCGAAGATGCGCAAGACCCAGGACGTCAGGTTCACGAACTGCATGCGCTCCACGGGGTTCAGCGTCTCCATCCCCTCGAGCCCCTTGGCCAGGAGCGGCGCCATGATGGGCACTTCGAACATCGCGCGGCTGACGCTTTGGAATTTTTCGGCGTGGTTGCGGCTTGCCGCCTCGCGCATCATGCGGTTCGTCTGGCGCACCTGAAGGCCGACGAACAGCAACGAGGCGACGAGCGCGACGGCGGCGATGATCTGGCTGATGAGGTAGATGTCGTTCAACGACATGGGTGCGGGGTCCTTGAGCGGTTGCGACTGCAGCGCCGATCGTAACACGCCGGTATGTCCGGGGCTTGCGCTCTGGCAGCACCAAACAAGCTCGTCATGGCCGCACCATCCCGGGCTTGACTCGAGGGCGACCTGGCCACCCAGGGGGCGTCGCGGCGATCGTGCACTCGGAGCGCGCTCGGTTGCTCGGCTTACTCAAGCCTGTCGAGAAAATCGTCCGCCTCAGCGAGTATTGTCGCTTGTCGCGCCGACGGCCAACTCGAGAGAGTTCGATAGGGCATCGCCAGTCGAGGGTTTTTCGCCAATCGGTCTTTCTGACGGATCAGGAAAGCCCAGTAGAGATAGTTGAACGGGCATGCCTTTGGACCCGTCTTCTGCTTTACGTCGTAGGCGCAGCCCGAGCAAAAGTCCGACATTCGATCGATATAGGCACCCGACGCGGCATAGGGCTTGGAAGCCATTTGTCCGCCGTCCGCGAAAACGGCCATGCCAAGCGTGTTGGGCATCTCGACCCACTCGATCGCATCGGCGTAGACGGCGAGATACCAGCGCTCGATTTCGCGCGGCGCGATGCCGGCGAGCAGGGCGAAATTGCCTGTCACCATCAGTCTTTGAATATGATGCGAATAGGCATAGCGCGCCGTGCCACCGATCGCTTCGCGCAGACAGCGCATCGGCGTGTCGCCGGTCCAGTAAAACGCCGGCAGCCTGCGCGTCGCCTGAAGGACGTTTCGTTCCTCGTATTCGGGCATTAAGGACCAGTAGACGCCGCGCACATATTCGCGCCAACCCAATATCTGGCGCACAAAACCCTCGACCGCGTTAAGCGGTGCGGCCCCCGAACGCCAGGCAGCTTCGGCCGCCGAGCAGACCTCTCTCGGAGACAGCAGGCCAAGGTTTAACGCCGGTGCCAGGAGCGCGTGGAACAAGAACGGCGCGCCGGCCTTCATGGCGTCCTGGTAATCGCCGAAACGCGGTAGGCCCACGGCTATGAAACTCGCGAGCGCCTGTAGCGCATCGGCGCGCGTTACCGGCCAGCCAAATTCCTCAAGCTCGCCGAAGTGATCGCCGAAGCGCTGCTCGACCAGCGCCATCACGCCTCGCGTGGTTTCGTCCGGTGCAAAGCGGAGCCGGTCGGGCGGAAGGATGGACGCCGGCAGTCGCTTGCGATTTTCAGAGTCGAAATTCCATTCGCCGCCCGCAGGCTTGTCTCCCTCCATCAGGATTGCGTGCTCTCGCCGCATTTCACGATAGAAGTGCTCCATCCGCCATGTTCCTCGCCCCCGTGCCCATTGGGCGAAGCGAGCGCGACTTGCGAAGAAGCGGGAATCGGCGCGCACCTCGACAGGCCTACCCGTCGCTGCTTCCCAGCCTTCGACCATCGCCTGCACACGCCATTCGCCGGGTTCGGTCACAACCAAGCCGTCAGGTGTATGCCTCGCCACAGCACGTTGAATCTCTGTTGTCAGATTGCCGCTGTTGTTTGGGGCAGCGAGCGGCACATAATCGACCGATACCCCGCGTCGACGCAGTTGCTCGGCGAAGTGGCGCATCGCCGACAATATCAACACGATCTTCTGCTTGTGATGGCTGACGTACGTGTTTTCGTCCATCACCTCCATCATCAGCACGATGTCACGCGCAGGATCGAGATCCACGAGTGCCGACATTTCGAACGAAAGCTGATCGCCCAAAATGATCCTGAGTCTGCTCATAGCGTTTTCGAGAGCGCTTTTGGAGGATTCGGAAGCGCGGCCTCACGACAGCGTTGCGAGCAATACTTCACTTTCTCCCAATCCCGCGCCCATTTCTTGCGCCAAGCGAAGGGCCGAAGGCAATGCACGCAAAGCTTGGTCGGAAGCTCGGACTTTGATCGCATCTTTGCCATAGAACCATCAGGGCATGGGCTGGCCGCGCAGGCCGGGCTCATCAGTTGACCAGCACGGGCGCTTCACGAACGTAGGTCGCATCCTCGATCTGTCGAACAAGAAAGTCGGCGACATCACTGCGCGCGATGATCCCATTGCGCCACTTCGCGGGCTCGCGAAGGACTTGGTAGCGTCCCGTTCGTGGCCCGCCCGTCAGCACGCCGGGCCGCGCGATCGTCCAATCGAGCACGCTTTCCTTGATCAGCTGTTCCTGCCGGGTCTTGTCGTCATAGGCACGGCCAAATACGAGCTGAAACGGGAGCCTCTGAACACAGCTGATACTTGCGCGGCTATCACCCGCGCCGAAACCCGTGACGCAAATCAAACGCTTGACCGAACGGGCTTTCATAGCCGCGATCAGCACCCGCGTCGCATCGGAGAAGAGATGTATGGGCTGGAACAACTCACCGAGCCCGACGCCAAGCGTGACGATCACGCCATCGACCCCGGCGAGGGCGGCCTCCACGTCCCGGCGGTTGAGCGCGTCGCCACGTACTTTCTCGAGCTTGGGACTTGAAAGATCGATTCCCGCCGCGGATCGCGCCAGAGCGCGCACATCGTAGCCCGCCTCAAGAGCCCGGCGGGTCGTCTCCAACCCGATGCCCTTGCTGGCGCCGATAATCAGTACACGCACGATGCAATCTCTCGGTTCAATCCGGCGCGCGATACGCCGGGCCCAAAACAAAAGAGGGCCGCGCCCCGGGCATGGGAGCCGTCATGGCGGGCAGCCAACGCTTATTCGTGCTCGCCGTCTTTGCGGCGACCCAAACCACGGACGAACACCTCAGGCTTCGCGGACGCGGTCGTGAGAGTTGCGACCGTAATCGCCAACGCTCCGATCAAAACGGCATGCCCGATCACGCTGATGCCGAGGAACGTATAGCTCCCGATGGCAATCGAGAAAGTGGCAGCCCACATCATACCCAGCGCCTGCAGAACGTAGTGTCGAATGGCGACATCGGGAATATGGCGAAGCGGGCTCACTTCGTGATTGAAGATGAAATTCCAAGCGTAGACGACAGTGGTGCCGAGTGTTCGGATCATGGGAACAGACCTCTCGCTTCTCTTGAAATCAGCTTTGCGTGCCCCGCTCACAATCCCGAAAGGTCAGATGCGACACACAAGCGGATACGGCTCGGTCACCCAAGGGGATGTGCGGCAAAGTGGCGGTGGTTCCTTTCGGGACGAACCGAAGCCTTGCGGTGATACGTTCGCGTGCATCGAACTCCATGCCTGGCCGCTTGCCGGCGCAAAGAACGGCGAGGGATCGGCCGGAGGGTGCAGGCTTGGTTACCGAAACAGTCGCTGAAGCCGCGGCCTGACTTTGAGGAAGCCGAGATAGACTGACGATACGGCAGAATGGCCAGGAAATCGTCCTTAAGCGCCTAGCCGGTTGACACAATCAGGCGGGGCATCGGCGCCGGGTGTTACGGATGAGCATGCGATTGAGACCCCGGGACATGGCGTGGCTGCCGACGGTCGGCAATAATGGATTGTTGGGCCTTCGGTCTGGTGGATCGGCGGCCCTGGGGTAAATGTACCGCGAGGGGTCGCATGTTCGGTAGGATCTTTCCCAAGCGCCTCGACAACGAATATCGGGGCTACAAGCTCGGCATTTGGCTGTTGCTTTTATTGCTGCTGTTCAAGACGTCGATCAGCGTCAACGCGCTCGGTTGGAATCCGATGATGTCCAACCACGAAGTGCTGCAACGGGCCGACCGAATTCCGTTGGACACGTTTGGCGCGGACGCCGCGAAAGCAGCTGTACTCCTGTTTGCCGTATGGGGCGTCACCCATCTCGTGTTGAACGTGTTGGGCTTCATCGCCGCGATCCGCTACCGCGCGATGATTCCCTTGCTCTATCTGCTGCTCCTGGCGGATCACATCGGTCGCAAGGCGATCGTCGATATGAATCCCATCGCCAGAACGCCGGCGGCGTTCGAAATCCCCGTGAACCTGATCGTCATCGCGCTGTTGCTGATCGGCCTGGGATTGTCGCTGGCGACGCCGCGGGGGCGGGAAGACGGCGCATGACCGGCCCGTGGCCGTTATCGTACGGTGTCGGCGTCAGACTGCGCGGCGCGACGTCGATCCCGGCGGCGATCGGCATGCGCTACCCGCTGCAAATGCTGCCGAACTGATCTGAAAAACGATTTGGCTTTTGGCGGTCGCGCTGCCGCAGTGGCGCGCCGATCAGATGGATGCGGACACCCGGGCGGCGACCGGTGGCTGTGAAGCGTTGAGACGGTCCTCAGCGTTCGCCGGTGGCGAGCCAGCGGGCGCAGGCGGGGCCGAGTTCGGCGAGCGCGCGGGCTTCGTAAGCGGCGCCGTCGGCCGGGGACAGTGTCTCGTGCCAGCGGCCGTTGACGCCTTTGTTGATGAAGACTTGCGCGCCCGCATCCCAGAAGGCGCCGCCCAGCGGCACGCTTTTCGTGGCGTTCGCTTTCATCCAGTCGAACGAGCAGTAGTCCAGAATCTTCGGCCAGTCCGCCTCGTCGACGGCGATGTCCAGGAACTTGGCCATCTTGCGCATCTCGCCCGGTAGATCGCGTTTGAGATCGGCGAAGTGCACGAACATCAGGTTCGGCAGATCGCGGATCGCCCACCAGCTGCGCACGTTGTCCCAGAACGGCCAGAACGGATGACCGTCGCGCGCGAGCCAATCGTGGAAGTACTGTTTGATGTCGGCGGGCGGCGGTTCGATCGGCGGACCCACGCGTCCCGGCGTGTCGTTCAGCGCCTGGTACCACAGCGCGTTCGCGTTGGCGTGATGGTTGTAGAGGCTCCACACGACGTCGCGACCGTCGCGGCCGATATAGAGATATTTCGCGCGTGGGCTATAGACGAGCGCGTCCACCGGTAGGTGCGTTTTGAGGAAGCGGCGGTGCGTTTGGGCCTCGACGAGGGGCAGCTTCACCGCCTTGGGCGGCACCCGCAGATCGAGCCAGGGCGACATCTCGGCGACGGCGAGATCGGGATTGGGCCCGAACAGCATCTGCGCCAGGATTTGTTGCATCCAGGTCGTGCCGGACTTTGCGTAGGTGGACACGACGATGTCGTCGTCGCGGAAGGCGAGGTCGTTCCAGATCGTCGAGTCGAAATGATGATTGTGAAACTCGCGCGTCTTTGTCGGAAAGGTGGGCATGGGCGGGCCTTCGGTGGTGACATGAGCATAAGCTGAGACGCGGACGTTTGCCGCGCGAGTGTGGGCGTGCGGGCCGGGCGCGGTGACGGTGATGTCCGGGGCGTTGGCCGCGTGATGCAAAATCGAATCCGTTGGAAGCGTTTGATTGGCGGATTTGCGCGGGTTTATCCGTTTGGTAAGCGTTTGGAATCCGTTTGGTGTGCGTTGAGGGA
>JABFRX010000220.1 GCA_013140995.1 Alphaproteobacteria bacterium | reverse complement strand
CGATCAGCGTGGCCAGCAGCGCCTTGATGCGGGGCTGCAGGCGGGCTGCTTCGCCGAGCGATGCGGTGTTGAGGTAGGCTTGGAATAGACGGTCGCCCGCGGCCAGTGCCACTTGGCGTTCGGTGCGGTGTTTCAGCAGTTCGACGGCGGCGGCTTTCTCGGTGGCCAGTGCATCGACGGCGGCGAACGGCGCGTCCGCGCGCGCGCTCAGCGTCAGCGCGAGCGTTGCCGCCGCAAGTAAACTCAGAACCCCACGCATTCGAGTGCGCCCGTTACTTTTTGTTAGTGCGGGTTAGCGCCGCGTGAAGGCCGCGCTTCCCGTCGTTGTTCGATTTCGAGACTACGCACGTGTGGTCAAGAAAGACTGAAAGGGTGGGGGTGTCGGTGGATTATTCTCACGTGCGTGACGCGGCAACCTGTCCCCACAAAAACAAATCTTCGTGGCCGGGTCCCGCCTACGCCAAGTGGCTTCTGCGGGGCAAGCCCGGCCATGACGAACTTTTTTGTTTCTTGTTAAGAGGCGGCTCTCGCATCTGCACGGATGCGTTCCACCATCGAGAAGAGGCCGTTGGAGCGTTGTTGGCTTAGGTGGGTGTCTAGGCCGAGTTGGCTCAGCGTGGCTTTGGCATCGATGCCCAAGATCTCTTCCGGGGATTTGCCGTTGTAGAGGGCGAGCAGGATGGCGATGAGGCCGCGCACGATGTGGGCGTCGCTGTCGCCCGTGAAGTTGAGTTTGCCGTTGTCGCGGGCCACGATGAGCCAGACTTGGCTGGCGCAGCCGCGCACTTTCACTGCGTTCGTGCGTGCGCTTTCCGGTAGCGGGGCCATCTTGCGGCCGAGCTCGATGATGTAGCGGTAACGCTCGTCCCACTCGTCGATGACGGCGAAGTCGTCGAGGATGGATTGGATGGACATGGCTATGATGTAGCGCTTCCCCCCTTGAGGGGAAAGGCCGTCACTTCGCGTCGACCAGCTTGCGGAACGCGGCCGCATCCAGGCGGTAGTGCAGCAGGTCGTCTTGGTGAACGAAGCCGATGCGGTCGAGCGAGATGCGCGACGAGTTTGCGTGAACCATGTTCAGCTGCAAGCCGGTGCAGTCGCGCTCGCGTGCGGTGCGGGCGACTTCTTGTACCAGGCGGAAGCCGACGCCGGTGCCGCGCACGGGTTCGTCTACGAAGAGGTCGGTGATTTGCAGCGCCGAGGTGCCGTCCCAGATCGCGTAGTGCGTTTGGAACATGGCGAGGCCCACGGGCTTGCCGTGGTCTTCGGCGATGATCGCTTCGAACTGCGGCGCCGGGCCGAAGCCCGCGCGGCGAAGCTCGGCTGCGCTCACGTGCACGCGATCGCCCACGCCTTGGTGTTCGGCGAGTGCTGCGATCATTTTGAGCATCGCGTCGCAATCTTCGGCGCGGGCTCTGCGGAGGGTGATGTCGGTGTTCGTGGCGGGAAAAACTGCGTGAGCGGCTGCTGCCGGCATTTTGTTTTCAACTCCGAACGCGAGGTACTGTTCTTCGTGGCCGTCGGCACGAACGATGAAGGGGTGCTTCGGGCGGCCGGAGTTATAGGTAGGCCTTCGCGGCGAGTCACTCAACGCGCGCTTGAATTTTTTCCGAACGTGGTTTGCGCGATTCCGCATCTGCGAGCGGCTTCTTTGGCTCACTGGCCAATTGGACAGCCACGCCGGTCGCGGCGTCTGCTGCACTTGCGAGCGTGGTGTTCACCAAGTTGATACCGGCCTCGCACAACTGCGGGTTGGTTTCACATGTGGCCATGACTTGGCGGGCGGACGACGAGGCCGAAGACCACACGATGTCTGCGGCCTTGACGAGTTCGTTCGCGACATCGGCGGTGCGGATCTCGGCCGTCTCATCGCCGCCGCCAAGGCGCGCCTCGGGCGGCAACGCGACCAGCGCGAGGCTCAAGAAGAACACGGTGCGGAAAATGAAACCCACTGGGCCTACTCCAAACTTCGAGGCGGACAGTGGGCCGAAGGCCGTTCGAAAGTGCTCTAAAACAACGGATAAATTGAAGGAAACGGGGGCGGAATCAACGTGAACGGTTGTTAGCGTCAACGCGCGTTCACGATGGGGGGCGGGGTTTGATTCAAGAGCGTGGATAATTTTAGGCGCTGTCCCTCATCCGTCACGGCGCTACGCGCCGCGCCACCTTCTCCCGCCCTTCGGCGGGAGAAGGTAATGAGTTTGGGTTTATTGCCCTTCTCTCCCGTTGGCTAACGGGAGAAGGTGGCTCCAACACGCCCCGCTCTTTAACGCCTCGTTAACCTCCATAAACGAAGTCTTACCTTCACGTTCTGGGGGTCGAGTCGCGTTATGGCTTCGCCGTATAATTTCCGCCGGTTTTGGGCCGGCTTTTTGTTGGATGCGTTTGACGGCGTGCTGGGGTCGGAGCCGGAGGGCGAGACCGGGCGGCGGCAGTCGTTCGTTTCCGCGAACCTGCTTGCGGGGGCGATGGGTGCTGCGCTTTGGCCGCTGTACTTTGCATTCGTCGGGCCTGTCGACGGCGCGACGGCGTTTGCGTTTCTTTTCCTATGGGCGCCACTCGGCATCGCGCTCGCCGTTCGAAGCGAGACGCTGAGTCTCGCTCAAGGGCAGATGGCGTCTGCGTTGGCGCTTGGCGGGTTTGTGTCGCTGGCGGCGATTTATACCGGCGGACTGGCATCGCCGTTGTTGCCGTGGCTCCTCATCGTACCGGTCGAGGCTGCGATCGCGGGCAAGCGTTCGGCCGTCACGATCGCGTCGTGCGTTGCTGGCGTGGGCTTCTTCATCGCCGCGATGCTGTCCTTGGTGGGCTGGCTACCGGTGTCGCGGATCGATCCGGCGTTTGCGGGGTTTGCTTACGGCGTCTCCGTGTTCGCCGCGATCATTGTCGGCATGTTTGCGATGCGCACGTTGCAGCGGCGGAACGAGCATGAGGTGGCGCGTGCGCGGGCGAATGCGGCGTGGCACCGGGCGCTGACGGACAACGCGGCCGATATGATCACACGGCATGCGGCCAACGGGGCTGTGCTCTATGCGTCGCCGGCGGTCGAGGAGATACTGGGTCTGCGGGCGCGCGAGCTTGAGGGGATGAGCCCCGCGATGTTCGTGCACATTCAGGACCTGTCGACGGTGGAGCAAGCGTTCACCGCCGCTGCGCGTGGCGGGCATGAGGCTGTTGCGTTCCGCGTGCGCCGGCGCGACGGCACGTATCTGCCGGTCGAGATGCGCGTGCAGGGCGGGAATGGGGAGGCGATTGCAGTGACGCGCGATATGTCGAACGCGAAGGCCGAGATCCTAGAACTAGCGCGGGCGCTCGACAAAGCGGAAGAGGTCAGCCGGGCGAAGTCGCGGTTCCTGGCCTCGGTCACGCACGAGCTGCGCACGCCACTCAACGCGATCATCGGGTTTTCCGACGTGATGCGGCACGAGCTGATGGGGCCGATCGGCACGCCGAAGTATCGCGAGTATGCGGAGCTGATCCGCAATTCGGGCTCGCACTTGGTCGATCTGATTTCGGATTTGCTCGATATGTCGAAGATCGAGGCCGGCAAGTTTACGATCGAGCGCAAGCTTGTGGAATTGAAGCCGGTGGCTGACGAATGCCTGGCGATGGTGAAGGTGGCGGCCGATGAGGCGGGGGTCGAGCTTGTGTGCGACGTGGCACCGGGCTTGAGCCTCATGGCCGACCGCCGGGCGTTGAAGCAATGCCTGATCAACCTGTTGTCGAACGCGATCAAGTTCACGCTGACGGAGGGCCGCGTCGTGCTGAAAGCGCGCAAGGTGGGCACCGACATGATGCTGTCGGTCAGCGACACGGGCGTCGGCATTCCGGAGAAGGACTTGGTGCGCATCGGCAAGCCGTTCGAGCAGGTCGAGGGCGAGATGCAGCGCACGCACAAGGGCACGGGCCTTGGGCTGTCGTTGGTCAAGGCGCTGGCCGAGATGCATGGCGGCGGTATGGCGATCGAAAGCGCGCTGGGCGATGGGACGACGGTGACGCTGCGCCTGCCGTTGGCGGCGCGCGACGACGTGCCGGGGGAACCCGCGTCGGTCGTGTTTCCGGAGAAGTTCCGCGCACGGGCTTGAGAGGCGCGCACACAGTTTGAGGGAGAATGGGGACCGGAAGGGGGGCTTTCCGGTCCCTATTTTTTGGGGGACCGGCCAAGCGCTGTCACTTACTTATATTTCTATCTTTCCGTCTACACAAGAACGAATAAAGAACAAGTCTTGACTCTCAGATATTTCTAACTTATAGGTTGACTCTCATCGGGGCACTTCGGGCGAGACGGGTTTCGTTTCGAATGGAGGAGTCCGCCGATGGTCCAAAACCCCCGGAAATCTGCTGAAATCTTGGTCTCCCGCCCTTGAGGCGGGTGGATTTTGCGCGCATCAACGCGGCCGCGCTCAGCCAGCTGCCTCAGATTCTGCCGCGCTGGCTGCCGGCCGGGCGGCGGCGGTTTCGCGAGTACGTCGCGCTGAACCCGAAGCGGCACGACCGGCGCATGGGCTCGTTCTCGATCAACCTGACGACCGGGCGCTGGGCCGACTTTGCGACCGGCGATAAGGGCGGCGATCCGATCGCGCTTGCCGCCTTTCTCTTCGACCTCGAGCAACGGGCGGCCGCGCTGAAGGTGGCGGCAATGCTCGGGCTCGATCCTTTCGAACGCTAAGACCACACGGAGAAGCTTATGCAGGACGATCCCTTCGCGCCGCTGGACGGCGCACGTGCCTCCACACCGTCCCCGGAATCTGAAGGCGGGCAGTATCTCGCCCCGCTGCCGAAAGGCATGCGCAGCGTGTCGACGACCCACCCGCAGCTGGGCGATGCGAAACACATTTACAGCTACACGAATTCAGAAGGCTTCGTGATGTTCCACGTGATCCGCTTCGAAGATCCGAAGGAGCGCAAGACCTATCGCCCGGCGAGCGTGTGGATGGGGGCGGGCGGCAAGCCCGAATGGCGTTGGGCGGCGCCGCCGGGGCCGCGGCCGCTCTACAATCTCTATGAGCTGGCGAAACGGCCGAATGCGCAGGTGCTGGTCGTGGAGGGCGAGAAGGCGGCGAATGCCGCGCGCAAATTCATGCAGGCGTGGGTGGTCGTTACCTCGTTCGGCGGCGCCAAAGGTGCGGGGCGCGCCGAATGGTATCACATGCGTAATCGCAAGGTCACGATTTGGCCCGATGCGGACGAGGCGGGTGCGGCTTACGCGCGCGAGGCGGCGGAGGTGATCTATCGCGCGGGAGCGGCGAGCGTGCGCGTGGTGAGACTCGACCGGCGCTTCAAGAACGGCTGGGACTTGGGCGATTGGGGGGACATGACGATGCCGCAGCCGGTGAGCGATGTGCGCATTCTTCATCGTATGGTGGACGAAGCGCGGTTGGTGGAGGGGGGCTCACCCGGGAGCGCGGGCTTCCAGCCCGCTCTTCAAAACGGTTTGAGCGCGCCGAGCGCTGAAAGGGAAGAGAAGAAGAGCGGGCTGGAAGCCCGCTCTCCCGGGTGTGTCTCCCCGGACAACGCCGAGGGGATCTCAGGCGCGGCGCTGCAGGACAAGGTTTTCGCGCCGATCAAGTGGATCGTGCCGGACTACATCGTCGAAGGGCTGACGATGATTGCGGGCAAGCCGAAGCTCGGGAAATCGTGGCTCGCGTTGAACCTTGCGTTTGCGGTGGCTGCCGGCGGGCGCGCGTTTTCGTCCGCGGCTTGCGAGCAAGGCGACGTGCTGGCGCTGGCGCTTGAGGACAATCAGCGCCGGCTGCAGGCGCGGCTCCGGCAGATGGCCGGCACCGACGCGCCGTGGCCCGCGCGGTTGCAGTTCCACACCGATTGGCCGCGGCTCGACGACGGGGGCTTGTCGAAAATCGAAGCGTGGATCGCGAGTGTGGCGAACCCGAAGCTGATCGTCGTCGACGTGTGGGCGAAGGTGCGCGGGCGCGCGGACGGGAAGAAATCCATGTACGCGGACGATTTCGAGTCGCTGGCCGTGCTTCAGCGCGTGGCGTCGAAGCACCGGCTCGGCATCGTGGTGATGCATCACGCCTCCAAGCGCGACAACCCGGACGACCCGTTCGATTTGGTCTCCGGCACGACCGGTCTGACGGGCGCGGCCGACAGCGTGTTGATCCTGCGCAAGGAAGCGGGACAGGCGGACGCCGTGCTCTATGGCCGGGGCCGCGACCTGCCGGTGTTCGAGAAGGCGCTCAGGTTCGACGGCACGCGCGGCCTGTGGGCGGTGCTGGGGGACGCGGAGGCGTATAGGGCGACGACGTTGGAAGACAAGATACTGAAGGAACTCAAAGGTGTCGGCGAGCCGATGTCGCATCAAGACGTTGCGGCGCTGATCGAGGACGCGACCGCAGCATCGGTGCGGGTCACGCTTTACAGGATGGCCAAGGTGGGGCGAGTAATCAACATGCGCAACCGTTTCGTGGCACCGCTTGAAGGTGAGGGGCAAGCTGCTTGACGCATTGATCTTGTTGACACGTTGACGCTGCGCAGCATGCGAGACGTATTACACGTTGACGCTTTGACAGAACGGTGGGCTCAGGGTCTCGCGACCGCCCGCCACATCGGAAGAACCGAACCCCCATTACATATGTGTGTGGTGTTAGATGGTTGCCCGGGCGTCAACGGCGTCAATCGTCAATCATCATGACGACCTCGTGCCTCGCCAAAGTTGTCCACACCCAAGCCTTGCGTGAGCGATAGATGTAAGCCGGACATGCAATGCATACTGCAGCATGTCCACGAGTTCCCCAATGTCTCCTGAAGAGCAAAAACGTGCGGAAGACAAGAGCAAGAAGCAGTCGTATGCAGGTGCGTTCAAGGCATGGTGGGACGCCGATTATTCTGTCGACGGGTTAAAGACCAAGAAGGTGCCTTCTCTGGCTGGGGGCGCGGTTTCGCTCTATGAGTACTGGTTCGATACAAACCCTCCGAGGCTTGTTGAGTTCGCTGGGCGGCAGTGGACCGAGTTTCATCTGCCGACGCACGATCTACAGGGCAACAAGAGCCGCAAGGCCAGTTGGGCCGTCAACAAAGTAAGCGCGTTTTACGACGAGATATATCGGCGGGAATCCGAGGGCGTGGCGCGCTATAACGCTGGCAGCGGTGCGACCGAGGCTGCGCGGCCTCGCGCCTTTTTTGACGGTGTCGTCTTCCCCCGATGGAACACGGTTCACTCTTCGCCGTACGTGGTTCCGTCGTACAGAGATGCGATATTTGAGGGACCGGTGAGCTTTACTGGTGGTGCTCCCGGGAGTGCTTGCAACTTTTCGGGTGCGATTTTCAGGGAGGATGCGAATTTTTCGGACCGAGCATTTCAGGTGCGCTCGGACTTCTCCGAAGCGGTCTTCGTTGGGCGTGCAATCTTTGAGCGCAGCACATTCAACGGGCCGGTCAGCTTACGTGGCGCAACGGTTCACGGTGCAGCTTTCGACAACGCAAAGTTCAGCTCTTTGCTGGACCTTTCGGAAGTCGATATCTTTGGTGCGGCTGAGTTTCGCGGCGGGCAGTGCGCTGAAGTTCAAATCAGTCATGCACACTTTCGCGGACCCGTGGATTTCGGGCGCCGCGAGTTCCAAGGCCGCTTGTTCACCTCTAGCATGAGAGCTCTCTTCGATAATCGCGTCTCGATGCGCGATTGCCACTTCGGCGACGTCGTTTCGCTCTCTGCGCGATTCGAAGGTCCGGTGGACATTAGTTCTGCGACCGGAGGCGTGTTCCGGTCGGTCGTAGAGCTGACATCTTGCGACTTCGCGTCAGATGTAGACTTTAGCGGCCGGGAGTTCCGTCGCCTTGCGAAGTTCGTTGACTGCACTTTTATGGGTGCGCCCATTTTCAGCGGTGCCGATCTGCACCATAGCGCGATGTTCAGCAACTGCCGCTTTCTGGCAAAAGCAGGCATGATCAATCCGCAGCGTTTCGCGTCGAGTTGGGAGTACCTTGTGTTTCGTTGGGTTCCCTTTGCCGAGTGGTTGCCCCAGTTCAGCGATGCGCGAGTTTCAAGAAATGCCTCGGCGCAGACGATCGAGGGATCATACGCACGCTTCGACACATTCTGGATCACGATGGGGAGCAAGCAGCAAACTTCTATGCCCTCGAAATGGACGCACGCCGGAAGCGGTCGGATGTTTCCGTCGTCGAGCGGTGGGCCCTGTTTTTCTTCTGGCTGTCGAGCGGCTATGGCCGATTTATAGGGAGAGCGCTTGCAGTGTTACTTGGGGCGATCGGCGCGGTCACTTTGTTTGTGTGGCTAGTAGTAGGCTCTGTCGTTTGGCCGGACATTCCACCCAGACCCGGCGACGTGTTCGGGTTTGTGTGGCGACTATTCCTTCTACCGGCGCCGTTTTCGGGGCCGGAGGAGGCGAAGGCTTACTGGGCTGCAGCGTTCATTCGAGAATGGCCGGTTGGCTACAGATTGCTATCGGGCGTTTGCGCACTCGTCACTACTGGGATCGTCGGCGTCATCCTGGTGACACTCAGGCGGCGGTTCGCGCTCAAATAGCTGTGGCGGCGTAGCAACCTTGTTACTCGCGGCTCCAAACACAGCTCACGCCCAAGGGGTCGTCAACCCAAACGTGACGAAACCATTCGACTGGAATGCACGTGGTGTCACAGTCCAGTTTGTGATCTTGGGGTTATTTTTCGGTAGCGGTCTTTGCTTTTTGGTGGCGCGTTACCGAGGTGCCTTTTCAAGCTCCAAGCGCGCGAAAATCTAACATACAAAAATCGAGCCCCGGGGCGACGCGTCGCTCCTCGGGGCTCTTCATCACTTCCGATTCTTTGGCCAGCAAAGCCGGCCTTAGTTTACGAGCGTGGGTTTATGCACGCCGTTGCATGCTTTCAAATTGTGCTTTGATCAGGTCCGGGCTTCTCGCGGCGGCGGTCTGTCGCAAAATCAGTATCCGAACGCGAGTGCTAGCGGACGTTGCCCTCGTTAGAGCCGAGGGCGGATTTCATGTCCGGTGGCGTCATGCTCCCTCCGTTAGTTGTTGCTCTGCTCATTCAGACGCTTCGTGGCTCGCCCAAAGGCCGCGCTTTCTCGCGATAACCCTGTCATCCAGCGATTGGCGGCCAGTCCGAAGACTTTGTCGGCCACGATCGTCTGACAAAGAGTTTGGACCTGTTGGCTTCAGAGTCAAGGGCCGCGCCGTGCGGGTGCGAAGATTTCCTGAGTGAACGTATGTTGCGCAAGGCAGAAATATTGTTGCGGGAGCGATTTATTATTATGTCACCGCATCTATGCCTACCGGTAGTGCCTCCAAAAGAGTCACACGAAGCAACGAAGTTGAGTCTCCTTCGGCGCGAAGCGCCCGTTCGAGGTGCCGTTGCGCGCCTGCGGCGCGCGGCGGGTGGCCTCACTTTGCTGCTTCGCTCTCTAGTGCATCGTGCGCGAAAGGCGGCGTAGCGGGATCCACTTTGTTTGAGCGGCCGGCGGGTTGACTTTGCGCCAGAGGCCGATGAGGCCGCGCCAGCTTAGGGTGCCGAAGAGTCTGGTCAGGCCCGCGCGTTTGCTTCTTGCGTCGCACATGTCGGCGTAGGCGTCGCCGCTGCGGTGGGCGAGGCGCACAACCGTTGCGAATTCGCCGACTGTGCGGCCCGTGAACGAGAGGCCGAAGGCCGGGCGGCCGAAGGCTTCCGTCTGGCGCGAGAGTTGGACGGGCAGCATCGTCTTGCCTTGCGCGGTGTCGAGCGTCAGCTGACCGCCGAGCGCGCGCGCGGGTAGGTCGACGGCGTCGTCGGCGATGAACCTGGCACCGTGGACGGAGATGTCGGCGAGGCGGCCCGCGACCGTGCTGCCGCCGATCAGCAGTTCCGCGCTGAAGCGGCGCGCGACGCGCGGGGCGAGGCGGCGCTGGCGCGGTTCGGCGATGGCCCCGAGCAGGCAGGCGAGCAGCGCTGCAGTGAAGATCGTGAGCGCGAGCATTGGCGCGATGGCTGCTTGCAGCTCAGGTTTCGTGAACCAGGCCGCCGTGCCGAACGCAGTGCCCGCGAGTGCGACTGCGAACACAACGACGAGCAGGCCGTTCGCGTGTTCCGGCGCTGGCACGCGCTCCGTTTTCTTGGCGCGCGTGATGATGGCGAAGAGGGACGGTGCGGTGAGCAGCGATTCCAGGATTTCGCTCCATGCGCCGATGAGCCGCCCGCGCATGCCGGCGTTGAGGCTGCCTGCCATGCCGATCGCGACGATGGCGGCGAGGAGCGAGAACGCGGTGGCGGCTGCCGGGCTTTGCGTGCCGAACAGCGGGATCTTGAACAACAGCGCGAGTGGCGGCAGCGCGAACGCCAGCGCCCACGCAAACGGCATCAACGCGCCGAAGAGGGCGGGCATCCACGACAGGCGCTCGCGCAGCGGTAGCCCGCTGCGTGTGAGCGGGTCTTGGCTCAGCGCGGCATCGATCGTGCCGATGCGCTGGCCCATGCGCAGGCGCAGGTAATCGCGCACCGTGTCGGGTGCGAGGGATGCCACCATCGGGCGGGTAACGATACCGCGCATCCAGCCCGCTTCGATCGCGCGGATGCGTGCGGGTGCGTCGGGGCGCAGGTTCCAGCGCGAGCAGCTGCCCGCATTCGACAGCGCCGTGCGGCGCCAGACGGTGCGATGATTTAAGCCCAGCGAGCCGGTCGCAGCGCCGATCGTCTTCAAGCACGTCTTGAAGAACGCGCCGGGGTCGTTGGGCAGGCGGCGGTTGACGTCGATGTCGGTCAACACCGGATCGCCGTCGATCGCGAACACCGGGACATCGCAGAACGCAAGGTTTGGGTTGCCGATGAAACCGCCAGCGATGCGGCGCAGCAGGTCTGGTGTCGGTGCTTCGCCCACGTTGACGATGAGCACCAGCGTACCTGCCGTGCGGGCGAGCGCTGCGTTGACGGCGGTGCCGGCGTTCGCTTCCGGTGAAGCTGCAAGCCAGGACGTGTTCATGCGCTCAGCCAGTGCCGCCAGCGACTCCGCTTGATCGGTCGCGCGGTCGACGCCGACCAGGTGAAGGCGCACGCGGTCGCGCGGGTAGTCGAGTTGGGCTGCGGCGGCCAGCGAGTAGGCGGCCTTCGGCGCCAGCTTCGGATCGTTGATGACGAAGAAGATATCGGTGGAGGGCAGGTCGGCGTCGCGCAGGCCCTCGGGTTTCACGTCGATGGCGGCAGGCAGGATGTCGGCGAGCGCGCTGAGCGTGAGGCCGATGGCGATGAAGGCTTCGACGGCGAACAGCACGATCGAGAGTGCGAACGCATCCGCGGGCAGGCCCGCCAGCGTCGCATCTGCACGCCAGAGTAGGTGTACGATCAGGACCGCGGCACCGGCCCCGAACGCTATCGAACGCTTGAGTGGAACGGCCCGAAAAACGAGACGTTCTGATGGGTTAGGCGTCGTACCTTCACTCGTCACTGACTGCCCCTACGCATGCGCGAATCGCCCCCGATCGCTTCCACCGATGGAATCGTAAGTTGTGTGACAGGCGAAGTGGCAATATTGACTCAGGCGGGTTCAAACGCCGGAACCGTTTTGGGACACTCAATCAAACATGGTGCACGTGTGACGGAACCTCGCGTCAAAACATCGATCTGGGCCGCGGCGCTCATTAGGCGCGCGGAAGTGAACGGCGCGTCTGCATTTGTGGCGCGCAAAGGCGATCCGGACTCCGGCGCGGTGCTGGTGAAGGTGTCCCTGCTTAACGGCACGGCGCGTGTTTGGTCGGCAGCCTACGGACGCGACGGCGGGCGGCGGTGGGTGTGCGGCACGGGTGCGGAGGTTGTGGAGGATGAGGTCGCGGAAGACTACATCGCCCGCGCACGAGGGCGCGATGCGGACGTTTGGGTGGTGGAGGTGGAAGATCGCGCCGGCCGCGATTTTCTGACGGAGGAGAAGGGGTAGTTCTTTCTTCCTGGGACCGTCGGCATTGCTGACGCTCAACTGCGCAAGGAGCCGGCAGGGATGCCGGCGGCCCCAGGAAGAAAGCTACCTCGTTTGTGACTCGAATTTTCCTTCGCCACCCAGCTCGGCTGCGAACTTGCCGCCGGTGAGGTATGCTTTGGCGTCCGCGTTGCCGCGCAGGTAGGCGTCCCAGAATGCCAGCGATGCCTTTTTGATCCAGGCGTGGAAGCCCGGGTCTCGCGTGCGTAGTTCGCCCTGCAAGCTGCGGCCGGAGAAGATCATGTGATCGCCGCCCGTGAACACGATCAGATACTTGTCGGCGTTTGCGATGCTGCGATAAGCGACTTGGCGGTTCTCCGGCGGGTCGCTGGAGTCGAGCGGATTGCGGTCATTCGTGCCAGTCATGTGGAATGTGGGCATGCGGATGCCTGCAAACGCTTGCGCCGGGTCGCCTTGCTTCGGCTTCGACGGACTGTAAGCGATCGCCGCTTGGATGCGGTCGTCGGCGAAGCTGAAGCCGCCGTTCGGACCGAAGCCTTGGCCGGCGAGCGCCAGCGTCGTGATCGCGCCGTAGGAGTGGCCGGACATGCCGAGCTTCGTCATATCCAGGCGGCCCTTCAGGCGCGCGTCGTTCGCGTTCATGCTTGCGAGTTCGTCGATCGCGAAAGGTATGTCGTTGAAACGATCGGCCGCCACTGCGGGCGAGATCGCGCTGAACAGGCCTGCGTCGTTCACACGGCCGCCGGGGAACACCGTCTTCGTGTCGGAGCCCGGATGCTGTACTGCCACCGCGACGTAGCCGTTCTCCGCAAGGTGGTTGAGCAGATACGCCGCGCCATCGCGATTGCCACCAAGGCCATGGGAGAAGATCACGACCGGTGCCGGTGTTGTTGCGCCTTGCGGCACGTAGATCTTGTACGGCACCACGCGTTTTGCGCGGGCGGCGTCCGTCCACTCGCCGAGCAGCGTGTCCACTGCGGCGGCGTGGGCGGTGAATGATGAAACGATCAGCGCGAAAGCGGCGATGAGGCGTAACGGCATTGTGTGGTGTCCCCAAACGATGTGCTATTAAGGCGTAGCATATGGAATTCGTGCGCATGGCAAAACCTCTTCGCTCCCGCCGGTGGTTCGACAATCCGGACAATCCTGGGATGACGGCGCTCTATCTGGAGCGGTATTTGAACTACGGACTCACGCGGGAGGCGTTGCAGTCCGGCCGGCCTGTCATCGGGATCGCGCAGACGGGGTCGGACCTTAGCCCTTGCAACCGGCATCACATCGAGCTCGCGAAGCGGGTGCGTGACGGCATTGCCGAGGCTGGCGGCATCGCGATCGAGTTTCCGGTGCATCCGATTCAAGAGACGGGCAAGCGGCCGACGGCGGCGCTGGACCGCAATCTCGCTTATCTGGGCCTCGTCGAAGTGCTGCACGGCTATCCGCTCGATGGCGTGGTGCTCACCACGGGCTGCGATAAGACGACGCCTGCGTGTCTCATGGCGGCGGCGACGGTGAACATTCCCTCGATCGTGCTTTCCGGCGGACCGATGCTCGACGGTGTGTGGCGCGGCCAGCGCGCCGGTTCGGGTACGATTATTTGGCAGGGGCGGCAAATGCTCGCCAAGGGCGAGATCGGCTACGGCGAGTTTATGGAGATGGCGGCGGCCAGCGCGCCGTCGGCCGGGCACTGCAACACGATGGGGACGGCGCTCAGCATGAATTCGGTCGCCGAGGCGCTCGGCATGTCGTTGCCGGGCTGCGCGTCAATCCCTGCGCCGTACGCCGCGCGCGCGCAGATGGCGCATGCGACGGGCGTGCGCATCGTCGAGATGGTGCGTGAGGATCTGAAACCCTCCGACGTGATGACGAAGGCGGCGTTCGTGAACGCGATCCGTGTCGCGGCTGCGATCGGCGCGTCGACGAACTGCCCGCCGCATTTGATCGCGATTGCGCGCCATATGGGCGTGGCGCTTACGCTCGACGACTGGCAGCGGTTTGGCTACGAGGTGCCGCTGGTCGTGAATTGCATGCCTGCCGGTGCGCATCTGGGCGAAGGGTTCCACCGTGCGGGCGGCGTACCTGCGGTCGTTGCCGAGTTGATCGAGGCGGGGTTGATCGAGCCCGCAATAACCATCACCGGGCGCACGATGGTGGAGAATTGCCGCGGGCGTTCGACGTCCGACCGCGATGTCATCCGCGCGGTGGCTGCGCCGCTGAAGACGAACGCAGGGTTCCTCGTCATGTCGGGCAATCTGTTCGATGCGGCGGTGATGAAGACCAGCGTGATCGGCGAGGAGTTTTCGGCGCGGTACTTGAGCAAGGGTGCGGCGTTCGAAGGTCGCGCGATCGTGTTCGACGGGCCTGAGGATTATCACGCGCGGATCAACGATGCGGCGCTTCAGATCGACGAGCGGTGCATCCTCGTCATGCGCAACTGCGGGCCGATCGGCTATCCGGGCTCGGCCGAGGTCGTGAACATGCAGCCGCCGGACGCGCTGCTCAAACGCGGGATCACGGCGCTGCCCTGCATCGGCGACGGGCGGCAGAGCGGAACGAGTGCGTCGCCGTCGATCTTGAACGCGTCGCCGGAAGCCGCCGTCGGCGGCGGGTTGGCGCTGCTCAAGACCGGGGACGTGGTGCGGATCGATCTCAACGAACGGCGCGTGGATGCGCTCGTGCCCGCGGACGAGTGGGAGCGGCGACGAAAGGCTTGGGCGCCGCCGAAGCTCGTGTCGCAAACGCCGTGGGAAGAAATCGCACGCGCGAACACCGGACAACTGTCGACCGGCGCCTGCTTCGAACCTGCGACGCTCTACATCGACATCATCCGCACAAGGGGCGAAGCGCGAGATTCGCACTGATGCAGACCGGGCTAGTACCAGTACTGTTGCCAGAGGACGTAGCCGCCGAGCCCGAGCGCGGCGACGACACCCAAGACGATCTTCAACGCGTGGTCATCACGTCACATGACCCAGCGGTGGATTCGAAACTAGGCGCCTCTATGCGCCAGTCGCTGCCTTTGGTGTCATGAAGTCTTCTTTCCAGCGTGCGATCAGCGCGCGGTTGTCGTGGTCCCAAGGGTGGAAGCCCGGGCGGTACCAGGAGAAGTATGTCCGCCAACCCTTTGAGAAGATGCCGGGATTGCGCCAGACGTAATTCTTTACGGCTTTTCTCGCGGCCTTCGGGCTATAGCCGTCCGCTTCCAGCAACCGCGCGGCATAGGTCGTGATATTTGCCGTGAACATGTACGTGATCAGGGCCATCGCAATCACGCGGCGCGCATAGCGCCTCAGCGGCGACCAGTGACGCGTCGCATGCATGAACACATCAAAGGCAACGCCTTTGTGTTCGGTTTCTTCCATGGCGTGCCAACGCCAGAGGCGCTCGAGCTCCGGCGATACGCCATCAAAGAGGCTGACGTTATCCGCATGCACGTCGGCCATCATGGCGGTGAAGTGCTCGAGCGCGATCGTTGCCATCAACATTGCCATCGGTCCGCGCGAACGCGCCTCGTCGGTGCGCACCTTCACCAGTGCCTCAATCTCGCTGACGGGATAGCGTTCACGGTCAACGAGAAGATTGAGTTGGTGATGCTCGCGCGAATGGATTGCTTCCTGGGCAATGAACCCGCGAACGTCCTCGGCGAGTTTGCCGGTGAGGTCCTTGCGGTAGTTTTTCACCGCGTCCATGAACATGCGTTCGCCTTCCGGGAAGGTCAGCGACAGCGCGTTGAACACTGCCGTGCCGACCGGATCGCCGCCGAGCCAGTGACCGTTCTTGGCGATGGCGAGGTCGAAGCGGATGTCGCGCGCCGGCACCTGGATGTCGGCGGGGGTCGATTTGACGGTCATGGCGGAAGGTCCTGCGTTTGAACTTGCTTGATGCTCAAATAGGTGCTATCGACAAAAATGTCAATAGCGAATGAGCCGATCGACGATGCCTGCAAAAAAGCCCCCGTCGCCGAGGGTGCGACGCCTGCCTGAGGCCGCACGTGAGAACATTCTCACGGCCGCGGAAGGGTTGCTGGTGAGCGAAGGCCCCCTCGCGCTGAAGCTCGTGGACGTGGCTGCTGCTGCGGGCGTCGCAAACGCGACCGTGATGCATCATTTCGGCTCGATCGATGGGCTGCACGCGGCGCTGATGGAGCGTATGACAGGTGAACTTGTCGAAACGGCGCTTGCCGCGGTCGAAGAAGCCGATAAGAACCCCGACCGCGCTATTGAACTAACCGTGCAGGCGCTATTCGATACCTTTGAATCCCGTGGCGCTGCACGCCTCGCGGCTTGGCTGGAGCTGACGGGGGAGTGGCGCCGCCTAACAGGTGTTCGCGGCGCCATCAGTCACGTCGCCAAGCGACAGGGTCAGCGCATGGGGGTGAGTGCTGCAGTCGCCGAGGAAATGGTGCTCGTCGGTGTTGCTCTCGCCCTGGGCGCGGGTCTGTTCGGCAGTTCGCTCGGGCAACTGATGGGCAAACCGAAATCTCTCGTCCGCGAACTCGCCGCTAGCCTGCTGAGAGAAAGGGTTGCCGCGCTCAAGCGGCTGACAGACTCAAAGTGATTTCGTCGCGTCGTCAGTTGGGTCCGGCGGCGTCCAGCACCGTGCGGAAGCCGACGTGGCTGGTGCCGAGGCCGTCTTCTTGCGGCTGGCGGGCGGCGGGGCGGTAGCGCAGGCAGTAGTTCGGGGCGCAGAGGAATGAGCCGCCCTTGATGACGTGCGCGGGCGGCGTTTGGTTCTCGTAGGTGTCGGCGGTGTATTCCCAGACATTGCCGATCATATCGTGCAGGCCGAACGCGTTCGGTTTGAAGCAGCCGACGGGCGCGATGCCGGTGAAGCCGTCCTCGGCTGTGTCGATGATCGGGAAGACGCCTTGCCAGGTGTTTGCGTTCTTCGGTTGCTCGCGTTCGGGCAGCGCGCTCGCTCCGGCTCGGGCGGCGTGTTCCCATTCGGCTTCGGTGGGGAGCCTTCGGCCTTTCCATTTGGCGTAGGCGGCGGCGTCTTCGAGCGTGATCGCAACGACCGGGAACTGTTCGCGGCCTCCGATCGAGGTGTCGGGGCCCGCTGGGTGGCGCCAGTTCGCGCCTTCGACGTAGCGCCACCAGTTTGCGGCGCGCGAGAGGTCCGCGTCGCCGGACGGCAGCACGAAGACGGCGGCGCCCTTCGTGCCTTTGCGCTCCGCGACAGTGACGTAGTTCGTCGCTTTGACGAAGGCTTCGAATTCGGCGTTCGTCACTTCGGTGCGGTCGATCCAGAAGCCGTTCAGCGCGACGCTGCGGCTGGTTTCCTCAGGATAGACGTCGGAGCCCATCGTGACTGTCCCTGCGGGGATCCAGGCCATGCCCGGATGTTGCGCGCGCTCTTCAATCTGCAGCGGGCAGGCGAGCGTGATCGGCGGCGCGGGGGGCCGGGTGAAGTAATAGATGGAGACGGCGAGTAGGAGAGCCGCCACGCCGACGATTATCCACGTGCGCGTCGCCATGACGATCTACGCGGTCAGTTCGACCAATAGATGTACTCCTCGTCTATCACCGCCGGGGTGTCGAGCGGGCGGTCAAGCGCCACGGCGCCTTCTTGGAGGGAGGGCCAGAGCGGTTTTGCCTGTTCGCCGTCGACCTGGTCGAGCAGCGCCTTCATCTCGGCGAGCTTTTCCGCGTTCGTTTCGGCGAGGTTCGTTTTCTCCGTCGGGTCGTCCTTCAGATTGTAGAGCCAGCTCTTGTCGGGGCGGGCAGCGACTTGCAGTTTCCAGTCGCCGGCGAGCAGCACCTTGTAGTGGCCGGAGCGCCAGAACATCGTCTGGTGTGGAAGTCCTTGCGCTTCGCCCGTGACGAAGGGAACGAGGTTGACGCCGTCCAGTTGCTTGCCTTCGGGCATCGCGGCGCCCGCGGCGGCGGCCGCGGTCGCGAAGATGTCCACGTGCCCGGCGGCGCCTGCGAACGTCGCACCGGGTTTGATCTTTGCCGGCCACTTGACGAGCATCGGCACGCGGATGCCGCCTTCGAAGAATGTCAGTTTCCAACCGCGAAACGGCTTGTTGATTTCGGGCAGGCCGATGTAGTGCGCGCCGCCGTTGTCGCTGGTGAAGATGATCAGCGTATTGCCTTCGATGCCGGCGTCCTTCACGGCTTTGAGCACCGTACCCACGCCGCGGTCGAGCGACTTGATCATCGCCGCATAGACGCGCAGACGGTGGTTCTCGATGCTGCTCAAGGCGTCGTAGTCGGACTTCAGCGCTTGTAACGGCGTGTGCGGCGCATTGTAGGCGACGTACATGAAGAACGGGCGGTTCTTGTTCGCGTCAATCGCCTTCGCCGCTTCTTCGGAGAGATAGTCGGTCATGTATTTCGACGGTTTAAAGCGGCCGGGCTTGTTGTTGTTCACGACCGCGAATGGCAGGTTCGCCCAGAGGAACTTGTCGATCGGGTCGAAGTCTTGACGCGCCTCGACGATGTTCGGGTCGCTCGTTTCGCCGAACAGCGCGGCGCCCGCCAGGAAGCCCAGATACTCGTCAAAGCCGCGCGCCTCAGGACGCGACGTTGCGGTCTCGCCCAAGTGCCACTTGCCGAGCATGAGCGTGCGGTAGCCCTTCGTCTTCAGTAGTTCGGGCAGCATCGTCTCGCTCGCCGGCACCGTCTGGTCGCCGACGGGGGGAACGTCTTTCTCAAGTTCCGCGTGATAGATCGGTGGGTGCGCTTCGTTCGTCGCCATGTGGCCCACGAGCTTTGCGAATTGCACGGGTACGGGCGTAAACTCGAAGCCGAAGCGCGTGGCGAAGCGGCCGGTCATTATCGCCGCGCGCGAGGGCGCGCAGGTGGCGTTGCCGGAATAAGACTGCGTCAGGTT
>JABFRX010000187.1 GCA_013140995.1 Alphaproteobacteria bacterium | reverse complement strand
GACCGCGTCTTCGTCGATGCGCCCTGCTCCGGCACCGGCTCGTGGCGCCGTAACCCCGACGCCAGATGGTCGAAACAAGCCGCCAACCTGACCGAGCTCACCGCGCTGCAAGACGCCATCGTCGCCCGCGCCGCAAACTTCGTGAAACCCGGCGGACATTTGATCTATGCCACCTGCTCGCTGCTTCGCCGCGAAAACGACGACCGCGTCGAACATTTCCTCAAGACACGAAAAGACTTCGAACGAATCGATGCCCGGACCACGATGCCCCAATCGCGCGAATGGCCCTGCGGTAGCGAACAAGTGCTCCGACTCTCCCCCGCCCGCCACGGCACCGACGGCTTCTTCGCAGCCGTTTTGCGGCGCGTCACAATTCCGGCATAGTTGATCCCGACATTTGGGGACACCAGAGGCAACACATGCGCCCGCCCTTCTATCTGCGTCAGTTGAAGCGCGATCTCGACACCTGGATCGCCAAAGGCCTCGTGGACGAGGACAACAAAGAAGCGATCCTCGCCTCCGTCGGCGCGGGAAGCCAAGCCCGCACGCTCGACGTTATCCTCGCCGTCTTCGGCGTGATCCTGATCGGCGCGGGCGCGATGTCGTTCGTCGCCGCGAACTGGGCCGCGATGGCCAAGCTCGAGCGGCTGATCGTCCTCTTCGGCAGCCTGTGGGCCGCCTACGGCATCGCGGGTTGGTTCATGGCCAACAACCGCGGCGCCATCGGCCAGGCGTTCGTGCTGCTCGGCGTCATCCTGTTCGGCGTGAACATCCACTTCGTCGCCCAGACCTACAACATCCAAGCCCACTACCCCGACGGCCTGCTGCTCTGGGGCGTGGGCGCGATCCTCGCCGCAGCGCTCGTCCCCTCCCGCGCCGCGCTCGCACTGGCGCTGGGCCTCGGTGGCTGGTGGACGTGGCAAGAGACGCAGCACTTCGGCGCCGTCCTGCATCTGCCGTTCTTGGCTTATTGGGCGGTCTGCACCGCGATTGCCTGGTACATGAATTGGCGCCCGGGGATCCACCTCTCCTCGCTCACGCTCCTCGGCTGGTTCGTCATCAGCTTCGAAGCGATCCAGCGCCTGCTCGGCTGGGGCGATGCCGAGGTGCTCACGATCTTCATCTTCCTGCCGCTCGCGATCTGGTCGCTGATGCAGCTTCTGGAGCGCAATGACGCCAACGGCCTCGCGCTCTCGACCGGGCACTACGCGTTCTTCGTCTTCCTAATCGCCTACGGCGTGCTGCAGCTGCCGGACAACGACAGCCAAAGCCCGTCGACAACCTGGCTCGGCTTCGCAGCACTCATGACCGTCGTCTCCGTCGGCGCCGTGACGGCAGGCTTCAACCGCAAAACGTTCTCCGTCCTCGACGTCTTCGGCACGCTGTTCGCCTGCGTCACCACGATGGCCTATATTTTTCTCGTCCAGCGGTACGACGATGTGCTCGACATCCCGTATCTCATCTTTGCACTCATCGTGATCCTCTGGAGCGTTCAGCGCGGCGTGCGCCTGCAGGATACCTTCGTGATCAACTGGTCCACCGTCGCGTTCGGGCTTTGGTTCCTCTATTGCTATTTCAAGCTGTTCGAGGATTTGGCCCTTGTTCATCAGTCGCTTTTCTTCACCATAGGCGGCGTCTTGTTGATCCTACTAAGCCTCACTCTTGAGTTCCTGCGCCGCCGCCTGATCGCAGGCGTCCAGCCCACCGCGAAGGAGGCCACGCCATGATCTGGGCCCGCATCCTCCTTCTCGCCGCCGCACAAACGATCGCGCTCGGCTACATGATCGTGGACCGCCAAGCGATGCTGAACGCGAGCCGCGTCGTGACGCTGAAAGTCGTGCCCGTAGACCCGATGGACCCGTTGCGCGGCGAGTTCGTGATCCTGAACTACGCCATCTCGCGCCTGAAGCCCGCCGAACTTGACGGCGAAGACAAGTTCAACAACGCCGACACGATCTATGTCACGCTGCAGAACAAGGGCGAAGACTGGGCCGCCGTCGCCATTGGCCACCGCCCTGTCGCGGTCCAAGGCGGCGTCGTGATCAAGGGCACGGTCAACTACGCGAACGAGTTCACGGTCGACGCGAAGACCACGACCGAACTCAACATCACCTACGGCATCGAAAGCTTCTTCGTCCCCCAAGGCATGGGCCGCGACATCGAAGACACCCGCCAAAAAGGCGACCTCACCGCCGACATAGCCATCGACCCAAAAGGCCGCGCCGCCATCAAAGCCATGCGTCGCAAGGGGGAGGTCTTTTACGTCGAAGGAATTCTATAGGCGGTGAACCACGCGCTCGCGCCCGCAAGCTGCGATACGTCTCTCGTACGGTCCCGCAGATCGTTTAAGGCCGCTTCAGGTCGCTTAACTACGCGGTTGGAACGACGCCGCGTAGTGTCTTCTCAACGGCAATTGAGCCGGAACTTGAGGAGAAACCCATGAAAAACGCCACCGTTCATTCGCTCAGCATCTCGCTCGCCGGCTTCGTGATCGCGGGGTACTGGGCGTTCTATTTGGCCGCCGTCGTCGCGCCCCGCCTTGGTTAGATGCCTCCACCGGGGCGCCGCGAATAGCGCGCCCCCTCCGCCGCTTCGCCGGGGTTCGACCTAGGGGGGTCGAAAGTAGGAGATGTCAAGCGTCGTACCGGTTTGACAAAGCCCGCCTCTCGTTGAACCTGCACCATCCGGGACTTCACCTAGGGAGAAGAGCGCGTGGCGGCGACCAAGGACCTTCTCGACGCATTCGACCATGTCGTCGTGTTGATGATGGAGAACCGCTCGTTCGACAACCTTCTCGGCCATCTCTACGACGAAGGCCTGCCGCACGGTAAGAAATTCGAAGGCGCGCAAGGGCAGTCGAATCCGGATTACAACGGTATAGGACGCATCGAGACGTCGCTGACCAGCGACCCGCACGAGCCCTATCCCGATCCGGGCGAGTTCTTCGAGAACGTGGTCACGCAGCTCTACGGCAAGGCACAGCTACCGCGCCCACAGGGGCCTGACCCTACCCTCGCCGGACCCAAGATGAACGGGTTCGTTCTCGACTACTACAATGTGCTGAAAAGCCAATCATGGTTCATGGGCCATTGGTGGCCTTGGTGGTTCAACCGGGGCAGCCAAAGCCGGAAGATCATGAAGTGCTTTCGCCCAAGCGCGATACCGGCGTTGACCGCCATGGCGAGAGACTTCGCCGTGTTCGATCACTGGTTTTGTGCGCTGCCCAGCGAAACGTGGCCCAATCGAGCGTTCTGGCATGCCGCCACGTCGTGGGGCTTTGCGGATATGCCCTTTTATGCTTCGCCGGAAAAAGGGCCCAGGAGTTTTGCCCGATGGCTAGAAGACAGTTGCACGGGAACTTTGTTCAGTCTTCTGGACGAACGGTTTGCCGGACAGCCGGACAATTGGCGCATCTATGCGGACACGCCCATTATGTCCGCAACGGAACTGATCCACTATGGGAGCTTCCACGGACGCGCCAAGAAAGTCGAGAAGGTGCATCGGCGCCGTTTTCAATACGAGGACCCTTCCAATTTCTTCGCCGATTGTGCCGACGGCAAGCTCCCGAAATACGCGTTTCTGGAGCCGCACATGTTCAATTTCATGCCGCCGGAATTTTGGCACAACGACATGCATCCCTCCGAATGGTTGAAGTCGTGGCAGTGGATCTTTCTGGGGCAAGGCGGCCCGGGAAGCGTTCTCTTAGGCGATCATCTGATTTGGCAGGTGTATGAAGCCATTCGAAAGTCGAAGCTTCGCGACCGGACGCTTCTGATCATCACGTTCGACGAGCATGGCGGATGCTTCGATCACGTTCCGCCCCCATGCGCGACGCCGCCGGACAATATCCCTGATCCCGAGTATAGTTTCGAGTTCAAGCGCCTGGGCCCTCGCGTACCGACCGTAATGATTTCATCGCGCATCGCCCGCAACACGATCGTCAACGAGACTATGCACCACAACTCGTTTCTCAAGACGATGCAGAAGAAATGGGGCTTGGGCTCGCTTGGCCCGCGTCAGGACGATTCGCCCTGCTTCGCGAACGCAGTCTTTATGGATGCTGGCAGCGATTCCCGCGATTGGCCCGACCTCAGCGACATCTATAGCGACCATCCGGCGATCGCGCGCGCTAAAGCCAACCCGCCAAAGCTCCGGCGCAATCAGCCGCTCAGCCGGCTGCAATCGAGCTTGCTGGCGGGGATGTACGCGCACCTGTGCAACCTCGGACACGGGTCCATCGAGGAACGCCCGAGACTGGAGACGCAAGGCGACGCCCACGATTTCTTCGAACGTTTTGCAGAGCCGCTCAAACAGGCCGGCCGCGGCTACTGAATGCCGCTTCGCGCCGCACATGCGCGACGAAATCGTACGGCAGCACCCCGTCCGCCGCGCAATCCGGCCAGCGGTCCGACTTGACCCAGTAGTCGCAAAGCCCAAGCTTGGCGCACAACCGCACAAACCGAACGTCGCGCATCATCGCCGAATTGGTCGCTTGGTTGAAGATAAAGCCCGGATTGGCCCAGGCTGCCGGCGGCTCGCCGTTCGGATCGAACATCGACGCGAACGTGGCGCGATCGATCAGGTGAAAGGCCTCCTCCGTCGCGCCCAAAGCGTGGATGCTGGCGAGAAGGCGCAAATCCAGCGACCCCGTCTTCCCAAGATCGCTCCGCGCCCGTTCCAACAGTATGTTCACAAAACCGGGATTGGGTTGCTGCATCGCCCGGCCATACATGATCACGCCGCGATGGGCGGGGCTTAAGGGTCCACGAGCGCTTAGCCGCGCAACGATCGCGTCGAATCGATCCCAGTCGCCATAGGCGGATGCCACGCTCAGCGCGCTGAGCCAGATATAGTCGACGTCGGGAAAGCGCTGCGTCAGATCGGTCCAGAGGCGGCTCGAGTCCTCGTGCTTGCCGTCGAACTCAAGCATCGACACGCAGTAGAACGACGCCACCGCGGCGAACGGAACGATATGGCGGGCCTGCAGCGCGCGTTCGCGCGCCTCGCGGGCGCGCCCAACCCGGCACGCGAGATTCGCGCAAACCATGAGAATTTCGGGATCGTTCGGCGCGACCGCCAACGCTTTGCTGTTGAGCGCCTCGCGTTCGCCGTAGTCGGCGAACGCTTCCAGTCCGCCCAAAGCCATGTACGCCGTGCCGCAGTTCGGGTCGAGCCGCAAGGCCGTCTGCGCCGCTTCGACGACGCTCGCGCGCGTCACGTTTTTTGGCCGGTCGTTGGGAAACGAGCGCAAAGCATAGCAGCGTGCCGTCGCCAGCAGTGCCCAGGCGCGTGCGAAGCCCGGCGCACCCGCCACCACCTCTTCGTAAATCGGAATCGCGTCCAGCATGGCGACGCCGCCGAACTTGCGGTCGAGTTGAGCACGCGCCTGCAAAAAGCGTTCGTAGAGAACCGGGTCGATACGTCCTGCGGGCACCGCCGGCGCAAAGGCGATCTTCAGTGCCGCCGCCACCGCGGTGGCAATCTCGTCTTGAAGCGCGAAGATGTCCGAAAGGTTGCGATCGAAGCGTTGCGACCACAGCGCCGTCTCGTTGGCGGTGTCGACGAGCTGCGTAAAAATGCGCAACTGGGTGCCGCTGCGCCGGACCGAACCGTCCAACACGTGTGTCGCATTGAGCGCCTCGCCCACGTGCTTTGCGCCTTTTTCGGTGCCGCGAAACTGAAACGTCGATGCCTTTCCGATGACTTTGAGCCCCTTCACGCCGGCAACGGTGTGAAGAATTTCCTCGCTGATGCCGTCGGAGAAGAACTGCATGTCGGGGTCGCTCGACATGTTGTCGAACGCCAATACAGCGACCAGCGGCTCGGACGGTTTCGACGGCGCGGCGGGTGCGAGCGCTGCCGCTGCATCGCGCGGCGAAGGCGCAGGCGAACCTTCGGCTTGGCCCAACGGTATTGTCAGTTGGTAGCCGCGCCCGGGAACAGTCGCGATGGTGCCGGCACCCAACACCTTTCGCAGCGCGCTGATTTGAACCTGCAGATTGTTTTCTTCGACCAGAACGCCCGGCCAGACAACCGCCAACAATTCCGCCTTTGTGACGACTTGACCCTGTTGCGCCACGAGCGCCACCAAGACGTCGAACGCACGCGCACCCACGTCCGCGACCTTTCCATCGACCAGCAACTGGCGTTGCGATAGGCGCAACTCGAGCGCACCAAGCCTCGAAGGGTCAGATAGCTTGTCCGCTGTCACTCGTGTCCCCGCAGGCGCGCGCTGTTTAAGGCCGATTCAGAACGCTTAATTACACCGTCGGCAAGGCACACCCTAAGGTTTCTCATCGGCCGGAACAGCCGGCGCGACGGGCGCGAGCGGCGCAAAACCGGGAGAAAGACAAGTGGCAGCCGGAACATTCAATCGCCCGGCAAGGCCCGGCCCCGAGGCACCGCTTCGCTCAAACCCACAACATTTGGAGACATCGCTATGATTATCGGAACCGTATCTTTCATGGTGGCGCCGGGTAAGAACCTGGAAGCCATGGAGTACTTTCACACCGTCGTGCGCGAAGTGAAGAAGCTCACCGGCGCAGAGCTGCGCATCCTGACCCAGCTCGGCGGCCCCATGGGACACGTCGTCCTCTCCGGCCAATACGAATCGATCACGGCCTGGAATCAGATGCGCGAAAAGATCGCCGGCGACGCTTCGTTTCAGAAGCGCGTGGCGGAAGCTGGCAAAGACGGCCTCTTCATTGCGGGCACGACAACGTCCGGCATTTGGCAACAGGTCTAGCGGTACACAGAGGGAGAACTCAGACATGAGATTGCTATTTCTATTGACGGCCTCGCTCTTGTCGGCGGCAACCGCGAACGCGGAGACATACACCTTCACCGGTAGCAGCCAATCCGGCATGCAAATCGCAGCGCCCGGACCCGGCGGCAAGCCGGTTGTCGGCGTGACAGCCAAGATCGAGACGGACGTCGTGTGGGCGTCGGGCATGAAAGACAAGAGCACCGGCGATTGCGTCGGCTGGAGCGCGCCGCCCGGAACGGCAGCAACCAACCAGGGTGTTTGCAACAGCACCAGCAGCAACGGCGACAAGACAGCGTTGTTCTTCACGTGCATCGCGACGAACGAGAAAAACACCGAAAGCGACTGTTGGGGGCGCGTCGTCTATCTGTCCGGCAAGAACAAGGGCAAGACGTCGACCACCTCTTGGCACGGCAAACAGAACGCCGACGGCAAGGGCGGCACCGCCATCGGTGCCGGGTACATGAACTGAAGAACGAAGCCGTGGCGCGCCGACAGCGCGCGCTACCGCCTCATCACATTCACAGCGCTTTATGGAGGAAACACATGCGCAAGACACTTCTAACGGCAATTGCCGCGATGGCCATCGCAACCACCTTTGCACTCGCCGATGCCGACGTCATGGCATCGCGCTACGGCAACACGACCGTCTCGACGGACGCCAAGGGCGCGCAGACAAAGGTCTATTACAACGCCGATCACACGTTCACGTGGAAGTCCGGCGACACTGGGGGCAAGGGAACCTGGAAGGTCGAGAACGGCAAGATTTGCCTCACCTACGAGGGCACCCTGCCCGCCGGCTTCACGAACCCCTTCTGCGCGCCGGTCGTGGAGCGCAAAGTCGGCGACAACTGGTCGGTCGGCGAAGGCGACAACAAGCGCACGGTGACTGTGGTGAAGGGTATTCAGTAGCGGCGCGCAAGCCAACTGATCCTCCGGAATTCCGCGGGAAGAATTCCGGAGCTACTCCGCGCTCGGCCACGGCCCCATCGGGAACGGTGCCTCTTCGCGTTGCATGGCGACGTAGCTGAGGCACTGCCCCACATAGCGCGCGCACGCGGCGACGAACTTTTGGAAGTCGGGCTGCGCTTCGCGGCTGATCGCCACGAAAATCCAAAGCACGACCGCGGCGACGATCGTCACCCAAAACGCGACCCATCCGAGGACGCCGAACAGTACCGCGAGCAGCAACCTCTGCCACGGGAACTCGCGTGCGCCTTCGACCTGGCGCGGCGGTTCGCTTCCGGCGTTGTACGAAGCATCGCTTGGTTCAGCCATGGGGGAAGCCCTCCAACTCGTTGCACACACTCTCGCGTTACATGGGGGCACGTTAGACCGCGATCAAGGCCGCGCAACTGTTAACTGATCCAGCTTCGCCTGCGATCGAACAGCGGAAACAGCAGCAGCCCCGTGAAGAACCCGCCCAAATGGGCCTCCCACGCGATCGCGGCGCCAAAGCCTTCGGGTGTGTAGCCCGTAACGCCCAACAGCACGTTGAGCACAACCCACACCGTTGAGGTCACGAGCACGGGCTGGCTGAACAACGGCAGCCGCGCGGGCGGCCATGTGAGCTGCGCATGCGGGTTGACGAAAATGAAGCGGAACGCGGCGCCCATCAGCCCCGACACCGCACCTGACGCGCCGACCACCGGCTGCGGCTCTCCCCAATGAAACGTGAGATGCGTGAGCGCCGCGCCCAGCGTCGTCAGCAGCATCAACGTCAAGAACCGCGCCGTCCCCGCACGCCGTGCCACCGCCGTCGCGAAGATCAGGAACCAAACGGAGTTAAAAATCAGATGTGTGAAATCGCCGTGCAGAAACGCATAGGTCACGAACTGACTGCCCAGCTGCAGAGTCTGCCAAAAAGATGCCGCCCCCGCCGCTATGTGGCTCGGGATCAACGCATAGTTCTCGATCAGATAGTCGTATTGCCGCGCGCTCAAAAACTGCGAGCCGATATGGACGAGGGCGAATACGATGATGAAGGCGATCACGACCCTCGGCGAACGCAGAATCGGCTCGTTCGATTCGTCCCACGGCGCTTTGGGTCCAAGCATCAGCGACCGCGCACAAGCGCAGCTTCGACGAGCGGTAGGCGATCGTTGCCGAAATACATGTCCTCACCGTCGACGAACATCGTCGGCGAACCGAACCCGCCGCGCCCGATAAGTTCGTCGGTATTCGCACGCAGCCGCGCCTTCAGAACGGGCTCATCGATCCGCTGCAGGAACTCATCGGGGTCGTAGCCAAAGCGCGCGATGATCGGCTTCAAAACCTCGACCTGACTAATGTCTTCAAGATCGCCCCAATAAGCCTGAAACACCGCCGTCGCGTACGGCACCAACTTCCCGTCATCGAGCGCAATCAACGCACCGCGCATCGCCTTGACGGAGTTGACGGGAAACACCGGCGGCCGTCCAATTTCGATCCCCGAGAACCGGGCCCAATCTTCCAAGTCCTTTGCGTAGTAGCGCGCTTTACGCTGATCGGGCTTCGCCCGCCGCTCATAAACGTCCTGGTTCACCTCGTTGAACACGCCGCCGACCAGGATCGGCTTCCAAACAACCTCCGCCCGTGTGCGCTTGATGACGTCATGAATCCGCGTGAACGCGAGATACGTCCACGGCGAAGAACAATCGAAGAAAAACTCGAGGCGTCTGGTCATGCTCAGCGATCACTTCCTATCTTCACCCCTCTCCCTTCCACTTCTGGGAGGGAGAGGGGTGCGAGAGAGCTAAAGCCCCAACACCTGTTTGGCGATCACGTTTTTCTGTATCTCCTCCGACCCGCCTTCGATCGTGTTCGCACGTTGGCGTGCGTAGAGCGGCATCGCGTTCTTCGCATAACCTGGGCCGATCGGCGGCTGATTCCAGCCGGCGTCGAATTGCTCCAGCACCCACGGCGACGCGTAATAGCCCACCGCCTCCAGCATCAGCTCGCTCAACGCCTGGCTGATGAACGTGCCCTTCGACTTCAGGATCGCGCCGCCGTTGCCCGCCGAACCGGTGCGCGACTCGAACAGCACCCGCTGGTTCGTCACGCGCAACGCATCCAGTTCCACCTCGATTGCGGCGAGCTTCGAGCGGAAGTCCCCGTCGTCGATGATTCCTTGACCCTCCGACAACTCCTTCGCGCCGACCTCTTTCAGCCGCTTCACCAGCTTCGTCGATTGCGCGATCTGCGCGATCAACGCACGCTCGTTGCCGAGCAGATACTTCGCGTACGTCCAGCCCTTGTTCTCTTCGCCGATCCGGTTGTCGAGCGGCACCTCGACGTCGTCGAAGCGCACCTCGTTCAGAATATGCGACCCGTCGATCGTGATGATCGGCCGGTGCGAAATCCCCTTCGTCTTCATGTCGATCAGAAGAACGGTGATCCCTTCCTGCGTCTTGCCCTCGGTCGATGTGCGCACCAGCGCGAACATCCAATCGGCCTTGTGCCCGTAGGAATTCCAAATCTTCATGCCATTGACGACGTACTTGTCGCCCGTCTTCACGGCCATGGTGCGCAAGGCCGCGAGGTCGGACCCCGCATTCGGCTCCGAATAACCCTGGCACCACAAATGCTCGCCGCTGACCGCCGGCGGCAGGAAGCGCGCCTTCTGCTCCGGCGTGCCGAACGCCTGGATCACGGGGCCGACCATCTTGACCGCAAACGGCGACAGCGGCGGACACCCCGCCATCGCCATCTCTTCTTCCCAGATGTATTGACGCGAATGATCCCACCCGCAGCCGCCGTGTTCCCTGGACCACCCCGGCGCACCCCAACCGTGGCTCGCCAAGACCTTGTGCCAGCGCTGCCCGTCCTCGACGGTCAGCCGCAGTCCGGCGTCGGATTTATCTTTCAGATCTTTGGGAAGGTTCTTGGCGATGAACGACCGCACCTCGTCGCGAAAGGCGCGGTCGGATGTCGATTCCCGTAAATCCATGGGCGGCTGCTCCGTCGAAGTGCGTTCGGAGCAAACTAGCGGCAGAGCGTTCCGCCTGTCACCTGAAGATCGCGAAACCTAAGCGCTGCGCCGCCAGACCTTACGGATTTTGGCGTCCGCTTCCGGCCCCAGGTTGAACCAAGCCGTCTTTCCGCCGCGGGTGGTGTCGATGATGAACAACCCGTCCAGCATACCCAGATGCTGCACCAGTTCGTTACGAACCGTACCCACAGAGCGATCCGTGTTCAAAAGCCACGTTTGGCTGCTGAGCCGGTAGGCGTCGCCGAGCTTGCCGATCGCCGTCTCGAACATCGACGAGGTCGAGCGAAGATCGGCGACGATGATGAAGTTCGCCGATGCCGCCAACCCGGTGTCCGCTTCGGGCAGGTTCTTCTCGAACACGGACTTGACGAAGAGCTGACCCAGCACCGGATCGTCGATCGCCGTGATCCAGGGTCCCTGGTCGTCCGCCTGCACGATCGAGTGCGGCGCGATGCGGCCTTCGGCGGCAAAGTCGCGAAGCTGGTGGCCGGTGTAGGGGCCGTAAACCTGCCCGCTGACATTCACGCGCCACATTCCGTTCAGGGATTCGTTGGCAAGGGCTGCAAGCGACATGGGGGTCTTGTCCGTTTGTGCCGCCGTCCAGGGCGGGTTAACAAACGATTACGCAGGAACCGTGCCATTCCCGGAATAAGACAGGAGCAACCATGACAACCCATGAATTCTGCAAGGTCGAACGCGAAGGCCGCTTAACGATCGTGACCATGAACCGCCCCGACGTCATGAACGCGATCCACCCGCCGGCCAATTTCGAACTGGCTAGCGTGTTCGACGCGTTCGCGAAAGACCCGGACCAATGGGTGGCCATCATCACCGGCGCCGGCAACAAAGCGTTCAGCGCCGGCAACGATCTCAAATACCAAGCGGCCGGCAATCCGATCACCGTCCCGCCGACGGGCTTTGCGGGCCTAACCTCCCGCTTCGATCTGACGAAGCCAGTGATCGCTGCGGTGAACGGCCTCGCAATGGGCGGCGGCTTCGAAATCGCACTCGCCTGCGATCTGATCGTCGCCGCAGACACGGCGCTGTTTGCGCTACCGGAACCACGCGTAGGCCTAGCCGCGCTCGCAGGCGGCTTGCACCGTCTGCCGCGCGAGATCGGTTTGAAAAAAGCGCTCGGCATGATCTTGACCGCACGCCGCGTCACAGCGGCTGAAGGCAAGACGCTGGGCTTCGTCAACGAAGTCGTACCCGCTGGCGAAGAATTGGCCGCCGCAAAGAAGCTGGCCGCCACCATTCTCGAATGCTCGCCGATGTCGATCCGCGCCTCGAAGGAAGCGGTCTATCGCGGCCTCGCCGAACCCTCGCCGCAAGCCGCGATCGAAGCCCAAAGCAAATACGAAGCCATCCGCACGATGTTCCGCAGCGAAGACCTCATCGAAGGCCCAATGGCCTTCGCCCAAAAACGCCCACCCCAGTGGAAGGGGAAGTAATTTCCACGCCAAGCCGCAAATGAAAACGCCCCTCACCGCCGATGCGATGAGGGGCGCCGTTACTTAAGTCTCAGAGTCTCAGTAACGATCGTCGTAGTACTCGGGATTGTCGTAGTACCGGTCGTCCCGGCGATCTTCGTAGTAGCGGTCGCGGTGATGACGGCGATTGTCGCGGCAACCGGAGCCGGCAATCGCGCTACCCGCAACGCCGCCGACGATCGCGCCGCCGACCGTCGCCGGACCACGGCCGCGGCCGCGTCCTGCGTTGTTACCGATGATGCCGCCCAAGATGCCGCCGATGATCGCACCGGCCGCACGGTCGCCGCCGCAACGGCGATTGCGATGACCGTAGTAGCCCGGCCCATACCCGGGCTGACCACCGTACTGTTGGCCGTAGCCATACTGCGGACCGTAGCCCGGGCCGCCATATTGCTGGCCGTAACCCTGTCCCGGAGGCGGTCCATAGCCTGGACCGTAGCCCTGTCCCGGGGGCGGGCCGTAACCGGGTCCCGGGGGCGGCCCATACTGGCCACCATAGTACGGCCCACTGCCGCTGTATGGTGAATCGTGATTGGCGAGCGCGGGGGTCGCCGTCGCTCCAACAAACATCGCAGCAGCCGCCACGACAGCAACCAACGTCTTCTTCATAAGTCCTCACTCCTCCGTCGCGCTTATGCGCGAGCACACATGAGCTCGCTTTTCCGCGCAGACGCCGGGAGGGAACTTGGGATTTCCTGCCTGAACGCTAAATGAACGCACCGTCCGGTGGGGCTTGTGCCCTCGGATTCGTGTGCCGATCCGGTCGAAACTGGCAGGCGCTACCGTCAGGCGGCTGAGCGATCGCCCGGGGTCAACTGCTCCGAGAGACTGCCGCGCGACGGCGGGATCTCGGTGAACTCGATCGCAAAGCCGCGTTCGTGATGGCGCACAACCCGTCCGCGCATCTTGCCGACCATGACTTGTTCGCCGAGCGGCGGCCATTCGTTTGCAGCAACCGACACGCCACCGAGCGACAAGTCGATGACCTTGCAGCCGATCTCGCGCCCGTCGGAGCGTTGAACCTTGGTGACGCCCTTTGTCTCTTCGCGCTCGTGCCGGCGGCCGTCGATGCCTGGGGGTTTGAAGCCAAGGCCGAGGCGCTCTTCCAGCTTCTCGCGGCGAAGCACCGAAAGCGTAAGCCGCACAGCAAACACATCACCGTCGGTCCGCGAAACCAACCCTTCGAGCCGCCCCAAATCCTGCACATAGGCGATGATAATCGACCCCGCCGCGGGCTTCGCGCTCGAGCTGATCGCCATGCCGCCCACGGAGATGTTCGTGACCTGGCCACTGTGCTCGCTGCCGTCGTGCAGCAAGAACCGTACGGTCAGGTTCATATCGAGGCGCTTGTGACGCCGCCGTTCGGAGCCGTTGCTTTTTGCGTTCATCGTCCGTTTGTCCGTCGAGCTGTCCACAGCCGTGAGCATCGCGAAATTCGATTGCACTTTAGCGATTGCTGGTTAATGCACCCTTGCTGTCCCGCAAATCTTGGAAAAGCGCCGCCGGGGCTCTAAGAAGCTTAACAAACCATTGGAAACGGCCACGCCCATGTCTGATGACGTCGACTACATTATCGCGGGAGCGGGCAGCGCGGGCTGCGTGCTGGCGAACCGCTTATCCGCCGATGCGGGAAGCAAAGTTCTGCTTCTGGAAGCGGGTCCGAAGGACAACTCGATCCTCGTGCGCATGCCGGCAGGCGTGGGTCAGCTGATCAAGCAGCGCGGCAAATACAATTGGGGCTTCGAAACCGAAGGCACGGCGGCACTTCACAACCGCAAAGACTTCTGGCCGCGCGGCAAGGGCCTGGGAGGGTCGTCGACGATCAACGGCATGGTCTACATCCGCGGCCACGCGCGCGACTACGACCACTGGCGGCAATTGGGTCTCGATGGTTGGTCGTACGCCGACGTGTTGCCCTATTTCAAACGCTCGGAAACGAACCAGCAAGGCGGCGACGACTTTCGTGGCGACAGCGGCCCGCTCTATGTCGGCAACCCGCCGCTGAAGTCGCCGATGTTCAATGTGCTGGTCGAAGCCGGAAAGCAGGCGGGATTCAAGCTCACCTCCGACTTCAACGGCGAGCAACAAGAAGGCTTCGGCTACTACCAGCAAACGATCAAGAACGGCCGCCGCTGGAACACTTCGGCGGCGTATCTCGAACCGGCACTGAACCGCAACAATCTGTCCGTCGAAACCGAAGCCCTGATCACGCGCGTACTGTTCGAAGGCGCCCGTGCCACCGGGATCGAATACCGCCAAGGCAGCGAGCTGAAGCAAGTGCGCGCGCGCAAGGAGGTGATCCTGGCCTGCGGCGCGATCGGCACGCCGCAGCTGCTCATGCTCTCAGGCATCGGCGACGCGCAGTACTTACGCCGCTTCGGCATCGCGGTCGTCCACGATAGCCCCGGCGTCGGTCAGAACCTGCAAGACCACCTCGACGTCAACGTGCAGTACGCCTGCACGCAACCCGTCACCGCCTACGCGCAAGTGCAAAGCCCAATCCGCATGCTTGGCATCGGACTGCAATACATCCTGTTCGGCACCGGCGATGGCACCAGCCAAGGCCTCGAAGCCGGCGCCTTCGTGAAGAGCCGTCAAGACCTCGAGACGCCCGACCTGCAGCTGCACCTCATCAACGCGCCGTTCTCCGATCACGGCCGCAAGCAATTGAAGATGCACGCGTTCGGCCTGCACATGTGCGCGCTGCGCCCGGAGAGCCGCGGCCACATCGCGCTGCGCTCGACGAACCCGCAAGACCCGCCGCTGATCCAGCCGAACTCGCTGGCCCACGACAACGACCTGCGCTCGCTGCGCGAGGGCGTGAAGATCGCCCGCAAGCTGGTTGCACAACCCGCGTTTGCGGACTACCGCGGCGCAGAACTGAACCCCGGCGCCGGCGCGTCAAGCGACGCAGACATCAACGACTTCATCCGCCGGACCGCCATTACGATTTATCATCCGGTGGGCACCGCAAAGATGGGCAATGACCGCATGGCTGTGGTGGATTCGACACTCAAAGTCCGCGGCGTTCACGGGCTTAGAGTTGTAGACGCCTCCATCATGCCAACGCTCGTCGGTGGCAACACGAATGCGCCCACGATTATGATCGCTGAAAAGGCGGCGGACCTGATTCTCGGGAAACCACCGTTGCCGCAAGAACACAGACGGGTGGCGGAAGACAAATCGGACCGTTTTGCAGCCGCCCGTTAAGGGATAATTGGCCGTTCCTGGCCTATGCAGTACGTGCGGGCGGGTCTATCGTCGCGCTCAAGAAAAAAGGAGCCGCAAATGCGGATCAGTGGGGTTTTACTGGCCGGAATCAGTGCGCTTTCGCTCACTCTGATGGCGTCGGAGCCGGCGTCTGCGCGCAACCTTTACTTCGACATGTGGTGCCAGGAGCAGGGGTACGACAAAGACCGCTGCGACCGGCGTGACACCGCTGATGTGGCTGCGTTCGAAGAATACTGGCGTCAGGTCGAAAAGTTCGAGGAGCGCTACTTCGTCGAGCGCGAAAACTATGGCAATTTCCGCGACCAGCTGAACGCGCTGGACGAGAACCCGGACCCGGGCTTCCGCGACTACGATCCTGAGCGGTCGCCGCGCCCGTACTAAGACACTCTCCACGTTCAAGCCAAAAAAAGGGGCGCCTCGCGGCGCCCTTAAGTTTTTCTGGTGGTGGAAAATCAGAGGCGGCTCGAGAAATTTCTAGCGGGTGCTGACGACCTTCAAATGCTTGGGTGCGGAGCGCTTGTCGGCGGCGAAAACTGCGGCGCTGGGACCTGCCTGATCGCCGGTCAAAATCGCGTTCGCCGTCATGCGCATCCGCACAAGCTTGCGTCCCATCAAACGGCTCAGCGGATCGAGCGGCTGGAAGTGGCCCAAGATATAGGTCGTCTCGCCGCGTTCGTCCGCATACGGAAGAAGCAGAACCTCGCCCGGCATCGCGCGGCCGTCTTCGGTTTCGGCGATGCTGGCCGCCACCGTCGGAACCGAGAGGTTCGACACGCGGATGAGCGACGTCAGCGCCGCGTTGCGCGACTGCTCCGCCCACAGATGAACGAAGCTGTTCCCGCGCAACTCCTTGCCGAAGAGATCGCACATACCCGTACCGGCCAACACGAACGTGAACTTGTCGCCGGCTTCGCGCTTCAACAGAAACGCAAACGCCAGGTGGTTCTTGATCGCCTTGGGCTCAATAGACGCCTTGCGTGGTGCCAGCGTTTCGCCGCGCTGATCGCGCCAGTGATCGAGCAGGCTTTGTGTGTGTGCGTTGCGCATGTTCTTCGAACCGTTCCATTTGGAGACAGCAGGTACGCCGTCCTCGGTTTGGAGGGTGCGAGGGTCATGCCAGACTGCACGCGCAGAAACGCTGTAGTATCAGCGCGTTAGGGCCGCGATCCTGATGCTAAAAAATCTCTAAACGAAGGAACGTGGTTAGAGTGGGGTTAATTCCCGCGAAAACCGCTTCCAGTTCTCGACATAGTGTGCGGCCGAAACTTGCAGCATAGCGCGGGTGCCGTCATCGACCTGCCGCACGACCTTTCCGGGCGCACCCATGACTACGGAGTTATCCGGAATATCCTTGCCCTCAGTGAGCAGAGTGTTCGCGCCGATCAGGCAGTTCTTGCCGATCTTCGTACGGTTCAAGATGATCGACCCGATGCCGACCAGCGACCCGTCCCCGATCTCGCACCCGTGCAGCATGACCAAATGCCCGATCGTGACACCCTTGCCGATGTTCAGCGGCACACCCGGATCGGTATGCAAAACCGACCCATCCTGAACGTTCGAACCCTCGCCGATCGTTATCCACTCGGTGTCGCCGCGCACGGTCGCTCCAAACCAAACGCTGGCATCTTTGAGCAACCTCACCCGCCCCATCACCATGGCATTGGGCGCAATCCAGTACTCACCCTGACCCGGCAGATCGGGCTTCCAATCGCCCAGCGCATAGACCGACATCGCAACTCCTCGTTTCCGCCTAAGCCGATCCTGTCATGGTGCCCCCGCGGCTGTCATGCCAGGATGACGCTCAGGAGACAGCGATGACCAAAGAAGAACTCCAAAGTTGGGCCCTTTCAAACGGCTGGCAAATGTTGGGTGAGCACATTTGCTTGGTAAAACCCACAAAAGCCACCGAAGCGATCGTGCGCATGGTCTTGAAGGCGACGGTCGCACAGATCGAGATCAAGAAGCCGTCCGGCAAATGGGACAAAGTCGCAAGCGAGAGCTACGCAAAGATCGCCTACGACGAACACGCCGAACTGCCGACCGGCCTTGGCCTGGCGACGATCTCCGGCCTCACCATACTGATGCGCGACAACAAAGACCGGCAAGCCTTCGCCAAGCTGAGCAAGATCTGATGCCGACCGAACTCGTGGGGACGATCGCCGCAACCCTCACCACGCTCTCGTTCCTGCCCCAAGTCGCCAAGACCTGGCAGACGCGCTCAGCAGCTGATTTCTCGTGGATTTGGCTCCTCGCCTTCGCAGCCGGTCTCGCGCTGTGGCTCGTCTACGGGTTGGCGCTGCTGTCGTGGCCGCTGATCGCGGCGAACGGCATCACGCTGTCCCTAGTTCTGATTATCGTCTTCGTCAAATGGCGCGAAGCCGCCTGAAGAATGCTAGCGACTGTTGCGGCCGGGCTACTGTAGCCGCGTACGGGATCGGAAACACCCGCCCGGCAGATTCACGATATTGCGGCTCGTTCGTGCGCCGCACGGACCCACTGCCTTCAGTGGGTCGAACGGCCGTAACCACAACGCACATGGCACTTGCTCGCGCCAGTTAGTGAACGAACGAGCTGCAACTTTTCCGCTTCGCACTCTCATACCCGCATTCACCCTGCGCGCAGCAGTTGTCCGCGCGCGCTTACCAACAATAACTCGCGTAGTTCCCATCTGCCGCGGTTGTGACAGTCTTTGCCTCGCGATGGGGCGTTTTGGGAACGCTCTGGGAAGGATCGTTGGGCTCTCTGAAGGTGGTGGGAAACACCTTCAGAGACGCCGGCTTGGGGTTGGGGAACTCACATGAAAAGGCAAGCTGCCCTTCTGGGGGCTGCAGCGTTCATTGTTCTGAGCGTTCCGGCGAACGCCGCACGGCTCACGGGCTGGTACGGCGTATTCGAGGGCGGGGGCAACTACATCCACGACGTCGAGGTCGGCGCGTACATACCACCGGCGCTGCCGCTGGACTCGACGGTGAGGGCCGAGATCGGATGGGCGGGCCTCGCCTCGCTGGGCTATGCGTATGACAACGGGTGGCGCGTCGAAGTCGAAGGCGGCTACCGCAACAATCAGCTCGAAAGCCTTCTGTCGGGTGGCGTAGTCACGCCGATGACCGGCGACCTCAGCCAGTACACGGCAATAGTCAACTTCATGTACGACTTCCCGTCGTCGGGACCGGTGACGTTTTCGCTTGGCGCAGGCGTTGGCGCCGATTGGGGCCGCATCGATACGGCGAGTCTGGGCAGCCCACTCCTCAGCGACAACGTCTCGCTCGCCTTCCAAGGTGTCGCGGGTCTCTCGTTCCGGATGGCGAGTTGGGTTGATCTCGTGCTGAACTATCGCTTCCTGTACGTGACTGGTTTCGAGTTCGAAGAAGCGCTCGTCGCACCGAACGTCTTCCACGTCGACACCGACGCGATGGCGCAACACACGGTCACGATGGGCCTCCGCTTCGGCACGCACAAAGAAGCAGCGCCCGTGG
>JABFRX010000065.1 GCA_013140995.1 Alphaproteobacteria bacterium | reverse complement strand
ATCTTATCCCAACACGCAAAACGGAGGAGGTCGCTTGACACTCGCACTCAGAAAATCCGCAGACCGCGGCCGCGCCAATTTCGGTTGGCTCGACAGCCACCACACGTTTTCGTTCGGCCAATACCACGACGACGCGCATATGGGCTTTGGGCCGTTGCGCGTGATCAATGACGATCGCGTGGCGCCGGGCGGCGGATTCTCGCCGCATGGGCATTCGGATATGGAGATCATCTCCTACGTCCTCGACGGCGGGTTGGCGCACAAGGACAGTCTGGATACCGGTTCGGTGATCCAACCCGGCGACGTGCAGCGCATGTCGGCGGGCACAGGTATCCGCCACAGCGAGTTCAACGCGTCGGAATCCCATCCCGTGCACTTTCTGCAGATCTGGATCATTCCGGAGCGGCGGGGCTTGGCGCCCAGTTACGAGCAGAAGACGTTTAGCGCCGAAGAAAAGACCGGCAAGCTTCGCCTCGTCGGTTCGCGCGACGGACGCGAGGGATCGGTGACCATTCACCGCGACGTCGATTTCTACGCGACGCTGCTTCGTGAAGGTCATGCGGTGACTCATGAGCTGAAGGTGGGCCGCGGCGCGTGGGTGCACGTGGCGCGCGGGTCGGTTCGGTTGAACGGCACGACGTTGTCCGCCGGCGACGGTGCGGCAATCGAAGCTGCCGGCACGCTTACGCTCGACGGCGCGAACGAGGCGGAAGTTCTGATCTTCGATATGGCTCTTTAGATCATTCACACACAGGAGACTGACATGACTACGCAGGCAGACTACGGCGCAGCAGTGCTGCGCATCTCACTCGGCGTCGCGGCTTTGGCGCACGGACTTGTCTTGAAGGTATTCACGTTCGGCGTCGCCGGGACCGTGGGCTTCTTCGAGTCGATCGGGTATCCGTCGCTCTTTGCCTATCTCGTGATGTTCGGCGAAATCGCGGGCGGGCTTGCGCTCATCACCGGCGTCTATGCGCGCAGCGCGGCGTTGCTGATGATCCCGATCCTGCTTGGGGCCGCGCTCCAGCACGCCGCAAACGGCTGGGTGTTTAGTGCGACCGGCGGTGGCTGGGAGTATCCGGTGTTCTGGGCTGCAGCATCGCTTGCCTCGGCGCTGATCGGACCGGGCGCGTTCACGCTCAAGCTGCCGTTCTTGCCGGCCGAACCGTTCTTCGCACCGGCGCGGTAGAAGAGACTCGTCATGGCCGGGTGCGCGCTCGGCCATGACGACAATTCACATTGGAAGGCTAAACCGAATGCGCATGCCCACACTCTTTCTCTCGCATGGCGCGCCGACTGTCGTGCTGTCGAAGACACCGGCGAGCGCGTTCTTGCGGTCGCTGGCTTCGCACGTACCGGCACCGAAAGCTATCCTCGTCGTGTCGGCGCATTGGGAGGCGGCGCGGCCGACAGTCGGGCTTGGGGTGGATACGATCCACGACTTCTATGGTTTCCCGAAGCCGCTTTACGAGTTGCAGTATCCGGCGCCGTTGGCGCGTGATGTGGCAACGCGGGCGGCGGCGTTGTTGAAGCCCGCCGATGTTGCGGTTGATGCAACGCGTGGGCGCGATCACGGCGTTTGGACGCCCCTGATCTTGGCGTGGCCGGACGCGCAGGTTCCCGTCGTGCAGGTTTCGTTGGTCGGCGGGGCGGCGCCGCAAACGCACTATGACATTGGACGCGCGCTTGCGCCTTTGCGGAACGAGGGCGTGCTGATCGTCGGGTCGGGTAGCGCCACGCATAATCTGCGGGCGCGGCCGACACCGGCGCCGGCCGAATGGGCGACGCGGTTTGTCGGTTGGCTCGACGGCACGCTGACGCGCGGTGACGATGCGGCGCTGCTCGATTGGAAACACGCGGCGCCGCATGCCGAGATCAATCACCCGACACCTGAGCACTTCGACCCCATTTTCGTCGCGCGCGGCGCGGCTGCGGGCGAGGCGGCGACGTTGCTGCATGCGTCGTACGAGTTCGGATCGCTGTCGATGAACGCTTATTCTTTCGGGACGTGAGCGCTCGAATCCCTCCTGGTTCAGAAACTGTTTACTATCGTAAGGGGCAGGAAATTTAAGGGTTCCGCTAGACACTTCGCGCTCTGATCCGGGGTTGCCTCATGAAGCGAGTTCCACTCTTCGTCTGGCCTGCAGCGATTTTGGTTGTAGAGCTTGCTCTTCAACTCTCCCCCTACACTGGTGTGTTCCTGATGATGTTCGGGGCACCCGCGTGGTCGACAGTTCTGATGAACTCGACGCTTGTAGGACTCGCGATAGATGCTTGGCGCCTTACTGTTCCGAGATGGCTCGCCGTTGTTCCGGCTGCTCTTTATACGGCGTACTTCGGTGCATTCGCATTTAGCTATGTCGAGTATGTGATTCTCGATAGTCGAATTGAACAAGCGAACGCAGCCGCGAAGATAGCTTACAATCCAGCGACGCAGGACATTCTCGTGGATTATGGTCCCGAACCGCCCAAACACGTACCGTCGATCGCGAAAGGGTTGATCTCACACTTCAACCTGCAGACTGCTTACGAACTGGACCCGCGCAGGGTGCCAATGTCGAGTCGCCGCAGACTCGTGCGCAAGTCGCAGTGTGACGCGCTTAAGGCTCGCCCTGGTGAGATTTCAGGATTCCACGTCGATAGCGTCTTCATTCGGAATGCTTGCATCGCATCTACCGACGAGAGCCCATCAAAACCAACGGTAACGCTGCGGCCGGAGCGGGACGTGGAGGTCGAAAGTGTATTTATGCAGGCAGTCGTCAATCCCATTGAGGTAACAGATTCAACTGGCGCGTCAGTGCGGGTCAGTGCCGGTAAGGCAAAGGTACTGAACTTGCTACCTAGCCCGATCGTTGGCTGCACCCTTATCAGCAGCAAACCTGCGTGGACATGCTTCGCATACTTCGAGCGCACATGGCGGTCTGTCGTTGGTAACTCCAGCCCTCATCGAGATGGCCGCGCGGAAGTCGTTGCAAGCCTACTTGGACTCAGCAGTCGCAAAATAGTCAACGCTCGGTCTCGCCGGGGTATGGGTTCGGGTGAGATCGAACCCAGCGAGTTGCCGGCTAGCTAAGCGAAAACTAAGTTAGCCCAATGCGGTCTCTTGCTGCTCGTCTGAGGGGCAATAACCAACTATGCAATGGAGTGCACCGTACGACTTTGCTTGTGCGGGGCTTCCGCTTGCAGCGTTGCGAGCCAGCGTTCGCTGGAGGCGCGGCCTTCGCGGTGGAGGAGAGCGATCAGGCGGGCGTCGGGGTGGTTTTGGCTGGCGCCGCCGACTTCGTTCATCAGTTCGTCTTCGCCGATTTCATGTAGCCGCATGTGGGCGAGACGGCGGCCGAACGCGCTGCGCTGCGCGCCGCTTTCCGCCGTGACCCGGCGCAGGCGTTCGAGTTCGTCGAGTTCGCGCTTCAAAGGCGCGTCGAAGACGATGCGGTTCAGGCGGGTTTGAATTTTCGGTGCGGTGACGGGCAAGCCGCGGTCGCTTGCCGGGTTTAGGCGCACCAGAACGACGTCGCGCGCGCTGGTTTGCTCGATGAGGGGCAACAACGGCGGGTTCGACGAGAAGCCGCCGTCCCAATAGTAACCGTCGTCGAGTTTCACGGCCTGGCTCACCTGCGGCAGGCAGGCGGAGGCGAGCAGCACGTCTATCGTCAGTTCGCCGTTCGTGAAGATGCGCGCGGCGCCGGTTTCTGCGTTCGTCGCCGCGATGAGAAGGTGGATCGCGTCTGGTGTGCGCAAAGCTTCGAAGTCTACGAACTCGCCAAGGACTTGGCGGAGCGGATTCACGTCGAGCGGATTGAATTGATAGGGCGAAACAACGCGCGAAAGCACGTCGCGCCAAATTGCCGACGCCGTCAGTTCGAGGTCGCGACCGAACGCCAAAACTTCGAGCATCGAGGGCCTGAGCGGGCTCATCCGCGCGACTTGGGCCAAGGACTGCCAGAACGCGGCGAGGCGCGTGCGCGCGTACGGCGCGCCGCCTTGTGCATAGGCTGAGCCCAAGACTGCCGCGTTGATCGCACCGGCGCTTGCCCCGCTGATCGCCTCGATCGCCAAACCTTCTTCGAGCGCGCGGTCAAGTACGCCCCACGTGAACGCGCCGTGCGCGCCGCCGCCTTGCAGCGCGAACGCGACGGTTCGCGGCGCACGCTTGCGGGCGAAGGGGATCAGTTCCGCTGCGCCGTGCTCTGTCCGTGGCGCTGTGTCTTTGCGCGCGAAGATGGCGCGCAGCTTTTCGAGGATCGCGATGTTCTGCATCGCCGCAAGAGTCGCTTTCGACGCCGTGCTGCGCAAGGGCATGAAGCGTGCAATCGGCAATAATGAGTTGAACAAAGATTCATCATCGGATTGCGGTGCGCGCCGTTGCGCGACGCATCGCCGCGCACAGATCATGCAGTCAATGCTGGACTTCGACTTCGGCGTTAGTCGGCCTTCGTGCGCGGCATTGACGCTTCGCCGGCACCCACGGCGCTGCGCATGCGATTTGCGCGAACGAGATCGCGGCGGATCTGATTGTTGGTGGGATCGAGCTTCGCCGCTTGGGTCAGGTTCGAGGTCGCCGGTCCGATGGCGCCGCGGCCGATTTGGTCGAGTGCGGTTGCCTGCAGCGCTTTGGCTTCCGCCCGCTGTTCGGGCGTGACGGCGACCGCTTTGGCGGGTGCGGGCTTGCGAACCCGTTGCTTCGGTTCGGCTTGTTCGGGCGAGGCGAACAACCCGTCAATGTGCGCGCAGCCGGTGGCGAACGCCGACAAACAGACGGCGAACGCGATCGAAGCGACGCGCTTGCGCCGCCGCTTGCTCTGCTCTTCGCCAAATTCGTGCACGGCTCGCCCTCATCATCCGATGCTTCGCTGAAGCGTAGGCGGCGACGCGCTTAGAGCGAGTTAGCGAGCACCCTTATTTTCGGGTTAATCGCGCGCGTAAGCCCTTGGGGCATCAACTTCCGGACGCTAAATTGCCATCTTCGGTGTCGATATAGTTTGGATGCGCAATCCCTGCGCGAAAGGAGCCGGACTTCATGCGTAGCGCCTTGCGATTTGGATTGGTTGCCGTCGCGGCTTTGAGTTTGGCGGCTTGCGAGAGCGGTGCCGTGAAAACGGCGGCAGTGACGAAGGTGGCGTCGACGACCTCGTTCGGGATGTGCGCCGGTTATTGTAAGACGACGCTCGAGATTACAGCGAACGAGGCGGTGCTGACCCGCGAGGCGTGGGGGCGCGGTGCGGCGAGCGGACTGCCGACGCAGCGGTTCAATGCCGCGCTTTCGGCCCAAGAGTGGGACGACATTGCTGCGGCTGCCGCAGCCGCCAAGATCGACGGTTTGCCAGAGCGGATCGGCTGTCCCGATTGCGCGGATGGCGGGGCGGAGTCGCTGACCATCGTTGGCGCGAAGGGCACGAAGACGATCACATTCGACCATGGTGCCGCGGTCGCCGAGGCGCAGCCGCTCATCGAGCGCGTGCGGGCGCTCCGTGCACGGATGATGCCGAAGGAGCAATAAGCGGACGCAAGGTCGCGGGTCTGAAATTCTGACCAGTTGATGGTAGATTTCCCGCGACAAATGTTCTATAATTGTTCTTTCCCTCGCGACTTAGGTTGCGAGCGGCTGCGACTTGAAAATTGAATAGGAAGCTCTGGGCGCTTGCGGTGTTGACGGCCGTTTGCGGAGGGGCCGACGCGTGTCCACCAGTCGATGAGCAGAGCCGGTATCTCGACAACGGGCTCGCCCGACGGTTGTGCGACCGGCACGGTCGAGTTGACGGAAAACGGCGAATCCGGTTTTCCCGACCATACGGATGACCTGCATTTCCGAACGGATTTCATACGGATTCCGAACGGATAAAACCGCAGAACTCCGCGATCCTTACGCATCTAACGGATTCGATTTTGGTGTTTTTGCCACAACCAGAAGGTGTGGCCGGGAAAATGACGGAAAACCGGCTATTTCTTTTTCGCCAAAACGTCGTCCACGACGGCGCAAATGGCGGCGATCGTGAAGGGCTTTGAGATCACGCGGTAGACGAGGTCAGACATGCCGTGGGCGCGTTCGATCTGGTGTTCGTGGCCCGACATGATGACGATCTTCGTTTTCGGGTATTCGCGCCCGACCGTCATGGAGAGCGCGATGCCGTCCATGATCGGCATGTCGATGTCGGTGAGGAGCAGGTCGAATTTGTGCTTCTTCAGCGCTTCGACCGCTTCGGAGCCGTCTTGGGCTGTGGTGACCTTATGGCCGCGCTGCTCCAGCCCGCGGGCGATGAATTCCCGCAGGGCCAGTTCGTTCTCGGCGATCAGCAGTTTGGCCATACTCGTACTTCTTAAGTCACGATGGGCTTAGAACAGCTATAAAAGGCAGTCCACGGAATTTATGGGCGTGGTCCATGCCGTAGCCCACAACAAAGGCGGGCGGGCACGGAAAACCCACAAAATCCGCGTGTTCTGCATCACTGTCGCGGCCTGATGTTTTGTCGAGGAGGACGCAGACCTTCACGGCTTTCGCACCGCGCTCCAGCATGTGGCGGCGGGCATAGGCGACGGTGCGGCCCGAGTCCAAGATATCGTCGATCAAGAGAACTTCACGGCCCGCGACGGGGATTTCGACGTCGCGCAGGAGCTTCACTTCGCCTGACGAAACGGTGCCCGTGCCGTAGCTCGCCAAGGTCATGAAATCGACCTCCGGGTTCACGTCGTGGGCGATGAGGCTTCGGATCAGGTCGGCTGCGAAAACGAAGCTGCCCTTCAGGATCGCTATGGCGGCGAAATCCTTCGGCATCGCGCTCGCTATATCGCCGGCCAGCGTTTCGAGGCGTTCGGCGATGGCATCGGACGTGAAGAGCGGCTGAAGCCCAGCCACGCTATTCGTCCACCTTGGCGAAGCGGACTTCGAGGTCGGCGGCGTCGGCCGGCGGGCTTTCGAGTCGGGCTTTGAACGTGCCTTTCTCGCGGGGCCCGAGGCGCGACTGATCGGCGAGCACGGTCCAGTGGTAGATTTCCTTGCCGCCCTGATCGCGCACGGCGAGGCGCACTTTTGGAACGTCGAGTTCGCGGTCGGTTTCGTTGATGATTTGACCGTTGATGACGATGACGGGGACGGAGTTGTTCAGTTCCTGGCTGTGGCTTGCGATGATCTTGAAGCCTGAGATGTTCACCTCAATCCCAAGCGCGCTGTAGACGCTGGCGGAGGCTGGCCAAATGCGCGCGATCTCGCCCGGCAACGAAAAGAAGAGGAGCAGCGCACCGACGAACGTCGCGCCGCCGACCATCATCATCATCATCGAGCGCGAGCGGGCGCGCTGGCGATTGCTTGATGCCACGGCGCCCGGCGGGGGCATCGTGGACATCGGTTGAGGCTGCGGGATCTCGAAGCGCGGCGGCGGCTGCAACGCGGAGGGCGCCGGCAGCATGCGGGTGCGGTCCGTCACCGGCATGGCGGGCCCCAACGGGTCCTCCACAGGGATCGGAATGGGCATCGGCTGGGGCTGTGGCGGAAGCTCAGTCGCAGCGTCCTGGAACCAGCCGTGTTGACAGCGTGCGCAACGGACTTGGCGGCCTGGCGGTCTTACGACGCCAGCTTCCAGTAGATAGCGAGTTGCGCAGCGGGGGCAGGTAATTATCATTCCAGGCTTGAGCCCGTGTCGATTCTCCAACACTTTGCACAACCTCTTCGCACCTGCAAGCAAGCGACACTCACAGGGTTTCCGCCTAAGCCATTAACCCAGAAGGAATAATCGTGGTCCGCTTCGAGAATGTCGGGATGCGGTACGGACTCGGGCCGGAAATCCTGCGTGACATTTCGTTCACGCTGGACGCCGGGTCCTTTCACCTGCTGACCGGACCATCGGGGGCGGGCAAGACGTCGCTTCTGAAACTGATTTACCTGGCGGAACGGCCGTGCCGGGGAGCGATCTCGATGTTCGGGCGGGACATCGCGACCACGCCACGGGACGAACTGCCGGCGCTTCGGCGGCGGATCGGGGTCGTGTTCCAGGAGTTCCGGCTGCTCGATCACTTGACCGTGTTCGACAACGTGTCGCTGCCGCGCCGCGTGATGGGCGAAAGCGAGGGACATTATCGCGCGGAGGTGGAGGAGCTACTTTCGTGGGTGGGCCTCGGCAACCGGCTGAACGCGAAACCGGCGACTCTGTCGGGCGGGGAAAAACAGCGGGTCGCGATCGCGCGTGCCGTTGTTGCGAAGCCGGAGTTGCTGCTCGCGGACGAGCCGACCGGCAACGTGGATCCGGAAATCGGCGGGCGAATCATGCGGCTCTTCATCGAGCTCAATAAGCTCGGTACCTGCGTGATGATCGCGACGCACGACACGCGCATCATGGAGCGCGTTCCGGCGTCGCGTATCTACCGGCTGGCGGAGGGCAAGCTGACCGTGGCCAAGGCTCACGAGTTCATGGCGGAGGCGAAGCGCGCGTGAGCCGGTCATCGGGTTTGATGCCTGCCGAGAGCGCGTCCGGTGCGACGCTGCACACGATCGTGGCGGTGATGAGCTTTCTTGCGTGTCTAGCGCTCGGGTTCGTGTTGACTCTGGGGCGGCTGGCGTCGGAGTGGACGGAGGGGCTTTCGGGGTCGGTGACGGTGCAGCTGTTGCCGTCGGCGCAGATATCGGCTGACGACCAGGTGAAAGAAGCGCTTCGGCTGGTCAAGAACTGGCCCGGCGTGTTTTCGGCGCGGGCGCTCAGCAGGGCGGATGCCGAGAAGATGCTGGAACCGTGGCTGGGCCAAGGGAATGTGCTGCAGGATTTGCCGGTGCCGCAGCTTATCGAGGTGACGCTGCAGCCGGGGCCGGTGGAGTTGGAAGGGTTGGGGCGTGCGCTCTCGGACGGTGTGCCCGGTGCGCATCTCGACGATCATCAGCGGTGGAACGCGGAGTTGGCGGCGTTTGCGACCTCGTCGGAGGCGGTCGGATGGTCGGTCTTGTTGCTCATCACCGCGGCGACCCTTGCGATCGTGATCTTTGCGACGCAAGCGGGCCTCCAGGCGCATCGCGAGATCGTCGAGGTCGTGCATATGATCGGTGCGCGCGACGTCTTCATTGCGAACGAGTTTCAGCGGCACTTTTTGTGGCTAGGCGTGCGCGGCGGGATCATCGGCTTGGTGCTTGCGGCCGTGACGCTTGTCGGAAGTAGTTTCCTGATGGATAGCCGCGAGGCGCCGGTCGGCGCGCAGTATCTGCCGCAGTTCGTGAGTTCGCCGCTGCACTACACGTGGCTGCTGTTGGTGCCGGTGATGATGGGGCTGATCGCGATGTGGACCGCGCGGTTCACGGTGCTGCGCGTGCTCGGCCGGATGCCATGAAGCTTGTGATGCTGGACCGCGATGGCGTGCTCACGGAGGAGCGCGACGGTTACGTTAAGCATCCGGGCGAGTTACAGGTCATCGACGGTGCCGCTGCGGCCGTCGCGCAACTGAATGTGGCCGGGATCAAGACGGCGCTTGTCAGCAATCAATCGGTTGTCGGACGCGGAATCATCTCAGCCAGTATGCTTGAGCGCATTCATGAGAAACTGCGTGCGGAGTTGGCAGCGGCGGGTGCGCGGTTGGATCTGCTTTTGACGTGTACGGACGCGCCGAATTCGCTCAGCGAGCGGCGCAAGCCCGCGCCCGGCATGCTGCGCGAGGCGTTGGCGCATTTCCGGGTATCCGCACACGAAGCCGTGATGATCGGCGATCAGGTGACGGATTTGCGGGCCGCAGTGGCCGCGGGTGTGCGGCCCGTTTTGGTTAGGACCGGAAAAGGGGCGGAACTCCTTGCCAAAGGGCTGCCGCAGGACATTTTAACGGTCCGGGTTTATGCTTCCCTAACATCGGCGGTCGAGGCTCTGCTTTCGGACCGCTGAAAGGTGTCCCTGGAGCGATAAGTCTTGCGCAGCGACGGCGTTATGGAGGACGGGCAATGATCGGCTTCGCGTTTCGCGTCGCCGCGCTTGTCTTTGTGCTCGCGGCGTTAGGCTTCCCGATCTTCGTGTGGTCGCTATCGCGTACGTCGGCCGATCCGGGCACGGCAGATGCGATCGTGGCGCTCACCGGCGGCGAAGGGCGCTTGCAAGCGGGGCTCGAACTATTGGAGCACGGTAAAGGCGGGCGGCTTTTGATTTCGGGCGTGCATGCCGAGACTAAGCGCGAGGAACTGTTTGCGGCGGTCGGCGGTGCGATGCCGTCGCGCGCGGGGTGCTGTGTCGATCTGGGGCGCGGCGCGGAGGATACAATCGGCAACGCGGGCGAGACGGCCGCGTGGGTCGCCGAACACAATTATCGCTCCGTCATTGTCGTCACCGCGAGCTATCACATGCCGCGCAGCTTGATGGAGCTTTCGGCCGTGTCTCCGTTCACGCAGTTCGTGCCCTACCCCGTATTCCCGGACCGCGTGAGACTTGAGGATTGGTGGCGCGACCCGGAGACGACGGGCGTGCTCGCTTGGGAGTACATCAAGTTCTTGGGCGCGACCGTCAGGGTGGCTGCGGCGACGCGGTTCTGGAGCCAGCCTGCCGGACTGCCCGAACCTGCCACGATCGAGCGGGCGCCGGGCGAAAACGCTCAGCTTGTGGGAACGCCGACCTAAAGCGCGCTTGCCTAAAGCGCGCCCAATCGCGCACAACTCCGCCCGTTCGAAACCCTGCCGAGACCTCCGTTGCTCGCCCTTCGCTCGTTCCTGTTTCAAGCGTTCTTCTGGACGTGGTCGACGCTGATCAATCTTGCCTACATTCCGGCGCTGTTGCTCGACCGCAAGGTCACGCTGGGCGGTCAGGAGATTTGGGCGCGGGTGAGCTTGTGGGGCCTCAAATGGATCGCGGGCCTCGAGTACGAGGTTCGGGGCCGCGAGAATATTCCGCCGGGGCCGGTGATGATTGCGGCGAAGCACCTGTCCATGTGGGAGACGCTGGCTGCGCACGTGCTGGTGCATCATCCAGCGACGGTGATGAAGCGCCAGCTGCTGATGATCCCGGGCTATGGCTGGTATGCGCGTAAAGCCCGGATGATCGTGATCGACCGGGAGGCTGGGCCGAGCGCGATCCGCACGATGATCGCGGACGCGAAGACGCGGCTCGCCGAAGGACGGCCGATCGTTATTTTTCCGGAGGGCACACGGCGCGAGATCGGGGCTACGCCGGATTACAAACCCGGCGTCGCCGCGCTCTATTCGATGCTCGACATTCCGTGCGTGCCGATGGCGCACAATTCGAGCCTGTTCTGGCTGCGGCGCGGTTTCTTGCGCAAGCCCGGCAAAGTTATCGTCGAGTTCCTGCCCGCGATCATGCCGGGCTTAAAGCGCGCTGCGTTCATGGCGGAGCTTGAGAAGCGCACGGAAGAAGCTGTGGCGCGGTTGCTGGCCGAGGGTGGATATCGCGCGGCGCCTGTTTCAAGCAGCGCGTAGAGCGATCTCCTCGCCGAACGCTTTGGCAACTGCAGGACGCGCGGCCATTCGTTGATAGTAGGCCGCGAGGACCGGCCATTTCGCGAGATCGACGCCCGCTGGCTTGGCCCAGTTCAATGTTGTGACCAGGTAGGCGTCGGCGACGGTGAAGGCGTCGAGCAAGAAGTCGCGGTCTTTGAGGTGGTCGCTTAGGACCGCGTAGCGCGCGGGGAGGAGCACGTCCCGGGCGAAGGCTTTGGCTTCGGGCGGGCTTGCCGGATTGAACATCGCGTAGAACACGGCTTTGTGCACTTCGGTCGAGATGTAGTTCAGCCATTGCTGCAGCTTGTAGCGCGCGGGCGAGCCGGCTGCGGGGGCGAGTTTACCGGCGGGCGCTTGATCGGCGATGTACTGGAGCACTGCCGGGCCTTCGGTCAGGATTTCGCCGTTGGCCAGGCGGAGCGCCGGAACCTGGCCCTTCGAGTTGATGGCAAGGTAGTCGCGGCCGTCGGCGAGCTTCTTCGTCATCAGCGTCACTTGGTGAAAGTTCGCGGGGATGCCCGCCTCGTAAAGAGCGATACGGCTTGCCAGCGAGCAAGATAGCGGCGCGAAATAGAGATCCATCGGTCACTCCTTGATATTTATGCGTATCCGCATAAATATAGTTTGAGCGCCTGAGCGTCAAGGATTATTTGCGATGCCGCATAAAAATGAAGCACGGCCGCGCGGCCGCCCACGCGCCTTCGACGAGGCGGCGGTCCGGCAAGCCGCGCTCGCCGCGTTCTGGACTCGTGGGTTTTCCGGCGTTTCGTTGGACGATTTGGCGGCGGCGACCGGCGTTGCCCGGCCGAGCCTTGCGGCCGCGTTCGGATCGAAGCGCGATCTTTATCTGAGCGCGGTGGACGCGTTTCTGAAGCAGTTTTCGGCGGCCGCGGCTACGATGTTGACCGGGGTGAAGCCGCTCGCACACGAGTTGACCGCGTTCTACGACGGTGCGTTGCAGCTCTACATGTCCGGCAGCCATGGCCCGCGCGGGTGCCTTGCGATCTGCACGTTGCCGGCCGAAGCCACAAACGATGCGGCGATCCGGCAGGTGTTGAAAGCAGCGGTTGAGGCGACGGATGCGGCGCTACGTGCGCGGTTTGAGCTCGCGATCAAGAAGCGCGACCTGAAACCCACCGCCGACGCGAGCGCGCTTGGGCAGATGGCTTCGAGTTTGTTGTTCAGCCTCGCAATACGCGCGCGCGCTGGAGCATCGAAGCGCGATCTCAAAGCCATGATTCACGGTGGCGTCGAAGTGCTGGCGCGCGCCTGAAGGAGTGACCCATGACCTCGCATTTTGTGAATCTGTTGACTTCGCCCGCCGTCAAGGCGGCGCAGGAGGCGAACGGCAGCCGTGCGGCGATGGCGCGGCACGACGATGCGGCGGGCGAGGCGGATCGCTTGACGGAGCGCGAGGCGGCGTTCATCGCGGTGCGCGACAGTTTCTATATGGCGACAGTGGGCCACGAAGGGTGGCCGTACATGCAGCATCGCGGTGGGCCGGCGGGGTTCGTGAAGGTGTTGTCGGAGCGTACGTTCGCCTTCGCCGACTTTCGCGGGAACCGGCAGTTTTTGAGTGTCGGCAATCTTACGGAAGACAATCGCGCGGCGTTCTTCTTTATGGACTATCCGAACCGTGCGCGGTTGAAGGTGCTGGGGCGTGTGCGGTCGGTCGAATTGGAGGCGAACCCGGCACTCGCCAAAGCGCTGATCGTGCCCGGCTACAAAGCGGTGCCGGAGCGTGCGCTGGTGGTGGACGTCGAGGCGTTCGATTGGAACTGCCCGCAACACATCACGCCACGGTTCACGGTGGAGCAGATCGAACCGGCGGTGGAGGCGCTGAAGGCGCGGATTGCTGAGTTGGAGGTGGAGCTGAAGCGACGGCCGACGGTTTGAAAAGCCAGGCCGCCAAGATGCTCATGGACCTTGCGCCGCGTGAGTGCAGTGTCGATGCGGGGTTTCACGCCACAACGGACACGATGAGAGTGACTGCCCGTTCGAGCGTCCTTGCGTTCCGTCAAATCAGTTTGGTGAAAGTCATTTCGCCGCGAGCGTCCAGGCCTTGAGCGGTCCATCCGTTCTTCACGTAGAAGCGCTCCGCGCGCGTGTTCACGCCTGTTCTAAGCGTTGCGACGCGGTGGCCGGCTTGGCGTAGCGAGTCGCACGCCGCATTGATCAGCGCCTGACCGATACCTTGGCCCTCAAAGGCGGGATCGACAAATAGTGCCCAAATGCTGCCGTCGCGGGGGTCGCCCGCCGCAAAGCCCTGGACGCCGTTCGCGGACTGCCAGACGTGGATCGGGCCGTGTTCGGCGAACCAGGAGATATCGGCCGTCGTGACACGCGAGGGGTCGGAGAGCCGGTTCTCGCGAACGGATGCGCGGATGGCCACGATGCGAGGGATGTCGCCCCGACCGGCGATTCGAATCATTCGGTGCAACTCGCTCCTATCACAAGATCATATCAACCAGTGTTGCCGGTGCTGGCAACGTTTCTGATCGCGAGCGATGTCCGGTTTCGCAGGCCAATCGCGATCGATGCCGTGCCCCGTGAGTCGGCCACGAATTCGCTCTCCGTTTCCTCGATGCGGTAGCGGGCGCCGGGGTTGAGGCGTGCAAGCGTGAGCGTTTGCGGGCCGTCGCCTTTGCCAGGATAGAGGACGAGATTGAGGTTGGTGCCGTCACTTGAAGCATGAGCCACGAGGACTTCGGGGTAGTTCGCGTGCGCGAGGATGGGGCCGGTGCGGCTCGCTTGAGTTGGGGCTTCGACCACGGAGCGGCGGAAGGCGCCGGTTTGCATGATGCTGCCAAGAGCGGCTTGGGCGTTGATCAGGTTTGAGGCTTTAAGGTAGCGGCGGACGCCGCGTTGGTCGTCGAGGCCGCAGTCTTCGCCTAGGCTTTGTTGGGCGGCTTCGGCGATTTCGGTGTCGCCGAATTCGCGGGCGGCGATCAGGTGGCCGCAGTAGGTGACGCCGTGGCCGATGCCGTAGTTGCCGGGGTCTGCGCCGGGGCCTGGCAGCTTGATGCGGAGCTTGCCGTTTGCGTTCGCTTTCAAGCGCGGTTCGATTTCTTTGCGCGCGATCGCCCATTGGCGCTGGGCCAAGTCCGGGGCGAAGCAGCTTGTGAAGCGGCTGAGGTCCGCTTCCCAGACGGGGAATGGGAATTCGAGACCCAGGTGCTTTGAGCGTAAGCCGATAGGCGTGCCGGCGCTGTCGGTGAATTCGGTTTCTAATTTTTCGAGCCAGCGTGGCAATAGATGGGTGACGTGGTCGGTGCCGAACAGGTGGTCGTGGGCGGCGAGCGCTGCCATGCCGTAGTGATTGCAGAGCGGGTAGATCCAGTTCGGCTCGCACGGGTAGAGGCAGAAATCGTCTTTGTAGTGGCTGTAGTTTGCGACGATGGACCCGGCCAGCGATTTGAAGCTGTGCGTGTAGGTCGTGCTGGTGTTGAGTTTGAAGGCCAAGCTGCCGGGCTCTGCGTAGCGGCGGTCGCCGCTTGCGGTCATGTATTGGCCGACTTGCAGGCCAAACCAGCCGGTCAGCATGATGTTGTCGTGCTGGGCGGGGTCGAAATTCTTGAAATTCAGGTGACCCCACATGGATTCGTAGATCCAGTAGCTCCACACGCGGCGGAGCAGATATTTTTGGATCAGGTTGTTTTGGGCTTCAGCGTGGTAGCCGGTAAAGCTTGGCAGGTAGGCGGATTGCGCGACGCCAAGCGCGAAGCCCATGTGGTTCAGTTGGTAGCGCAGCGAGGCGGGCTGGAATTGTTCGATGATGTTGAAGCCGCCGAATTGTTCCACCGGCTGCAGTGCGCGATCGTAGATGTAGCGCAGGTGCGCCAGTTGATCCGGGGTGAGTTCGCGCGCTTCGGGTTGCGGGTTTGCGGCGCGTTCTCTGACTTGGGCGAGCGAGTGGGCCAAGAACGCGTTGCGGCGGTTGCGCTTGCTGGTGAGAGCAGATTCGCGGATCGCGTCGGCGGCGATGTAGGTCAGTACGAGCGCAGACATCGCGGCAAAGACCACCATGTAGCTCGCCGACGTTAGCGGTTCTTGCGCGATCAGAGCTGCCGCGACGGCGGCGCCGACCCAGACAGCGATTGGCGCGATCACCATGCCTGCCCAGAACCAGGCGAGGACGGCGAGACCGAAGAGTGTGATCGTCGTGAGGAAGGCGATGATCTCGCCTTGGGCCAGGTAGCCTCCGCCCGGAAACCAGAGGCCGAGGCCGAAGGTTTGTAGCGGCGCGCTGTGCGTCAGCGCGGGGAGTAAACCCACGATCCAGATGATCACGTAGACGGCGAAGGCACGGCGTTGATGTTTGGCGGTCACCGGACCTCTCGGCCGGCGGGTGATGAGGGCAAGCGCGTTAGTTTCCGCGAGCGTCATGGGTGGAGCAGATCGGGTCATGCGCGCCGGCTTGAGCGATCGAGCCCAGCATGAGCGTGGCGGCGAGGACGAGTGCGCCGGTGCTGGCGAATGCGTGCGAAGGGCACGGGGCGGTATCGCTGGGCGACCAACTGACGGCGTTGTTACGAACGGCGACGGGAATGCGCACGGCGATCCAGCGGAGGGGCCAGAGGATTTGGCTGATCAAGAAAAACGCGATCGCACAGCACGCCATGGGGTGAGTTTCGCGTGGGGAAGTTGGTTCGTCGAGTGATGGTGGACACTGTTTGCGGCGGAAATATGTGGTCAACGCTAAGGGCGGCGCGGTGGAGCTTCAGTGTTAAACACGAAGGACTCTAAGTAGCCACGAAGTAGTCACGAAGGGACCGTGGTCGCGGGTACACTTCTGTTCATACGGGATTTTTTGGCGCTTCGCGCCAAGGGAAGGTTAGACGACGAAGCGGCGAATGCCGCTTCTGAACGTTGGCATGCTGAAGTTCATCAGGAAGCCTAAGCGGCAGCCGGATAGGTTTAGGTAGGTCAGCATTGAGCAATGTGGATCGGCGTGGTCGCCTCTACTGCCTTGACTTCGACCACGATGACGCCGTTCACCAGCATGTCGATGCGATAACCCGCTTCAAGCGTCGTTCCGTCGTCGGTGATCGGTTGGGGTACTTGACGCTTTACGACGAGGCCGCGCTTTGCGAACTCGTATGCAAGGCAGTGCTCGTAATCAGACTCCAACAGGCCCGGTCCGAGTGTCTTATGAACCTTGAAGCCCGCATCGACCACGATTGTCGCGAGGCGCTCGGTTTCGTCTGGGAGTCGTTTGGTAAGTTGATCGATCATCGGCAATTCTCCGGCGCCTTCGTGCCCCTTTGTGAACCTTCGAATCCTTCGTGTTTAATCTTGCTGCGCTGGCTCCACCGCTTTTGGTGAATAGCACGGCGTAGCCGCCCTGTCGAACGTAACAAGAACAAATTCTGGACTTAGGCGCTGGGTTGCGCTATGTTTTGGGGTGTTGGGTGGCGATGGACGTGTGCGTTTGCGATGGCGAAGTCGGCTGAGATTTCTGAGCAGATTTGGCAGCTGAAGTACCGGCTTCAGGGGCCGGGTGTTGTGCATGCGGATGCGTCCATTGAGGAGACTTGGGCGCGGGTTGCTGGGGCTGTGGCTATCGCCGAGAAGCCTGAGAACCGAAGCTATTGGACGGGTGAGTTTCAGCGCGCGCTTTCGGACTTCAAGTTCCTGCCCGCGGGGCGGGTGATCGCTGGCGCCGGGTCCGGGCGGACGGTCACGCTGTTCAATTGCTTCGTCATGGGCGCGATTTCCGACGACATGACGTCGATCTTCGACAATCTGAAAGAAGCCGCGCTGACGATGCAGCAGGGTGGCGGCATCGGGCACGATTTTTCGACGATCCGGCCTTCGGGTGCGGCGGTGAAGGGCGTCGGCGCGGATGCGTCCGGGCCGGTGTCTTTCATGGACGTGTGGGACGCGATGTGCCGCACGATTATGTCGGCCGGATCGCGCCGCGGGGCGATGATGGCGACGTTGCGCTGCGATCATCCGGACATCGAGGCTTTCATCGAGGCCAAGCGCGACAAGGAGCGGCTTCGCAACTTCAATCTCTCCGTACTCGTCACCGACGCGTTCATGACGGCGGTCGAGCGCGATCAGCCTTGGGATCTGGTGTTCGAGGGCCAAGTCTATCGCACGGTGTCGGCGCGCGGACTTTGGGACCGTATTATGGCGTCGACCTATGCCTACGCGGAGCCGGGCGTCGTCTTCATCGACCGGATCAACAAGCGGAACAATCTTTGGTACGCGGAAGCGATTTCGGCCACGAACCCGTGCGGGGAGCAGCCGTTGCCGCCCTATGGCGCGTGTTTGTTGGGGTCGATCAATCTCACGAAGCTGATCAAGGCGCCGTTCACGGGGGAGGCGCGGCTAGATGAGGTGGAACTCGACCGGCTGACCCGCGTGGCCGTGCGTTTTCTCGATAACGTCATCGATGTTTCGAACTACCCCCTGCCCGCTCAGGAGCGTGAGGCGAAGGCCAAGCGGCGGATCGGGCTTGGCGTGACGGGGTTGGCGGATGCGCTGATCATGTGCCGCTCACGGTACGGAAGTGCCGAGTCGGTTGCGCTGATCGAGCGGTGGTTTAAGGCGCTGCGGCGGGCGGCTTATTCGGCGTCGTGCGAGTTGGCGTCGGAGAAGGGCTCGTTCCCGCTATTCGACGGCAAGAAGTATTTGCAGGGTGAGACGGTGGCGGGACTCGATGCGGAGTTGCGCGCGTTGATCAACGCGCATGGGATTCGCAATGCGCTGCTGACCTCGATCGCACCGACGGGGACGATTTCGCTGCTGGCCGAGAACGTTTCGAGCGGGATCGAGCCGGTGTTCGCCTATACCTACAAACGCAAGATCACGCGGGCAGACGGGACGAAGAGCGAAGAGGCCGTCGAGGACTATGCGCACCGGTTGTTCCGGCAGTTGCATGGCAACGCGGAGCTGCCGGATTACTTCGTGAATGCGCAGGAGCTTTCGCCGGATTCGCATATTGCGGTTCAGGCTGCCGCGCAGAAATACGTCGATAGTTCGATTTCGAAAACCGTGAACTGCCCGGCCGACATTTCGTTCGATGCGTTCAAGGACGTGTATCTGAACGCTTATGAGCGCGGGTGCAAAGGCTGCACGACGTGGCGGCCGAACGACATCACGGGCTCTGTGTTGAGCGTGGAGGAGCCGCGCAAGGCGGTGCCCGCGCCGAAGCTCGAGGCGGTGCCGACGCCGGTGGCGGAAGTGTTTGCGCCGGCGGCGAAGACGAAAGACGGCGGCGTCGTCTACATCTCGCGCCCGCTGGACCGGCCGGAGGCTCTGCCGGGCACGACGTACAAGCTGCGCTGGCCCGAGTCTGATCACGCGATCTACATCACGATCAACGATACCGTTGAAGGCGGGCGGCGGCGGCCGTTCGAGATTTTCATCAACTCGAAGAATATGGAGCACTATGCTTGGACCGTCGCGCTGACGCGTATGATTTCGGCCGTGTTCCGGCGCGGCGGGGACGTTTCGTTCGTGGTCGAAGAACTCAAAGCCGTGTTCGATCCGCGCGGCGGGCAGTGGATGAACCGGCAATATGTCCCCTCGCTTCTGGCCGCCATCGGGGGGGTGATCGAGGAGCACATGCTCGCGATCGGGTTTCTCGCGCGGGCCACACCCTCGCCCTACCC
>JABFRX010000246.1 GCA_013140995.1 Alphaproteobacteria bacterium | reverse complement strand
TGGGTTGCCGTTTCTGTAGGTGATTTGGCCGGAGACGATTGTCGCGTCGTAGCCGTCGGCGTGTTGCACAAGGCGCCTGCCGCCGGTGGGCAGGTCGTAGGCCACCGTTGGCCGGTGCAGCGTTAGGCGGGCGTGGTCGATCACGTTGAGGTCGGCTTTGTAGCCTGGTTTGAGCAAGCCGCGGTCGAGCAGGCCGACGGCTTCGGCGGTGTCGCGGCATTGGGCTTTGATCACCCATTCGAGCGGGAGTTTTTCACCGCGCACGCGGTCGCGCGTCCAGTGCGTCAGCATCGAGGTCGGGAAGCTGCCATCGCAGATCATGCCGACATGCGCGCCGCCGTCGCCGAGCCCCAAGATCGTACCCGTGTGGCGCATCATCGCGAGCGACGGTTCCAGGCTGTCGTTCGCGTAGTTCAGGAACGGGAACAGGATCAGTGCTTTGCCGTCGTCGGCGAGCAGCCAGTCGTAGGCAAGTTCTTCGGCGCGCTTGTTTTGCCGCGCGGCTTGCGCGCCGAGGCTCATGTCGGGTGTGGGCTCATAGTCCGGCGGATCGGCGAGCGGGAACATTTTTGCGAAATTGCGCAGCACCGCTTTGACGAACGGGTTGTCGCTCGCTGGTTCCTCCAACAGCAGCCGTGAGCGCATCTCAGGCGTCCTCATTGCGGCGAGGCGCTCGGCGAAGGGGAGGGTCGCGATCCTTTGATAACTTTCGTGTGCGGAGAACGGGTTCAGTGTCAGCGACAGGCCTAGCAGCAGTCCGACAGGGCGGCCGCAGACTTGTGCTTTCACGGGCAGCTTGTCGGCGGCGCATTGGTCGAGGAATTGCAGCAACATCTTCCAGGCGTCCGGCCCGCGGTCGCTCTGGGCGAGCGAGAACGAGAGCGGGCGGCCGGACTCGGCGACCAGACGGCGCAGCATCGACAGTTCTTGTGCGGGGTCGAGGAAGTCGGAGACCACCTGCAGCACACCTCGGTTCGCGGCTTTGAGGCCCATCGCGATGCCGAGCAGCTCGTCTTCGGCGGCGGTGAGTGTTGGTGTCGGTTTGCCGTCGCTCGTCCGATGGTTCAGCGTGCGCGAGGTCGAGAAGCCCAAGGCGCCCGCCTCAACGGCGCCGCGCGCGATGCGGCCCATAGTGGCGATCTCTCCCTCCGTCGCCGGTTCGCGGTCGGCGCCGCGCTCGCCCATCACATAGACGCGCAGCGCGCCGTGCGGGACTTGCGCCGCGAAGTCGATGTCGTGCGGGCGCGCTTCCAGCGCGTTTAGGAACTCGGGAAACGTTTCCCAGTTCCACTTCAGACCTTCGGTAAGGACAACGCCGGGGATATCTTCTACGCCCTCCATCAGGCGGATCAGCATGTCGTGGTCGCCGTCGCGACACGGGGCGAAGCCGACACCGCAGTTGCCCATCACCGCCGTCGTGACGCCGTGCCACGAGGAGGGCGTGAGGCGTTCGTCCCACGTTGCCTGGCCGTCGTAGTGCGTGTGGATGTCGACGAAGCCGGGCGTGACGATCTTTCCCTTCGCGTCGATCTCTTCACGGCCGGCGCCGCTCACGCGGCCGACTTCGACGATGCGGCCGGCGTTAACGGCGACATCGCCGTCGAAGTCTTTCGCGCCGGTGCCGTCGAAGATCGTGCCGTTGCGGATGACGAGGTCGTGCTGTGACATGAGGCAATTCCTTCAATCGCGAGCTTCAAGAGGTTAACACGGGCTGACGTGTCACCCAAACGGCTTGACACTTGCGCTCGCGCCCGCAATTTCGGCGCATGCAGAAGTTGTTTGTGCGCAGCTTGTTGAGCTTGCCCGGCAGTTGGCTCGTTGCCGCGTCAGGGGGCAAACCCGTGACAATCGAAGAGCGAACGCTCGACCCGCGGCTGCAGTTCCTCGCCGCGATGGCGAAGCGTCAGCCGGGGCTTGAGACGATGGCTCCGGCCGATGCGCGCAAAGCCGCGGCTGCGGGCTTGGCGATGCTCGACGGCGAGCCTGCGCATGACATCGACGTCGCTGAGATCGAGATCCCGGCGGACGGACGCAGCATTCGCGCCCGCACGTACAAGCCGCGGCTGCCGAACCGGCTCGTGCCGACGCTTGTGTATTTCCATATGGGCGGGTGCGTGATCGGCGATCTTGAGACGTGCCATGTGTTCTGCTCGGAGATCGCGTTTAGGGCTGGGTGTTTGGTCGTCTCCGTCGACTACCGCTTGGCGCCGGAACACAAGTATCCGGCGGCGGTTGACGATGCGCTTAGCGCGTTCCGCTGGGTGCGCGAGAATGCGAAGGCCTTGGGCGGCAATCCGAACCGGGTCGCGATCGGCGGCGACTCGGCTGGCGGGTATCTCTCCGCGGTCGTGTCGCAAGAGATGAAGCGCGCGAACGAGAAGGCGCCGGTGCTGCAGCTGTTGATTTATCCCGCGGTCGATTGGCTGTCTGAGACGGCGTCGATGACGGCGTTCGCGCAAGCCTATCCGTTAACGGCACCGGTCATGGACTATTTCCGCCGTCAGTATTTCGCCGATCCGGAGAAGGAGATTCCGGAGTTGAAAGCCTCGCCCGGCCGTTGCACGGATTTGAGCGGATTGCCGCCGGCCTTCATCTACACGGCCGGGCACGATCCGCTGGTCGATCAGGGCCGCGATTATGCGGAGGCGCTAAAGGTCGCGGGCGTGCCCGTCATCTACCGCTGCTATGACCACTTGGCGCATGGATTTACGGCGATGAGCGGGGCGGTGCCTGGGGCGAAGGTCGCGCTCGCCGAGATCGTCGAAACGTTGCGGCGGGCGATCGGCTAATCGCCGGTCAGGCGAGTGTGATTAACCGCACCGCCCGGACACGCGAAGGCTTGACACTACAAGGTGCCCCCGCGTTCCCTTGCGTCTCGCATGCTGAAGCACGTCGTCCGCACACTTTTGAGCATTCCCCCGCGCTGGCTCATAGCGTTCACGGGCGGCAAGCCGATCACCATCGAAGGGCGGACGCTCGATCCGCGGATTCAGTTCTTGGGCGCCGCCGCGAAGCTTCAAGCGGCAATCGAGTCCTTGCCGCCAGTTCAGGCGCGCAAGTTCGTGAATGCTTCCATGAAGCTTGTCGAAGGCGACCCCGCGCGCGAGGTCGATGTCGCAAATATCGAAATTCCGGCGGACGGGCGGATCATCAACGCGCGCACATACCGGCCACGCTTGGCGAACCGGCTGGTGCCGACGCTCGTTTATTATCACATGGGCGGGTGCGTGGTCGGCGACCTCGATACATGCCACGTGTTCTGTACGCACATTGCCGAACGAGCAGGGTGCCTGGTCGTTTCGGTCGACTACCGCTTGGCGCCGGAGCATAAGTTCCCGGCCGCGGTCGACGATGGGATCGCGTCGTATCGCTGGGTGCGCGACAATGTAGAGGCGCTCGGCGCGCTTCCCGGGCGGGTGGCGGTCGGCGGCGATTCTGCGGGCGGCTATATCTCCACGGTGATTTCGCAAGAGATGCGGCGGCTCGGCGAGCCTGGGCCTATGCTTCAAATGATGATTTATCCGGCCGTGGTTTGGCGGATGGAGACGCCGTCGATGGAGTCGTACGGCGCGTCTTATCCGCTGAACAAGGCGATGATGTATTACTTCCGCGACCATTATTTTGACGATCATGAGACGGGAACGCTCGACCTGCGTGGCTCGCCAGGCTTGAACACGGACTTGAGCGGCTTGCCGCCGGCACTGATCTACGGGGCGGGGCATGACCCGCTGGTCGATCAGGGCCGCATTTATGCCGAGGGGTTGAAGGCTGCCGGCGTGCCGGTCGTCTATCGTTGCTACGACTCGCTTGGGCATTGCTTCACGGCGATGAGCGGTGCTGTGCCGGCGGCGAAGGCCGCGTTGTTCGAAATCATCGAGGATTTGCGGAAGGCGATCGCATGATCCGCGCGCTTGTCTGCCCGGCGTTGGCGGATGATTTTTCGACGCTTAAGATCGAGCAGCAGACGTTGGCGGCGCCGCAGGGTGGTGAAGTGCGGGTCAGGATGCGCGCGGCGTCGTTGAATTTTCCCGACGTGTTGATGACGCAAGGCAAGTATCAGCTGAAGCCGCCGCTGCCGTTCGTGCCCGGCATGGAGGGTGCGGGTGAGGTCGTCGCGGTGGGCGAGGGCGTGCGCGATGTGAAGGTGGGCGATCACGTCGTCGTTGCCTCGCGTTTCGGGATGATGGCGTCGGAGGTAAACGTGCCTGCGGCTACTCTACGGCCTAAGGCGGCGGCGATGACGTGGGCGGAGGCGGCGAGTTATCCGGGGGCTTGGTTGACGGCGTACGTCGCGCTGGTGCGGCGCGGGATGCTGCAGCGGGGCGAGACAGTGCTCGTGCATGGGGCAGCGGGCGGTGTCGGCATGGCGGCGGTGGACCTGGGGCTGTTGCTGGGTGCCATCGTTATTGCGACGGCGGGTGCGGCGGAGAAGCTTGCAGTGTTGAAAGGCCGCGGTGCGCATCACGTGATCGACTATACGCGCGGTTTTCGCGACGAGGTGAAGCGGATCACAAACGACCGCGGCGTGGACGTCGTCTACGACCCTGTCGGCGGCGACGTGTTCGACGAGAGCGTGCGGTGCATGGCGTTCGACGGGCGATTGCTGGTCATCGGGTTCACAAGCGGACGCATCCCATCTGTTAGTGTGAATATGCCGCTGATCAAAGGGTTCTCGGTCGTCGGTGTGCGCGCGGGCGAGTACGGGCGTCAGTTTCCGGAGAAGGGCCGCGAGAATGTTGCCGCGGTCGAGCGCTTCGCGCATGACGGGAAGGTCAAGCCGCATATCGGTTTGAGCGTGACGCTGGACAAAGCGATCGACGCGTTCCGCGCGATGGCGGAACGGCGCGTGATCGGCAAAGCCGTCGTGACGTTCTAACTCGCTCTCACGAGGTCCGGGCGTTCGCGCAGTAGTTTGGCGATCGCTTGCACGCGGCTTCCGACGTTCAGCTTCGTCTTCGCGTTGTCGATGTGGAAGCGCACGGTGCGCGGCGCGACGCCGACGATGCGGGCGATGTCTTGATCGGTTTTGCCGCGCGAGACCCACGACAGGCATTCGAGTTCGCGACGCGTCAACGAGGTCGTCTCTGCTGTCGACGTTCCGGCGTTCAGTTCCTGACCGCGATGCCAGCCTGCGTGCACGGCGAGTTTCAACTTATCGCGGCATAGCGCGGTAAGCATTGGTCTTGCGCCGACGAGCGCCGCCATGGCGACAGCGGCGTCACCTTCGCGAATCGGCACGACGAGACCGTTCGGCGGCAGGGTCGCGTCCCGATGGTGGCTGTGCTTGCCCAAGAAGCCTAGGCTTGCGGGCAGCGCGATTTCGAACGGCGCATGCGCTTCGCGGGCACATTCGATCAACGGATGTGTTGAAAAATCTCCTGCAAGATCGAGGCGGCGCAGAACACCCGACGGCATGTTCGTGCACATGATCGCATCGCTGGCGCGCGCGCTTGTCCGCTGCAAGTCGAAGAACGATACGCGCGTCAAGCCATGGCTCGCGCCGTATTGCTGCAACAACGTGCAAACCGACATAAAGCTCGTGGCCGTCGCAAGGCGGCCGAATAGCTCACCCAATTCCAAAAATGCGTCCACGATTTCTCTTCTTTAGCTTGGGGCTGGCGCCGCCCAAGAAGCCGCCGCCGTCGATTGCGATCGTTTCGCCGGTTAGGTAGTCGCAGCCGTCGGCCATCAGGAACGTGGCGAGGTTGCGGAGTTCGTCCATTTGGCCGACGCGGCCCATCGGGT
>JABFRX010000225.1 GCA_013140995.1 Alphaproteobacteria bacterium | reverse complement strand
ACGCGGGCGTGGCGCTCGCCGTTTGCATCACCGAAGGCATCCCCGTGCTCGACATGGTGCGGGTGAAGCGCGCGCTGCAAGGCTCGAAGACCAGGCTCGTCGGCCCGAACTGCCCCGGCGTCATCACGCCCGGCGAATGCAAGATCGGCATCATGCCGGGCCACATCCATAAGCGCGGTTCGGTCGGCATCGTGTCCCGCTCCGGCACGCTGACTTACGAGGCCGTCGCGCAAACGACGGCGGCGAACCTTGGCCAGACGACGTGTGTGGGTATCGGCGGCGACCCGGTCAACGGCACGAACTTCATCGACGTGCTCGAGATGTTCCTTGCCGATCCGGAAACGACATCCATCATTATGATCGGCGAAATCGGGGGTTCGGCCGAAGAAGACGCGGCCGAATTCCTCAAAAAATCGAAGGTGAAAAAACCGGTCGTGGGCTTCATCGCAGGCGTGACCGCGCCGCCCGGCAAGCGCATGGGCCACGCCGGCGCGATCGTCTCCGGCGGTAAAGGAACGGCCGAAGGCAAGATCGAAGCGATGCGCGCGGCAGGCATCACCGTCGCCGACTCGCCCGCCGCACTGGGCACGACGCTCGTGCGTGTGTTGAAAGGTTAGTTTGATTCGCCGGCGATGACGCGGGCGCGAGTGTTGAGACGAGACAAATGGCAACCCCGCAAGCCACACGCGAACGCACGAACGACGTCTTCGCCCAAACCGGATTTCTCTACGGCGCGAACGCCGCGTACATCGAGCAGCAGCTCGCGCTCTATCTCGAAAACCCGGCCGCGGTTGATGAAAGCTGGCGCGCGTTCTTCGCCGGCACCGTCGCGCGCGGCGACGCGAACCCCGGCGCATCCTGGGCGCGAACCTTGCCCGAACCTACGGACGAGGTGACGCGCGCGCTCGCCGCATTGCCGGCGAAAGCAGACGCGAAAGCTGCAAAGGCCCCGCCACGCGAAGCGACCGTCCACCAGCTGCAACAAAAGATCGCCGCGATCGCCCCGTCGCTCTCGAGCGACGAAGTCCGCCGCGCCGTCGTCGACACCGTACGCGCCATTCAAATGATTCGCGCCTACCGCGTGCGCGGCCACCTCGAAGCCGACCTCGACCCGCTGAAGTTGGCGCCGCCCGACCCGCATCCGGAGTTGCACCCGGAAAGCTACGGTTTTGGTCTGAACGACCTCGACCGCCCGATCTTCATCGACGGCATGTTGGGCCTTGAGTCCGCAACCGTGCGCCAAATGCTCGATGTGCTGCGCAAAACCTACTGCGGCAAGATCGGCATCCAGTTCATGCACATCGCCGATCCGGCGCAAAAGGCCTGGCTGCAGCAGCGCATGGAAGGCGCGGACAAAGAGGTCGTGTTCACGCCCGAAGGCAAGAAAGCGATTCTGCAGAAACTGATGGAAGGCGAAGGCTTCGAGCGCTTCTGCGCCGTCAAATTCGTCGGCACGAAACGCTTCGGCCTCGACGGCGGCGAAGCGCTGATCCCGGCCCTCGAACAGATCATCAAGGTCGGCGGCAAACTCGGTGCCAAGGAAATCTCTATCGGCATGCCGCATCGCGGGCGGCTGAACGTGCTTGGCAATGTGATGGGCAAGCCGTATCGCGCGCTCTTCCACGAGTTCCAAGGCGGCTCGTCCAGCCCCGGCGACGTCGGCGGTTCGGGCGACGTAAAGTATCACCTCGGCGCCTCGTCCGACCGCGAGTTCGACGGCAACAAGGTCCACCTCTCGCTCGCCGCGAACCCGTCGCATCTCGAAGCGGTCAACCCGGTGGTACTCGGCAAGGCGCGCGCGAAGCAGCACCAACTGAACGACAAGGTCGATCGTACGACGGTTATCCCGGTACTCATGCACGGCGACGCGGCGTTCGCGGGGCAGGGCATCGTCGCCGAATGTTTCGCGATGTCGGGTACGCGCGGCTACCGTACCGGCGGCACGATCCACGTCGTCGTGAACAACCAAATCGGCTTCACGACCGCGCCGATGCACTCGCGCTCCTCGCCCTATCCCTCCGACGTCGCCCTGATGGTGCAGGCGCCGATTTTCCACGTGAACGGCGACGATCCGGAAGCGGTGGTCTACGCCGCGCGCGTGGCGACCGAGTTCCGCCAGCTGTTCCACAAAGACGTCGTCATCGACATGTTCTGCTACCGCCGTTTCGGCCACAACGAAACGGACGAGCCGATGTTCACGCAGCCACTGATGTACAAGGCGATCAAGGCGCACGGCACGACGCTGTCGCTCTACGAAAAGCGCCTTCTCGACGAAGGCTCGATCACGCCGGAAGAACGGGACGCCATGCGCCAAGCGTTCGATCAGCGCCTGCAGAACGCGCTCGAGGCGGCCGCAGGCTTCAAGGCGAACCGCGCCGATTGGCTCGACGGCGCCTGGGCAGGTTTCGGCCAAGCCGAAGGCGAAGAGCGCCGCGGCAACACGCCGGTTCCGTTCGATGATCTGAAGCGCGTCGGCAAAGCTCTCACCCGCACGCCGGACAACGTCAACCTGCACAAGACAATCCAGCGGTTGCTGCAGCAAAAGTCGCAGATGGTTGAAACCGGCGAAGGCATCGACTGGGCAACCGCAGAGGCGCTCGCGTTCGGCACGTTGCTCGACGAAGGCTTCCATGTCCGGTTTGCGGGCCAAGACTCAAGCCGCGGCACGTTCAGCCAGCGCCACGCCGCTTTCGTCGATCAAGAAACGGAAGAGCGTTACCACCCGTTGCAAAACGTCTCTAAAGCCCAAGGCGAATTCGAAATCATCGACTCGTTCTTATCGGAAGAAGCAGCCCTCGGTTTCGAGTACGGCTACACGCTGGCCGAACCGAAGGCGCTCGTCCTCTGGGAAGCGCAGTTCGGTGACTTTGTGAACGGCGCGCAGGTCTTGATCGACCAGTTCATCACGTCGGGCGAACGCAAGTGGCTGCGCATGTCCGGCCTCGTGATGCTGCTGCCGCACGGCTACGAAGGCCAAGGTCCGGAACATTCCTCCGCGCGCCTTGAACGCTTTCTGCAGCAGTGCGCCGAAGACAACATTCAGGTCGGCAACATATCGACGCCGGCAAACTACTTCCACGCGCTGCGCCGCCAGATCCACCGCAACTTCCGCAAACCGCTGATCCTGATGACGCCGAAGTCGCTGCTCCGCCACAAGCGCTGCGTCTCGAAGCTCAGCGAGATGTCGGAAGGAACGTCGTTCCACCGCCTGCTGCACGACGATGCGCAATCGAACCCCACGTCGAGCACGATCAAACTCGCGCCCGACGACAAAATCCGCCGCGTGATCCTATGCTCCGGCAAGGTCTACTACGACATCTTTGAAGAGCGCGAAAAACGCGGGCTGAACGACGTCTATCTTCTGCGCGTCGAGCAGTTCTACCCGTACCCCGCGCGCTCGATGGTCACCGAACTCGGCCGCTTCCTGAAAGCCGACATCGTATGGGCGCAGGAAGAACCGAAGAACATGGGCGGCTGGACATTCATCGAACCCCACATCGAATGGGTCCTAAACCGCATCGGCGCCAAGACCACCCGCGCCCGCTACGTCGGCCGCCCAGCATCCGCCTCGCCCGCAGCAGGCCTCGGCAGCCGCCACCAGGCGGAGTTGAAAGCGCTCCTCGACGAAGCATTGGCCGTATGATTGTGATGCGACACAAACGCTGGTGCGCGCCAACACCATTGGATGAATTGAAATGACCCTCGAAATCCGCGTGCCTGGCCTTGGCGAATCCGTGACGGAGGCGACCGTCGCCAAGTGGCTGAAGAAACCTGGCGACGCCGTGCGCGCCGACGAACCCTTGGTCGAACTTGAGACGGATAAAGTGACGGTCGAAGTCCCCGCGCCGGCCGCCGGCGTGCTCTCCGAAATCCAAGTGCAGCCCGGCGCGACGATCGCCGTCGGCGGCTTGCTCGGCACGCTGAGCGAAGGGGCAGGGGCCACAGCGGCGCCACCGAAACCGCAAGCCGTACCGCAAGCCGCTCCAAAACCAACACCCACGCCCCAACCGCCACGCTCCACACCGGCGCCGGTCGCGCCCTCCGCGCGCAAAATGGCTGAAGAGGCAAACATCCCGACGACGGCAATCGCAGGCTCCGGCCGCGACGGCCGCGTGATGAAGGGCGATGTGCTCTCGGCCATCGAAGCGCGCGCCAACGAACCGCGTCCGATGCACATCACCCCAGCAGGCCCGCGCCCGCAGGCCGCGCGCGAAGAACGCGTGCCGATGTCGCGCCTGCGCCGCACGATCGCGCTACGCCTGAAGGAAGCACAAAACACCGCAGCCCAGCTCACGACGTTCAACGAAGTCGACATGTCGGGCGTCATGCACCTGCGCGCCGTGCACAAAGACACGTTCGAAAAGCGCCACGGCGTGCGCCTCGGCTTCATGAGCTTCTTCGTCAAAGCCTGCATCATCGCGCTGAAGGAAATCCCCTCCGTCAACGGCGAGATCGAAGGCGACGAGATCGTCTACAAGAACTACTACGACATCGGCGTCGCCGTCGGCACGGAGCGCGGCCTCGTCGTTCCCGTCCTGCGCGGTGCCGACGAACTTACGTTTGCCGACATCGAAAAGAAGATCAACGACTTTGGCCTGCGCGCCCGCGACAACAAGCTGAAGTTGGAAGAGCTGCAAGGCGGCACGTTCACGATCTCGAACGGCGGCGTCTACGGCAGCCTGATGTCGACGCCGATCCTGAACGTGCCCCAATCGGGCATCTTGGGCATGCACAAGATCGAACAGCGCCCGGTTGCGATCGACGGCAAAGTCGAAATCCGCCCGATGATGTACATCGCGCTCTCCTACGACCACCGCCTGGTCGACGGCAAAGAAGCGGTAACGTTCCTCGTGCGCGTGAAAGAATGTCTAGAAGAGCCCGAGCGCCTCGTCCTGGAAGTTTGATATGACCGATACCTACGACGCCGTCGTCATCGGCGGCGGCCCCGGCGGGTACAACGCCGCGATCCGTTTGGGCCAACTGGGCCAACGCACGCTCTGCGTGGAAAAGCGCGGCAAGATGGGCGGCACCTGCCTGAACATCGGCTGCATCCCGTCGAAAGCGCTGCTGCGCGTCTCCGAACTTTACGAGGAAACGAAGGACCACTTCCCCGCGCTCGGCATCAAAACGAACGGCGTCAGCTTCGACCTCGCCGCCATGATGGCGCACAAGGACAAGACCGTCGACGGCCTGACGAAAGGCGTCGAGTTCCTGTTCAAGAAGAACAAAGTCGAACACGTCTACGGCATGGGCGTGCTCGCAGGCGGCACCCGCGTTGACATCAAAGGCAGCGCCGGCGCCACCCGCACCGTCGAAGCGAAAGCGATCATCATCGCCACGGGTTCTGAGCCGACGCCGCTGCCCGGTGTCGCCGTGAACGAAAAGGACATCATCTCCTCGACCGGCGCCTTGACGCTCGAAAGCGTGCCGAAGCGCCTACTCGTGATCGGCGCAGGCTACATCGGCCTCGAGATGGGTTCCGTCTGGCGCCGTCTGGGCGCCCAAGTCACCGTCGTCGAATTCCTGGACCGCATCACCCCCGGCCTCGACGGCGAAGTCGCTAAGACCTTCCAGCGCATCCTGGCCAAGCAAGGCATGACGTTCAAACTGGGCTCCAAAGTCGTCGGCGTCGACCGCAAGAACGGCGCGCTCCACGTCGCGATCGAACCCGCCGCCGGCGGCCCGCGCGAGACGATCGAAACCGATATCGTACTCTCCTCGATCGGCCGCCGCCCCTACACGGAAGGCTTAGGGCTCGACAAAGT
>JABFRX010000139.1 GCA_013140995.1 Alphaproteobacteria bacterium | reverse complement strand
CGTGCGACGTCTGGGCGAGCGGATCGTCGTAGTCCCGAACGGCGTGGACCTCGACCACTTCCGCCCCGCGTCGATGCCCGACGGGCCGATCACGTTTCTGATGACCGCGCGGCTGCTGCGCGACAAGGGCGTGTACGAGTATGTGGAGGCCGCGCGGCTCGTGAAGCGCGAGCACCCGGCGGCGCGCTTCTGGCTTTTGGGACCGTTCGACCCGAACCCGGCCGCGGTGAAGCCCGCAGAAGTGGACGCATGGGTGCGCGAGGGCGTGATCGACTATGGCGGCGCGGCCGACGACGTGCGCCCGTATCTCGCGGGGTGCCATGTGTTTGTGTTGCCGTCCTACCGCGAAGGCACGCCGCGCACCGTGCTGGAAGCGATGGCGATGGGCCGGCCGGTGATCACGACAGATGTGCCGGGGTGTAAGGAGACGATCGTCAATCACGTCAACGGCGTTCTCGTGGACGCGCGGTCGGGCAGCAGCTTGGCACGCGCGATGATTTCCGCAATCGAAGCTCCCGATGCGTTGAGCCAAATAGGCCGCAGCTGCCGCCAACGTGCCGTCGAGTTGTTTTCAGCGCGCACCGTCGCGTGGGCGACACTGAACGAGCTTGTCCCGACCGCCGAAATTGAGCTCGACGATTCGCTCGCCCTCGCATCGTGAGCGACCAACGCGGGCAGCTCAGTGCTTTGTCCCGGCCAGCCACGCTTGGAACATCAGTATCGGCCAGAGGCGGATATCCTCGTTTCCGCGTCCGGCCAAATGCCGCTGCCAGCAGGCAGTGACAGTGTTCGCATCGAAGAAGCCTTCGGAAGCGATGCGCTTTTCGCTTAGCAGACTTTCCGCCCAGTCGCGCAACGGGCCACGCAGCCAATCGCCGATGGGTGCGCCGAAGCCCGCTTTGGGACGATCCATTAGCGCCCTGGGCACGCGGCTGTAGACGAAATCTTTGACGACGCGCTTGCCCTGGCCGCCGGCGATCTTTTCCTTCAGCGGCAAGCGCCACGCGAACTCCGCCAGGCGGTGATCGAGGAACGGAACGCGGCCTTCGAGACTGACCCCCATCGTCGCGCGGTCCACCTTCGTCAGGATGTCGCCCGGCAGGTAGGTGACGAGATCGCAGAACATCATTGCTTCGACCGGATTAAGACCCGCAGGCGGTTGCGGCAGCGTATGGCCGTTCTTCGCCCCGAGCACGACGTTCGCCGCAGGCGGCCACGCCGTCACCATGCGCTCGTAACCCTGCAGCGGCGTGTTCGACGCCAAGAAGTCCGCGAACTTCACAGCGCGATCGCCGATGAGCCGTTTAGCGCGGCCATGGGTAACGGCGTCATACATCCGGTCCCAACGGCCGGCACCGACTTTGCGGATCGCGTCGGCGATGCCGTTGCGTAACCATGACGGGGCGACCGAAGCTGCGCGACCGATCCGGTCGGCCACAATGTAGCGAACGTACCCGCCGAACAGTTCGTCGCCGCCGTCGCCGGATAATGCGACGGTCACGTGGCGGCGTGCGAGTTCGGCGACGAGGAACGTCGGGATTTGCGAGCTGTCGGCAAACGGCTCGTCATAGAGCGTGGGCAGCTTCGGGATCACGTCCATCGCCTGCTTTGCGGTGACGTAGAGCTGCGTGTGTTCGGTTTGCAGGTGTTGGGCGACGCGGTTTGCAAACGGCGCTTCGTCATAGCCCGTTTCGTTGAAGCCTATGGAGAACGTGCGCACGGGCCGCGACGACAGTTCTTGCATCATCGCGACGACGGCTGTGGAGTCGAAACCGCCCGACAGGAACGCGCCGAGCGGCACGTCGGCCTCCATGCGCAGCGCTACGGCGCTGCTGAAGACGCGCTCGAACTCTTTTTTGACTTCGCCATTCGTGAGAGGGTTACGGCGCGCGCCTTCGATCATCTCATGGGCGGACCAGTAGTGCGTTACGTTCGTTTCGGCCGCGCCGTCCGTGCGCGCCGCTGCAATGCTCACGATGGTTCCAGGCTCGAGCTTCCGGATGTTGCGGTAGATCGAGTACGGCGCGGGCACGTAGGAGAATTGCGTGAAGAGCGCCAGCACATCGCGGTCGATCTCACCCGCCCAATCGGGATGTGCGGCAAGGCTCTTGAGTTCCGAACCAAAGAGGAAGGTGCGCCCACTGCGTCCGTAGTACAGCGGCTTTTCGCCGAAGCGGTCGCACGCCAACGACAGCATGCGCTGATCGCGGTCCCAGAGTGCGAGACCGAACATGCCGTTCGCCGCTTGCAGCGCGGGCGTCAGCCCCCAAGTGTCGATGGCCGCCAGCAGCACCTCTGTGTCGGAATGGCCGCGCCAGTTCGGTGCGTAGCCATCGCTCTCCAGTCGCGCGCGCAGCTCTTTGTGGTTGTAGATTTCGCCGTTGAAGACCAGCACGTAACGTCCGCTTGCCGACGTCATCGGCTGCGCGCCCGCCGATGAAACATCCACGATCGCGAGACGCCGCATCCCAAGCCCGACATGGCCGGCCTCGTCGTGCCACATCCCCGCACTGTCGGGACCGCGATGGAGGATCGCGTTTGTCATGGCGTTCAGTGCGGCTTCCGCGTGCGCGGCCAACACGGTGTCGGCGGTAATATAACCGGCAATTCCGCACATGGCTCAACGCTGCTCCCGTCCGCTCATTCGACACCAAACAAGACGGAATCGTATGGCAGATAGCATCGCTCAAAGAGCGGCGAGAGGTTGATCCAAGCAAGGAAGAACACCAGCAAGCCTACGTACGGCAGGACGGCATAGACCGGCGCGGCCGCGTCATACTTCATCAGCTTTGGTATGCGCGCGAAGATCACCAGTTGAAACGGAATCAAATAGTACCCAATGCGATCGCCGACGACCGAAGAAACCAGCGCAATCGGAAGCACCGCAAGCATCATCACCGAGGCAAGGCTGTAGAGTTCGTAGTCGTCCGGATGGTCGCGCAGCCAACGCTTGCGGAGCACCACAAAGAAAAGAAGCCCGGTGAGCCCAAGCAATGCCGTTCGAAACGGCGCGCCGGCCGCCTCGTCACCGCCTCCCACATAGCGTTCGGCGTAGAAACCGGCGGCACCCGTAAAGATCAGGTACATCGCGGGCAAGCTCAAGATGAGCGCGAAAGCGATAGTTGCTACGGTCTTACGAACGGCGATAAGCGGCGTCAGCCCCAAGAAGATCAATGCGCTTTGGTGAAACGTCGAACCGGCAAGTATTGCGGCGGCGTACAACCATCTGTTGCCGTCGCGATACGCGTTGATCGCGAGCATGAAGAAGCCGATCGCAATTCCCTGGCGCACACCGGACATCGGCATGTTGACGATCAGGATCGGAAAAGCCAGTGCAACAACCGCAAGCGGATTTTGCTCCCGTCGCGCAAAGAAATAAAGCCCAACGAAAAAGAAGAGCGCACCGGCGGCATTCACCCAGAAATAGTCGAGTTCGAAACTGTGCAGAAGAACGTTCAACAATCCGAAACCCGCTTCGCGGCCGGCCAGCACTTCCTCGACGCTTGCCAACCTAGTGATTTCGAAGATGTTGAGGTAGCCGGTCCAATCGCAGCCGACTTGCCACCGGAACCCTACAAAGAGGAAGAGCGCAGCGAGTGCAAGTACAAATAGGATGGTATTCTGGCGTCCGCCGGCAGACCCCAACGGTACCAGCGCACTGAGGGCCACGAAGAAAGCGACGTAGATCACGCGTTTTGCTCTTTCATGGGGTTACGCAGCTGCCCGCCGAAGTATGTCGGCGACGCGCGGAACCTGGCTCAACAGGGAGTACTCACGCTCCACGAGCGCCCTGCCCGCTTGGCCCATGCGTTGGCACAACGCCGGATCGGCAATGAGCGTGTTGAGCGCGGACACCCACTCGTCCGGGGTCTTTGCCAAGAAGCCGTTTTCGCCGTGGCGCACGATTTTCGCGTTTACGCCGACCGGCGAAGCGACAACCGGCAGGCCGCACGCCATGTATTGAATGAGCTTGTATCCGCATTTTCCACGTGACCACGGGTCGTCGGTCAAGGGCATGATGCCGATGTCCAACCTCTGTATTTCACGAACCTCCGTTTCTAGCGTCCAATCGACGAATTCGAATTCGGCGACGTCGCGACTCTGCGCGCCAACGCCGATTGCGCGGAACGTTGCCGAACGCCGCGATGTCAGATCCCGAAGCAAAGGCACCAGCGGCTTGACGTAGGCCCAGGTGGAGGGCGACCCAATCCATCCAATCGCCGCCGGTGTGCTGGTCAACGACCAATTCCGCGCTCTGTAGGATACCGTATCGACGACCGTGGGTATGATCTCGCTGCCAGCACAGAATTGACCGACATATGCCCTCAGGTAGTCGTTGCCGCACGTCGCGGCTCTGGCACGGCGCAGCAATGGTTCCAGCTTGCGCCCCAAGAACACCCTCACCAGGGGCAAGCGATGGCGATCGTAGGTGTGATAGACGGCGTCGTCGCAGTCGTAGACAATCCGCGACCGTCGCCCCAGCGGCAGGACTTCGAGCACGCCCGGTAGATATGGAAGCAGGTCGCACTGCACCCACACAGCGTCGTAGCTGCCGAGCGAAAACAGCCTCCGTAAGCGTCGCGCATAGGCTGCGGCCAACATTCCCCAGCGTGCACTACGTTCGTCCGACAACGCTCTCACGTATTCATCAGGCAACAGCGGCTCGTACTCAAGCCCGATGCCGCATTCCTTGAGCGGCGCGCGGTATTGGACCATGCGCTGGCGTGAACTTGCGGCGAGTTCGCCATACTTGCCGAGTGCCAGAACGCGCAAAGGCCGGTCGGTCACTTGCTTACTCTTCAGCCATTTCGGCCATGCGGGCTTTCTCAGAACGCTGAGGGGCCGTGAGACGTTCGTAGATAGAGCGGTAGCGAGCTACGCCCGATTCCAACGAGAACAGCTCCCGCGCCGTAGCCTCGCATCGACTTGGCGTTTTTGGATCGGCTATGAGGTCGAACAGCCGCTCGACGGCGTTGCGGCGACCAGAGTCCGTGAAGGCATCAACGGCGACACCGACCTGGCGACTCTCCAAAATTTGCGCCATGTCGCCGACGTTGGTGTTACCAAGGCAAGGCACACCGCACCCCAGGTATTCTGCCAGTTTGGTGGGCGCACTCGCAATCTTGGAGTACACGGGCTTGATGATCGCAATACCTGCGTCCATGCGCTCGATGAATTGCGGCACTTGCGCATGCTCGGCGGACACGAGCTCTAGCCGACCAAGGTCGACTCCGCCCGCGATGACTGTTCTCCGTATGAGATCGTGCTCGTTGCGGTTGACCACCAGCAGCTTGGCGTCTTTGTGTCTCTCCAAGATCAGCTTGAAGCACGCCACGACTTCGTCGAAGAGGTACCAGGTTCCGACAGAGCCGACGTAACCCAAGACAAACGAGCCAGCTTCCTTCGGCTTGGTGCGACGGAAACGATCGAGATCTGCACACGTTGGAATCACAGAAATGGCCGGGTGCCGCCCGCTCATGAAAGCGAAATTCTCGATCTCCCGCTTAGAGGCATCTGTCAACGCAACAATATGATCGGCTGACCGGAAGAAATGGCGTTCCAGCCTTTTCGTCACTCGATACAGCGCGCTATCGCGCTTCCAAAGGCCTCCATCGACACGTTCATCGGCCCAAAACCCTCTGATGTCGAAAAGGAACTTTGCTCCGGTGACCTTTGTCGCCACAAGGCCCATCGCTGCGGGCACATAGCTTCGCACGTGCACGAGCAACGCGCGGTGGCGAACTACGAGCCAAATGGCAACCATCGTGCCCATGAAAATATCGAAGGCCGTTGCCGGCGCGCTTGGATACTTGTGATACGCCTGGGGATACCAAGCAATTCCGCTTGCGGCGGTCCGCTCTTTCATCGCGGCCATGCGCACTTTGTCCCGCCAATCATTCTTCTTCTCGAAACTGATCAAGTGGACATCGTAGCCGCGGCGCAAATGTTCCAAGTACGCCAGCACCTGAGATTGGCCTAGCGGCTCAAGCATCCCGTCGTAGCTGATGTAGACAACTGCCGGTTTCATGTTTCCCTTCGGCGGGCGCCGTGCGACTGTGGATCGGGCGGTTCGCACGCAACGCGGATCACGCCAACGAATCGAGAATATTCTAGTTTCGTATCGGATGGTGCCGAGACAGGGATGCTCCGGCGACTCTATACCCAACTTGCTGGCCCTAGCTTTGGCGCGATATTCGCTCGTATTGCCGCCGGATCCGCGCTCGTTCAAGCGGCGGGCATGGGACTTGCCCTAATTGTCGGAATGCTACTTGCGCGAGCACTCGGCGCGCACGGACTCGGCATCTACTCGCTCGGCATGTCTGTCGTGGCATTGCTAAGCGTCCCAACAGAATTTGGCCTTCCCACCTACCTGATGCGTGAGGTCGCCACAGCGCACGTGCGTCAGGATTGGGGCCGATTGCGCACGGTGGTTTCCTGGTGCACGCGAGCCATCTTCTTGTCCAGTATCGCCGTAACAGTCGCCGCTTGCTTGTGCCTTGCCTTTGCAGGTCCATCAATCGGCCAAGAGTTGACCCTAACTATTCTCGCGGCTTTGCCCCTGGTTCTGCTCGTTGCTCTCACCAAAGCGCGGGAGGCGGCCCTTCAGGGGATGAACCTTCAGCCCTTGGCGCAAATTCCTATGTTAATTGGGCGGCCGGGCACCTTTCTGACGGTGCTCGCACTCGCGGTCTTTGGTTTTGGGTTCGCACTCGACGCGTCGCAGGCGATGATGCTTCACTCGTTCTCGATGGCGTTGGTGGCGGCCGCCATTACGTTGCTCTACCGCGCGCGTATTTCGACCCGATCATCATGGCCCCAGGACTCGACCTTCGACGGCCGCGGAGCGGTTCGCGCAGCGCTCCCGATGGCGTTGACGGAGGGTTTGCGGGTTATGAACGGGCACATCGCTATATTCATGCTCGGCTTTCTTGCATCGCCGACCGCCGTCGGAATCTACAAGGTGGCAGATGCGGTTTGCATACTGTGCGCCCTGCCGGTGTTCGTATTGAGTAATGTGGTTGCACCGCAGATTGCACGTTTGCACGTGGCGGGGGATGTTGCTCGCCTCGGATCGCTCGTGTCCTACGTCGCCCTCAGTATGACAGTCGGCAGTTTGGCAATGGCGATGCCGGTTGTCTTCTTCGGCATTGACATACTGTCATTGTTGTTTGGTCCCGGATTTGGCGATGCGTATTTGCCCATGATCATTCTATGCATCGGCTACGCTGCGAGCGCGATGATGGGGCCATCGCTTGCCTACATGAATCTCACCGGCCGCGAACAGACAGTGACACGCGCCTTTGCTGTCTCATTCTTGGCAAATCTCGTGCTCGGTGCGGCCGCAGTGTCTATCGCCGGCGCCACCGGGGCGGCCCTGACGAACGTTGTGTGTTATCTAATCTGGAACGGCTGGCTCTGGCGTGAGGCCAAGCGGCAAGCAAAGGTCGACACGTCACTTCTCCCGGCAATGCAAGAGTTGCTTGCTTGGCGGCGCGCATAGCACGGCGTATCGTCTATCTGCCACCCAATCCCGCGAGGATAATTCTGGGTGTCATCAACAGCACGAGCATGTCCAAAATCAGCGAGTAGTTCTTCACGTAGTACAGGTCGTACGCGAGTTTGATGCGCGCATCCTCCGGCGTCGCCACGTAGGCGAAGCGCACCTGCGCCCAGCCGGTGACGCCGGGCTTCACCAGGTGGCGCAGTTGATAGAGCGGCGTGCCTTGGCTCCAGGCTATGACGTTTTGCGGCGTTTGGGGCCTGGGGCCCACCATGCTCATTTCGCCTTTGAGCACGTTGATGAGCTGGGGGATTTCGTCAAGGCGTGTGCGGCGGATAAAGCGGCCCACCACCGTCACGCGCGGGTCGCCGATTTCGGTCGAGCTTGCGCCCAGCTTCTCGGCGTCGATCACCATCGAGCGGAATTTTAGAATGCGGAACGCGCGGCCGTTCATGCCCACGCGCAACTGCTCGAAGAACACCGGCCCGCGGTCTTCGAGCCATATCGCGAGGCCGGTGAGCAGCGCGAGCGGCAGCGTTGCCAGCAGCAACGCCGACGCCACGAACCAGTCGAACAGGCGCTTCACCGCGATGCGCAGTTGGTTCCAGTTGGACGAGGACGCCATGATGATTCCGTAGGCGGCGCTTTCGTCGGTCAGCGCTTCGCCGAATTCGCTTTCCAGGAACGCTTCGGGTGTTTGGATCACGACGCCCGCGTCGCGCGCGGCCAGCAGCAGCGTCCAGTCGGGGACGTGGGCGCTGGACGCGCGGTCGAGCACCAGCTGCTCGAACGGGGCTTTGGCGCCCTCCCCTTCCGCATCGGTTAAGCGCGCGGGAAGTTCTTCGCGGGTGAGGCGCGTGAACGTTGCTTGGTGCGTGGTTTGGGCGAGGCGGTGGTGGGCCAGGCTCTCGAACGTCGCGTCGTCGGCCATCACGGCGATCGTGCGCCCGTGTGCTGCGGCTCTGCTGAGGAAATAATGCGCGGGCATCAGGATGACGGCCGCGATCAGGTCGATCGCGATGAAGATCAGCACGATCGAGATCGGGATGCGCGTGCCCGGCTGAAAATAAAACAGGAAAATCATGCCGAAGAAGAACAGCGTCGCCGCCGTCACGTGCAGCTGCAGGTGCATCGCGCGCGAGGCCGCGGTCTTTTGATCGTACACGCGCATAAGCATCTTAGGCGTCATCGCGCCCGCAATCATCAGCACGCCGTCGGCTATCGTGGGGGCGTAGCCCGCGCTGAACAGAAACGGGGTCAGCGCCTGGCGCACATAGACGGCCACGACGAACGCCATGCCGGTCACGACGGCCGACAGCAGATAGAGATAGAGCTCCATCGTCTGCACGCGCTTTCCGGCGATCCGCAGGTGTTTCATCGATTCGCCTGGTGCTTGCGTTGCGGGCCAAGGTGCGGACGCGCGGCGCACAGGGTCAAGCACGGGGGGCGTGTGGGTGTGCGGAGGTTGTGGATTTCGCTATTCTTGAACAAACGCTAGGGGGATTCGATGGGACTAAGCGATATCGACATCGCGCGCGCCGCGCGGATGAGGCCGATTGTGGAGATCGGGGCGGCACTCGGCATCCCGGCGGACGAGCTGCTGCTCTACGGGCGGACGAAGGCGAAGGTTTCGTTCGACTTTATCGAGGGGCTCAAGGGCAAGCCGGACGGCAAGCTGATCCTCGTCACCGCGATCACGCCGACGGCGGCGGGTGAGGGTAAGACGACGACCACGGTCGGCCTCGTCGACGGGCTTAGCGCTGTGGGCAAGCGCGCGATCGGGTGTATTCGCGAGCCTTCGCTGGGGCCGTGCTTCGGGATGAAGGGCGGTGCGGCCGGCGGCGGCCACGCGCAGGTCGTTCCGATGGAGGACATCAACCTTCACTTCACCGGCGACTTTCACGCGATCACGACGGCGAACAATCTGCTCTCCGCGTTGATCGACAATCACATCTATTGGGGCAACGCTTTGGGGATCGATCCGCGCCGCGTGTTCTGGCACCGGGTCGTGGACATGAACGACCGCGCGCTGCGCGAGATGGTGATCTCGCTGGGCGGCGTTGCGAACGGGTTTCCGCGGCAGGACGGGTTCGACATCACGGTCGCCTCCGAAGTGATGGCGATCTTTTGCCTCGCGCGCGATTTGAAGGATCTGGAGCGAAGGCTCGGCAACATCGTCGTCGCGCACACGCGCGAGCGCAAGAACGTCACCGCCCGCGATCTGAACGCGCATGGCGCGATGACCGTGCTGCTCAAAGACGCCTTAATGCCGAACCTTGTGCAGACGCTGGAGAATAACCCCGTGTTCGTGCACGGCGGGCCGTTCGGCAACATCGCGCACGGCTGCAACTCCGTGCTCGCCACGACGACGGCGCTGAAGCTTGCGGACTACGTGGTCACCGAGGCGGGGTTCGGCGCGGATTTGGGGGCGGAGAAATTCTTCGACATCAAGTGCCGCAAGATGGGGCTCGCGCCTGCGGCCGCCGTGATCGTGGCGACCGTGCGCGCGCTCAAGATGCACGGCGGCGTCGCGAAGGAGGCGCTTGGGTCTGAGAACGTCGCCGCGGTGACGAAGGGCTGTTCGAACCTCACGCGGCACATCAAGAATGTGGCCTCGTTCGGCGTGCCCGCGATCGTCGCCATCAACCGCTTCGACAGCGACACGGACGCAGAGATCGAGGCGATCCGCGCGGCGGCGCGCGGCTTGGGCGTTGAGGCCGTGCTCTGCACGCATTGGCGCGACGGCGGCCGCGGCACCGCCGAGCTTGCACGCGCGGTCGTGGCGCTGACGGAGAAGAACGGCGCGAAGTTTCGCCTGCTCTATCCCGACGACATGCCGCTTTGGGAGAAGGTCGAGACGATCGCGACGAAGCTCTATGGCGCCAGCGAAGTCGCCGCCGACACCGCCATCCGCCAGCGCTTTCGCGAACTGCAAGCGGCGGGGTTTGGGCACTTGCCGATCTGCATGGCCAAAACGCAGTACTCGTTCTCGACCGACCCGCTGCTGAAAGGCGCACCCAGCGGGCACGTTGTGGCATTGCGCGAGGTGCGTTTGTCGGCCGGTGCGGAGTTCCTGGTCGTGTTCGCCGGGGACATCATGACAATGCCGGGCCTGCCGAAAACGCCGTCGGCGAACACGATCCGTCTCAACGACGCGGGTGAGGTGGAGGGATTGTTCTAGACGTGCTGCAGCGCACTCTGTTCAGCTGTCACACGATGGGGCGCTGACGCCGGCGGTTCACCTGTGGTTCAGTGGGTAGGCTCGACGCTCGTTCGAACGCTCAAGGAGGACGCCCATGCGCCGCTTGCTTCCGCTGCTGGCTATCGCCGTTCTTTCGGGTCAAGCCGTTGCGGGCGGCAAGCTGCCGCCGGCCGCTCCGCAAGACATTGCGGCCGTGCAAGCATGTTTGAGCTCGCGCCAGGCGATGCAGCAGGCGAGCTGCATCGGCGCTGCCGCGGACATGTGCCTCAAGACCGCGGACAGCCAACAACGCATGACGAACTGCATGGTGCGCGAACGGGCGGTCTGGGATTTGTTTTTGAACAACGATTATCCCGAGGTGATGAAGGGCTTGCGTCCTGAGGCGCAGCGCGAACTGCTGGAGGTCGAGCGTCAGTTCGTGGCGAACACGGAGCGGCGTTGCACGTTCATCCGCAAGGCGGCCGGCTACTCATCGTACATCCAGGTCGTCGAAATCGAAGAGTGCATGATGCACGCGACCGCTGTGCAGTGGCTGTGGCTGCGCGATTTCCTGCCGGAGCGCGAGAAACAGCGGTGAAGCACTGGGGTGCGTGAAGGCGGCTACGCGCGCGGTACATCGCAGAATATTCGCACCGCGATTTGACCGGTGGTTCGCACGCTGTCGAGAAGTTCGACCTCGTCGCCTGGCGCGGTCGGCCGCTTCAGATTCAAGTAGGCGCCTTTCGCGAAGCGCAAGCGATAGTTGGGGGCGTCGCTGTCGTCGTGAACTTCCCATTCCTGGATGTCGCCCCACGGTATGAACACTTGTGTAGCCGCCGTGTCGATGCCATGCGCCCGGACCTTTCGCGCATGCTCAAGTGCGCGTTTGAAGTCGGCGCGCAGCCAAGCCGCGCTCGTGACGCGAATCCCGTCCTTCGCAACGCGAAGATGGGCGCCTTTCGCGCCGAGTTCAAACCCGCGGTCCTTGCGCGCGTGCGGCTGGCGGAGCGCCGGGTATACTTTCCCCAGCGAGTACTCCGCGCGCACCGCGACCGGAAGCTGAAGATAGTTCGCCGTCGCGCGGATGTGCAGCACGGCAAGCACCAACAGCGACACGCCTGCGGTGACGTAAGCCGGCATCCAATTCGAGTCGTCGACGCGCCCGTTCACCCAGAACGCGACGAACGGCGAGAAGATGATCGCCATCCAAAGAGGTGCGATGGCCCACATCGGCGCGCGCACGTCCTTCGGCAACGGCGTCCGGCCGTAGTGCTGCGTCGGCATCATGTGAGCGGCCCGTCCGTTCGGTTGCCTCTGGTCCAAAGCTTATCTGAGGGTGGTTTCGAACGATTGAATGTTAGGCGGCGGCGGAAAACCGGCCGTTCGCGAGCCAAAGCGACCGCGTGCACGGCCAGAGGGGACTACGACTGTCCGCCGCCGTAACGTTGAATTTCATCTTACAGCAGCCGAATTGCCGCGGCCGATCGGGTGCCATCACGGTTGACTTTGTTGTCAGTTCGACTTATATATACATCATCGGATAGATCTCCGGTTTCCCTGCCACAGGGCAGCGGCTGCGACTTGACAATCGAACACGTAATCCTGCCGCCAGGGGCCGCCCGGACCTGCGCCCTGTTTCGGGTCCGGACAGCTCGACGGACCGGTTGCCACTTAAGTGCCACGTGTGTCCGGCTTGCTGACAGCGGAAATCCGGCCTTTCGCGCGCAATGGCCCCCACGGCGGACAGCCGATGCTGGACAGGAATTCCTGTCCGGATTGTCCGGCATGCGCCTTCACTTCACCCTCGCCGCTGCGCAGCGAAGGCTGGTGACCCCGGCACGTGATGAGTGCGGGGACATGATAACTATTCCCCGTCGCGTCGGCGGTACTGTAGCAGCCTCGCCTGATCCGCACCCAAGGCGGCGAATGAGGATCTTGCACGCCTGCCGGGAAGTGGTGGGCGGAATACGGGGCGAGGCGTTCACAAAAAGAGCGACCTGTTGTGGGTGGGTGACACCAATCCCCCGTGCCCAATGCACATACTGCCGTGAAACAAGGCAGATTCTCATGAGAGCTCATTTCCCGGCCGCTCTGTTGGCGCTCGCACTGACCAGTGCCCCAGACGTCAATGCAGCCGATTACTGGTCTGGCTGGTACGCCGGGTTGAACGGCGGGTATCTTTTCTCGAACAGCAACGCGGTCAACACGGAGGCCGATCCCTCCCAGTGCGAGCCGGTGGCGGGGCCTGGGTGTACCGCGAGCCCGAACTACGCCGAGCTGTTCGCGATCGGGGCGACGGGCTCCGCGCCCAGCGAGTTCGACGGATTCACATTTGGCGGCCAGGTTGGCTACAACTCGCTCGTCTCGGACTGGCTGTGGGGGATCGAAGCCGACATTTCGGTCGCGACGAGTTCGGGCAGCGGCGGATCCTACACCAGCGTCACGCCGTCGCCCGCCTTCCCCGCCCAGCCGGTGACGACGACATTCACGGGCGAACGCGCGCTCGACTATCTCGGCACGCTGCGCGGTCGGCTTGGCGTTCTGTTCTCGGCGCAGTCGCTCGGCTATGTCACCGGCGGGTTCGCCTTTGGCGGCGCCGACCTTTCTGCGTCGTATGCGCAAGACTGCACGGGCTGCACCTGGACGAACGCGCCGAACTTCGCGGCCGATACGAGGGACACGTTGCTTGGCTTCACGATTGGCGGCGGCGTCGAGTTTGCGATGGGCAAGAGCTGGACGTTCAAGACCGAGTATCTCTATTACGACCTTGGCGAGATGGCACTTCCGCAGGGCGTTGGCGGCACCGCCTCGGCCGGGCCGATCTCATCCTATTCCATCGACGCGAAGGCCCAGGCGGACTACGACGGCCACCTCGTGCGCATGGGCGTGAACTTCAAGTTTTGATCGCTTCCCGGGTTCGAACGGAGAGCAACAGATGAGATTCAACGTACCGTGCACATTCGCCGTTCTGTTCCCGCTCGCTTTCATCGCCTTCGCGCGTGCGGATGCGCGCGAAGACTTCGCGAAAGAGGTTCACGAAGACATCTCGAAGAGCAGCCACACCTGCGTCACGGGTAGTATTTATGTGAAGGACGTTTGCGGCGGGGGACCCGGCGGTCATCATTTCTGCGTGGAAGCGGCTGAGGCGATCCAGGATCTCAAGTCAGACCTCTTGAACGCGGACACGCAGAAGCGTGCGGTCTTTCGCTGGTGGAAGTACGTGAGCAGCGGCAGCGAGCCATGGCGCGCCTACTGCATCCGCAACTTGCTCGGCAAAGAGACGTACTGCAAGACCGTGAACCTGGTCGCCAAGTTCGACCCGCACCGCAACTGCCCGGAGCCCGGACGCATGAATTCGACCTGCTGGGTCAACCGGAGCTTCGAGCGCGAGTGGTACTCGATGCCCAACGAGGAAGACGAGTGGACGCGGCGCTGCCCGGTGGACCCGGTGGAGCGGATGGAGTTTGAGGACGCGGAGTGAGAGTCGACCGCGCGCTTCGCGCTATGGTCCGTGATCGAGGATAGGGCCTCAGATGAAGTTCATCGTCGCCAGTGCAGCTGTGGTTCTCTTGGCATTCGCTTGCGCCGCGGGCGCGCAGGCGGCGTCGCGTGAGGATCTTGCGAAAGACGTTCACGAGGAAGTCTCGAAACGCCGCATCACCTGCGTGACCGAGGCGGACCTTTGCGAACGCTTTCACGAGTTCAGAGCTGGGCTGTGCGCGGAGACGATCGAGGCGATCGCCGATTTCAAGTCCGAACTCTTGAGCGCGGACACGCAGAAGCGCGCGGTTTACCGCTGGTGGAAGTGGGTGAGCGGCCCGCGAGAGCAGTCCGAGTGCATGAACGCCCTGATCGGCAAAGAGGCGTACTGCAAGGCCGTGAACCTGGCCGCCAAGCTCGACCCACACAGAAACTGCCCAACGGAAGGGGCCACGAATTCGACGTGCTGGCTCAACCGCAACTTCGAGCGCAGTTGGCATTTGTTCCCGCGGGAGGCAGAGGACTGGACGCAGCGGTGCCCAGTAGAACCGGTCGATCGAACCACTTTCGAGGAATAACCGCAGCGCTCTTTGCGCCAGACAATCTCTTGCAATGCGACCGGCCACGCGGCAGTCGTTCTGATACAGTTCGCGAATTGCCGCTGCGCAGCGAAGGCTGGTGACCCCGGCACGAATCGAACGTGCGACCCACTGCTTAGAAGGCAGTTGCTCTATTCCGCTGAGCTACGGGGCCATGGCCTTTGGATTAATGCGTCCACTGGCCCTTGCGAGTATACTTGAAATTGTCGGCGTAAGCGCGGACCGAGCGTTTGGCCTCTTTTGGGTCGTAAACCTGGTGCGGGATGCGGTAGCGGGTCGCGTAGGCGACGGCGTCGTCCCGGCTTTCGAACGTCAGGCGCACTTGGCCGTTCATGTCGCCGGAACCGGTCCAGCCCATCAACGGGTCGATGCGCAGCGCTTCCTCGGATTCGAATTCGAGGACCCATTCCTTCGTGTTGGCTTGGCCCGATTGCATGGCGTTGCGGGCGGGTCTGTAGATACGTGCGAGCATGGACACGCCTTAGCCGTTCGACCCTGTCCAGATCAAGACGTCACAAGTTCTCTTTCAGCCAACGCACCTGGGCCGCCAGGAATTGGCTGGCCCAAGGCTCGTTTGCATAGGGGTCGAAATGGCCGCAATCGTAGAGTTCGAGCGTTTTCGGCTCGCCCGCCCGGTGGAACGCCTGGCGAGCCAGGTTGACGGGGATGAGGCTGTCTTTCGTCGCCACCTGCATCAGGAGCGGGCGCGGGGCGATGAGTTCGATGAAGGCGTCCGGCACATATTCGGCGGCACGGGCGATCGATTCCAGGCTGATGCTGTTCAGCCAGTTCGGCGCGATCTTCGCCGAACCTGTGAACCACTCGTAAGCGTCGGCTGCGGCAAGGAACGAGGGCTCGCCGCTTTTGGCGACCACGGGGATGGCGCCACCCTGCCCGCCTGCGCTGCGTGCCGCTTGGTCATCCGCAAGTGTGGCCAGCAGCCCCTGAAATACCGGGCGGGAAATCAGAGACATGAGCGAGTGCGTTAAGTTGATGCCCGGGACCTGAACCAGGACGGCCTTCACACGCGGGTCGAGCGCGCCAACGAAGAGCGCGTGCCCGCCCGAGAACGACGTACCCCAGAGCGCGATGCGGTTCGCGTCCACTTCCGGATACTGCACCACGTGGGTCAGCGCGGCGCGTATGTCTTCGTGCTGCAAGTGTGGGATGACGCGGCCGCGGGGTTCACCGCCGCTGGCGCCCAGATAACGGTAGTCGAACACAAGGGTCGAGAACCCCTCGCCAGCGAACCGCTCCGCATAGTGCGCCAGATGTTGCTCTTTGACTGCGGTGACACCGTGGGACATCACGACCGTGGGCCGCGCACCTTTGCCTTCGCCTGGATAGAACCAGCCGCGGCAAGTCAAACCGGCGCTCTGGAAGGCAATATCTCTACGCATGCTCTCGCCCTCCGCGGACGCCAATTAGGTAGGAATAGGATTCACTGGCAGTTCGCCAATTGAAGCCCGGCGTTGGGCCAAGTCAGCCCTCTGTCTACGCTTGTGTGACCGGCGTCACACGTGCTTCCACAGGGCTCGAGCGCCTCGCGGCGTGCCGCTTGTGACAGTGCATCGGATCAGATGTTTTGCCTGGGCGGCATGAACCCGCGAACCTTGGGCCCAAACTTATTCCTTACCGACCCTTTGGCTTCGACGCGATTCGAGCGTCGCGTCTTCGACGGGCGGACGCTCACTGCTATGGACAAGGCGAAGGTGAGCTGCACGTTTTGGCTCGACACTGCTGCGGAACCAATAACGGCATGCAGCGAGGGTCAATTCATACAAGTCCCGCTCCCCCCTGCGTGCGGCGTCCACCACGCCCTCGGCCAGAACCAACCGCATGCTTGAGTCGTACATCACACCGTCCGGGGCGACGATCCAAAACGCTTGTTTGACCGCTTCCTCCAGAACCCAAAATTCCTCAGGGCTGACAAACGACACGCCATCGAGCCAAATGATCGTTTTTTCCTTCAAAGGTAGCCCCCACAACTCGATCCAGGACAGACGCTTAGCGCCGCTCTCGGGCACGAAACCCGATTTTCCAGATATGTCGGCAGCCACCGCGATGCATGTTCACTATTAGACACTGTTCGACTTTTTTGCGCGCACTGTGTCGCGCTTAGTGAACCGCGGACGATACAGCGAACACACTTGTTTGCTGACGTTTCGGCTCAGAGCTTCGAACCCAATGACGACATGCGGCAAGACTCAACGCGTTCAAGTCCCTCTCGCCCCTGCGGGCCGCTGCGATAACACCCTTAGCGAGGATCAGGCGCGTGCCGGTGTGGTCGCCAACACCGTTCGACGACAAGGTGCGCCAAGCCCGTTCGACTGCTTCTTTGAGAACCGCGAATTCTTCCGGGCGAAAGAAGGCCGCGCCGTCTAGCCGTATGACCGTCTTTCTACTCAATGGAAATTTCCGAGGCTGTGCGGCCGCCGTCTTCGGCACGAAGCGAAATCCCAGCTCACAGTTCACCGCACTCCCACAATCACGCTTTCCTAGCGAGATGCGTGTTCACTAGTGAACACTATCGAGAAAATTTTTTACCTCGACCGCAGCGTGGTCGAACTTGTAGGAGCGCTCAACCGTTACGATACGCGAGTGCAATGAGTAAAAGCCAGAATCGGAGCAGCAGTTGAAGGAGATGGACCAGGCGAAACTGGGCAAGCCAGTCGCTATTACATGCCCCGACTGCGGCGGAGCGTTGTCATCCGGCAAAGCGAGCGTCGACGGTCAGTTTCGCTGCCACATCGGACACGTCTACACTGCCGAAGGTATGGTATTTGGGCAATTGCTGGCGATGGACAAATTCTTGAAAGCGGCGCTGCGCTCGCTGAATGAACGCGCCGACATTTGCCGTCAGATGGCGCAGGACGCAGACAACCCCGGCCGGGCGCACAACAGCGCGGATTGGATCAAGGCGATGAAGGAGGCTTTCGACAAGACCGGCCGGCTTGAAGAACTTCTCGCTCATAAGTGGATTACACCGGCAGTCGGTCGGTCGCTAGAAGCAGACGGCAACGAGACGCGTCGGGGGGCCAAATCGAGTTGAGCGTTTGGGAACGAATTTTTTGCGAATGGTCCGGACTGACCATTCAATCGTTCCCATTCGGCTAAGTATCGCCGCGGGTTTGGAGGTTACACGCGATGAATACCGTTATTCTGGTTCCGGCCGTCATGCAGGCATGTGTCATCGCGCACCGGGAAGCGGTGCGCACGGTGTCGGGAAGCTTTCCATACAACACTATGCCGGGCGAGCGCCTTCGCGAAGAGATCGCAACGCTCGTCTTGGACCTTGCGTCGTCCGGCGAAGAGCGCGCCGACGTGCTTCAAGAGCGTGTTTTGGCAAGACTGAAATTGGCGACCGCGCGGCGCGCATTCGCCAACCTCGATCAATCGAACAAGCGGCGGAATTCGGCTTCCGGGACACCGTAGGCTTTGCGTGCCGCCTTCTCCAAACCCTTGCGGTCGAGCACGTATACGCAACCGTGCTCGGCCCGCGTCAGTCGGCTTTCTTCGAGCGTCTTTAGTGCCACCGTCACGCCTGCGCGACGCACGCCAAGCATGATTGCCAAGAATTCGTGCGTGAGAACAATCTTGTTCCCGTCAATGCGGTCGTGCGCCATGAGAAGCCAGCGCGCCAGACGCTCACGTAAGTTGCTGCGACCGTTTGCCAAAGCGGTATGGGCCGCCTGAACGGCAAAGGTGTGGGCGTATTGCAGCACCACGCGCTGCAGGGTTGGGCTGCGTTCGGTCGCGTGGGTCAAAGCAGTTGCAAGCATCCGCAACCCACGCCCTTCGCACTGGATGAAGGTCGCGTTCGGCGAACTGGTCGCGCCCATCACAACCGCGAGGCCCGTCATTCCTTCTCGACCGACCAGGCCCACCTCGATGCTGTCGCCGCGCCCGTCCGCCACGACCGAGGCAAAACCGCTCTCGATAAAATAGACGTGCTCGATCGGTGTGTTGGGCGCTTCTAGCGGCTTGCGAAGCGGGAGTTCGACAGGCGAAAGATCGGGCCCCAGCAAGCCAAAATCTTTTGGCGTCAAACGCAACAAAATACGATTCGAAATGCCGTCGCGAGACGCGTTTTTTTTCATCGCTCTTCCCTTAGAGGTAAGAGCGCGGAACATCTCCCAGCCGGCCGCTTTCAAGCGTGCCGATGCGGATACCCTATACCAAGGCAGGCGCGACGCCAGGTAATAGTCTGCCGGTAGCTTGTTTTGCGGCGCGATACTGTTCAAAATTGAACACTGTTGCCCGCTTTCATGCCTCGCCATCCGAAGCAAGGAGCGCGCAGCAACCTCTCTTTCGTCCAAAAGTACGTTTTGGTACAAAACGTGCTCAGGGCACTCGGGAGGGTGGGTTGGCCGAGAAAAAGAAGAAGAAGAGCGAATTCGATCCGCGTGAATTTCTCGCCACGGTCAACGGCGGACGAACAATATCGAACTATCGCAAGGGCGATGCTGTTTTTAAGCAGGGCGAC
>JABFRX010000127.1 GCA_013140995.1 Alphaproteobacteria bacterium | reverse complement strand
TGGTCGGACACGAACTAACATTTCTGCCACGCGCCGACGGAACATGGATCAACCCGGACTACCAGATGAAAGCGGCAGCGATTCCGAGCGCGCAAGGCCCGCCGATGCGGCTCGCGATCGAGGCGGATGTGTTCGACCGCGTCGCCGGCTCGAACGAATGGGCAATCTGGTCCGTCGCGCTCGGCGGCGTGGTGCTGTTGTGCGTCGTGGCGCTCTGGACATGGATCACCGGCACGCTCAGCCGCCAGTTCCTGGGCGAACCTCTTGCTGTCGTCAAGTTCTGGCCGCGCTTTACAGCGTTCGTTGCGGCGGGCTTGGTGCTCGTGTTCCTAATCGCGATGGCGTCACTCCTCGCGCAACCGGCGCCGCTCGCCGTGATCCACGGCCCAACGCCCATGCTGACGGCATTGGTGTCGATGCCGGTCGTCATTGCGGCGCTTGCGATCCCGATGATGATGTGGAGCGTGACGGGCTTCGGCGACGGCACCCGCGCACGCCTCGCGCAAGCGGGCTACGCCGCGCTCACGATTGCAATCCTCGTCTTCGTGGCGTTCGCATGGCAGTGGAGCATCCACCCGTTCGGGCTCACGCCGTAACCTGCCTAGGTTTTAGGCTTAGCGTCTCGCAAGCTCCGCCGCGCAGCCACACGAACCTCCATTTGCGGCGCCGCTGCCTGGATACTCGCGCGTATCTCGGCGCGCTTCTCGTGGATGCTGGCAATCGCAAGGCCCATCGGCACGCCAACGTCGACCAGGACGGCCTCGCCCAACTGCAAGCTAGACTCGACCGTTTCGGGCACCGCGTCGGTCGCACCCAAACGGTAGAGTTCTGCAGCGTGATCAGCATCGCGTGCGCGCACGATTATCTGCAGGTCAGCGCGTTCGGCGCGCGCGACGCCGACAACTTCGCTTGCTGCTCTCGGGGCGTCCATCGTCAGCACCAGCGCGCGCGCCGTCGCAATCCCGCAGCGGCGCAGGAATTCGATCTGCTTGACGTTACCGAAGAAGACGTCGTGCCCCTCGTTGCGCGCACGCGCCACCGTATCCGCATTGGCATCGACCGCAAGGAACGGTACTTTGTGCTCCGTCAGAAGCGCCGCGGTCACGCGGCCGACGCGCCCAAACCCCGCAATGATGACACGCGGCCCCGCGTCCTCGGGCACCGCTATCAATGTTGCCGGGTGCGGCGCGGCGACCGGGCTCAACTGCTTTTCGAGCGCCTTGCCGACGGTCTGCAAGAACGGGATCGCCGCCATGGTGAGCGCTGCGACGATCAGCAAGAATGCAACGGCATCATCCCCGATTAAGCCGACCGACCCGGCAAGCGCCAAAATGACGAACGAAAACTCGCTGCCTGGCCCCAGCACCATGCCGCTACGCACGCCCTGCGCGATCGTCAGACCGAACAGCGGCGCGGCCAGCGCGACGATCAGGGCCTTCGCCGCAACGAGACCGGCGCTTGCTGCGGCAACGGCCAACGGCTCGGCAACAATGCGCGGCAGATCCACGCTCATGCCGATCGAGATCAAAAACACGCCGACGAGCAACCCTTTGAACGGCTCGATCATCACCTCGATCTGGCGGCGGTACTCGGTCTCTGCAAGCAGCAACCCCGCAATCAGCGCGCCCAGCGCCATCGAAAGACCAGCCGCTGCCGTCGCAAGACTTGTGGCAATAATGACGAGCAGGCATGCGGCCATGAAAAGCTCGGGGCTGTCCGTCTGCGCGACGCGGCGAAAGAGCGGTCTGAGCACGATGCGCCCGCCCGCGAAAACCGCAGCGACGGTTAGCGCCGCTTTCAGGAGGGCGATCCCAAGTTGCGAGAACAGGGAACCTTCAGCAGTGCCCCCCATCACGCCCACCGCAAAAAGAATCGGCACCACCGCAATGTCTTGGAACAACAGCACGGCAAAGCTCGCGCGTCCCCATGGGGCGTTAAGCTGCTTACGTTCGGCCAGAATTTGCGTCACGATCGCCGTTGACGACATCGCGAGCGCGAGCCCGATCACGGCCGAGACAGCGGCGTTGCCGGTCACAACATAGGCCACGGCGGCGATCGCGACCGCGCTTACGATCAGCTGCACGGCGCCGAGCCCGAACACCAGCCGCCGCATCAACCGCAAGCGCTCCAGCGAAAGCTCTAGCCCGATCATGAACAGCAGCAGCACCACGCCGAACTCGGCCATGTGCGCTATGCCATCTTGATCCTTGATCGTGACGTAACTTAGCCACGGGATGTCCGCCGCAAACGCGCCGAGCCCGAAGGGCCCCACGACCATGCCGATCAGCACGTAGCCCAGAACCGGGCTGACCTTGAGCGAGTGGAACACGGGCACGACGACGGCGGCCGCGCCCAAAAGAATGAGAGCGTCCTTGAACAACAACGCGTCTGTGGGACCAGCCATGCCAATTGTGTAGGCGATGCAAACCGCACCGTCGAGTGAGACCTTTCGCGCACCTCTGTTGTCATGTCATGTTGGGGCATGCTGGACGATCTGAAGAGACTAATCGACCGCTCGAAGCGCACCGTCGTGTTCACCGGCGCGGGTATATCGACGGAATCGGGTATCCCCGATTTCCGTAGCCCCGGCGGCATCTGGAGTAAGAACCGCGTCATCTATTTCGACGAGTTCGTCCGTTCGCGCGACGCGCGCGTCGAGGCTTGGACCAGGCTGTTCGCTGGGCGCGGAATGCTGAAGAACGCGCAACCGAACGCAGGTCACCGCGCGGTCACGAAACTCGTGGAGCTCGGCAAAGTCACGCATGTTATCACGCAGAACATCGACGGCTTGCACCAAGCGGCGGGCGTGCCCGCATCCAGCGTGATCGAGGTTCACGGCAACTCCACGTACGCAAAGTGCCTCGCCTGCGGCCGGCGCCACGAATTCGAAGACATCGAACCGGCCTTCAAGCAAACTGGCGAGCCGCCTTCCTGCATCGAATGTGGCGGCGTCGTGAAATCGGCGACAATCTCGTTCGGCCAAGCAATGCCCGAGGAGGAGATGGAGCGCGCCGCCGAAGCCGTGCTCGCGTGCGACCTGTGTCTCGCGATCGGCTCCTCACTCGTGGTTTACCCGGCGGCGGGCTTGCCGATCGCCGCAAAACGCAACGGCGCGAAATTCGTGATTCTCACCCGCGACCCGACCGAACTCGACCACCTAGCCGACCTCGTCATCAACGCCGAAATTGGCCCCACTTTGGCTAAGGTTGTGGGCGTGAATTGACAGGCTTGGCGCGGGTCCAACGGGGGTGCTAAACCCACTTCGAATCCTCTCATTTCCAGGAAAGTACACCCCCATGATGTCGCAATTTCGCCTCGACAAGGAAGAAGAGACCAAGGCGCCGGAACCGCCGCCGTTCACGGCGATTTCCCAGGCGCTCTACAAGTCGCGGACCGTGCTCATCTTCGGCGAAGTCGACATGAAGATGGCGGAACGCGTGACCGCGCACTTGCTCGCGCTCAGTGCCGACGACCCGAACAAAGACATCAAGATCGTCATCCACTCGCCGGGCGGCCACGTGGAATCGGGCGACACGATCCACGACATGATCAAGTCACTGCGGCCGAAGGTGAAGACGATTGCCACCGGCTGGGTCGCCTCCGCCGGCACACATATCTATCTCGCCGCAGACCGCGCGCATCGCTTTGCGTTGCCGAACACCCGTTTCATGATCCATCAGCCCCTGGGCGGCATCCGCGGCACCGCGTCCGATATCGAGATCGAAGCGGAGGAGATCATGAAAGCGCAAGACCGCATCAACCGCACGATCGCCGACGAAACCGGCCAGCCGCTTTCGAAAGTGAAAGAGGACACCGACCGGAACTTCTGGATGTCTTCTGAAGAAGCCAAAGCCTACGGCCTCGTCGGCCGTATCATCGAACGGGTCGACATGGCGTGAGCGCCTGGTGGCAGGGCGCGGTCGTCTACCAAATCTATCCGCGTTCGTTCTCTGACACGAACGGCGACGGCATCGGTGACCTGAAAGGCATCGAGTCGAAACTCGACTACGTAGCCTCACTCGGCGTCGATGCTATCTGGCTCTCGCCTGTCCACCCGTCGCCGAACCGCGACTTCGGCTACGACGTCGCGAATTTCAACGGCGTCGAGCCGACACTCGGCACGATGGCAGACTTCGAGCGTCTGATCGCTGAGGCGCACAAGCGCGGTCTCAAAGTCATCCTCGACGAAGTGCTGGCGCACACTAGCGACCAACACGCCTGGTTCCTCGAAAGCCTGTCCTCGCGCGACAACGCGAAGGCCGATTGGTACGTTTGGGTGGACCCGCGCGAGGACGGCACCGCACCGAACAATTGGCTCAGCGTCTTCGGCGGCCCCGCGTGGTCGTATCACCCGGTCCGGCGCCAATACTACTTCCACAAATTCCTGAAGAGCCAACCGAAGCTCAACTTACGCAACCCCGACGCACTCGCCGCGGCACTCGATGTGCTCAAATTCTGGCTCGACCGCAGTGTCGACGGTTTCCGCCTCGACGTGGCCAACAGTTATTTCCATGACGATCAGCTGCGCGACAATCCGGCCGTGCCGATGGCCGAGCGCACGAACCATCACTGGGCCCACGCGCCAAACCTGCAACACCGCACACGCGACTCGAACCTGCCCGAGAACCGCGAAGTCTTGGACAAGATCCGCGCCGTCGTGGACGCCTACGACAACCGCTTCGTCTTCGGCGAATTCTCGGAAGAGCCAAGCCTGCTCGGTCACTTCGCGGGCCGCGACCATGGCCTCCACACCGGCTACACGTTCACGTTCCTCGAAGACCGCTCGTTCAAGCCCGCCGTCTTCGCAAAGCACTACGAGTTTCTGAACGCGATCGAAGGCCTATGGCCCTGCGTCACGTTCTCGAACCACGACGTGCCGCGCGCCGTCACACGCTACGGCCGCACGATGGAAGCCGATCCCGCCCTCGCCAAGCTCGCGCTCACGCTCTTGATGACGCTGAAGGGCACGGTGCTGCTCTATCAGGGCGAAGAACTTGGCCTCCCCGACGGCCCGATCGAGCGCCACCAAATCCGCGACCCCGTCGGCGAACTCTATTTCCCCTACGCAAAAGGCCGCGATCCCTGCCGCACACCAATGCCCTGGGTCCAAGGCAAACCGAACGTCGGCTTCGGCTACGGCGAGCCGTGGCTCCCCGTGGCACCCATGCACGCGGCCTTAGCCGCGGTGACCCAAGAACGCGACGTAGCCTCGACCCTACAATTCGCTCGTAAACTGATCGCCTTGCGCAAGAAGCACCCCGCGCTCGCTCTGGGCGACATCAAAGTGACGGGTGCAACCGATCAAATCCTAGCCTTTGAACGCATCGGTGGCAGCGATCACATCACCTGCGTCTTCAATTTGTCGAAATCCGAGGCGACAGTGCCGTTCGACAAAGCAGGCGAAGCGTTGCTCACGGTAGGCAGCGCAGCCCGAGCAGGCGGATCGCTAATCCTAGGGCCGCGGTCCGCCATTATCATTTGAGGAGGCCGCAGATGCGTTGGCTGCGCTGGTTGCTGTTCAGTGCGGCCGGGCTCTACGTCGGTATCGTCGCGCTACTCTTCGCCTTCCAACGCGACCTCATGTACCGCCCGGACTCGATCCGCCGCGTAGCGCCATCGTACTACGAGATGCTCGCGGGCGTTCAGGAGGTCGAGCTCAAGACGCCGGACGGCCTGCGCGTCTACGCTTGGTACGCACCGCCGCCGGAAGGCCGCCCGACCGTCGCGATCTTCCACGGCAACGGCGGCTCGCTCCGAAGCCAGCGCTATCGTCTGAAATACTTCAAAGACGCCAACATGGGCGTCCTCGTGCTCGGCTATCGCGGCTATGCGGGCAGCGACGGTAGCCCGTCGGAGGAGGGGCTTTACACCGACGCGCGCACAGCCCTCGATTGGCTGAACGCGCACGGCATCGCGGACGATCGCATCGTGCTCTACGGCGAGTCGCTCGGCACCGGCATCGCAACGAAAGTGGCAGCAGAACGCGAGTTCGCTGCCGTCATTTTGGAGTCGCCCTACACATCGACGGTCGACGTCGCCGCCGACCGCTTCTGGTTCGCGCCGGTATCCTGGCTCATGAAAGACCGTTTCGAGTCGGTCGCGCGCATCGCCGAGGTGCGCGAACCGCTGCTCATCATGCACGGCGAGGCCGACGAAGTGATCCCGCAAGAATTCGGCCGCCGCCTGTTCGATGCCGCGAACGAACCGAAAGAGGGCTACTGGCCCAAGATGGCGGGCCACAACAGTATCTTCGATCTTGGCGGCTTCCTGACTGCCGCAGAGTTCATCGAACGCCGCGTCAGGTAGCGAGCGCCTTCTCCGCCGCCTCGAGCGGCAACAGCACGCACGTATGCCGGCTCTTGTGTTCGCGCACCGGCGCGAAGATTTCGTAGGCCGACCACTTGCCCGCCGGCGCCGCCGCACCTTCCCTCAGCATCGCTGTCACCTGCGCTTTCACATGCGCGAACCCCTCAGCGTCCTCGCCGATAGCCTTGGCTGCGACAATCGCCGCACTCGCCTGCGTCAGCACGCACGCCTTCGTGTCGTGCCGGCAGTCCGTGATCTCGTGCGTCGGATCGACCGCGAACTCGATCGTCACCTTGTCGCCGCACATCGCGTTGTTGACGATCGCTGCCCGCTTAGGCTCGGGCAAGTGCCCGGCGTGGCTCACATCCGCCGCCCAGCGCAGTAATTCCTTGGCGTAAAGATCGTCGGTCATGTCTCGAAATCGGCTTTCAATGCAGCGAATGCGGCAGGCGTATCGGCATCCGCCAACACTCCCGCATCGGTTTCCACCTCATACACGGCATCCGCATGCTGCGAAAGCAGCGCCCGCGCACCTACATCGCCTTCCGCCGCGCGCATTTCATCGACAAACGCTCGTGCAAACAAAACCGGATTACCGCGCTTGCCCTGATACGTCGGCACGATGATCGCGCGACCCTCGACCGGATCGAAGGCGGCGACGAGTTGCCCCGCCGAGGCAGCGGTCACCGCCGGCATGTCGCCGAGGCAAATGAGAACGCCGTCGACATCAGGAGGCAAGGCGTTTAGGCCGACCTTTAGCGACGTCGCCATCCCGTCCGCAAAGCGCGGGTTGTGTTCGATCGTGACGGGCGCGTCTTTGAGCGCCGCGGCAACAGCTTCGGCATCGTGTCCCGTTACGACGATCACCGGTGACGCGACGCCGACCGTGACCGCAACGGTCCGGGCGATCATCGGCATGCCGTGCAGGTCCATCAGCAACTTGTTCGTGGCACCCATCCGAGTGGAGCAGCCCGCCGCCAACACGATCGCCGCAACACGCGGCTGGCCCTGCGGCTTCCCAGCAACGGCGTCGCGCGGCTGCCGCCGCGTCGGAATCTCTTTCAGCAATCCGCCGACGCCCATCGCTGTGATGTCGCCGGGCGTCACGGGCACATCGGCACAAAGCCGCTGCAACACCCAATCGAACCCATTGAGCTTCGGCGAGCGCGCGCATCCCGGCAATCCGATGACCGGCGTCCCACCCACCCGCGCCAGAAGCAGCAGGTTGCCCGGATCGACCGGCATCCCAAAGTGCTCGATCGTTCCGCCCGCAGCGCCAATCCCCGCGGGTACCGCATCGGCACGATCGGAGGTCGCAGAGGCGCCGAATACGAACAGCAGGTCGGGCTTCTGGTGAAGACACTGGGCGATGGCACCAGAAACGCTGTCAGTATCGTGCGCGACCCGTGTTTCAAAGACGACGGCACTGCCAAGCGCTTCGACTCGATGATCGAGAACGGCGCGGTTCTTGTCCAATAGTGCGGCCTTCATGTCCGGCAGCGTCGTAGAAACAAGCGTAACCCGCTTCGGCCGGAACGGAGCGACCCGCACAACGTCCCGTACCTCTTCGGCCTTGGCGACCGCCCATTCCGGCGCCGCATAGGGGATGACCTTGATGGTGGCGAGCATCTGCCGCCGCTCGACCAGGTCGAACGGCGCCAGCGTCGCGAGCGTCAAGCTCTCGTGGATCGCATTAATCGCATTCACGCGCGCCGCATCGATAAGCACGAGCCCGCGCGACGCCGCGTACAGATTGCTCCGCCCCGTCGTCGCCGTGGAAAGCTCCGTGTGCGGTCCGCGCACAGCGTCACCGACCCGCCGCGCGGCAACGTCTTCCGGCACATCGCCGGGTTCAAGCCGTGCCACCATCACCGTAGCCACGCCCGCCCGCGTGAGCGCGCCGATATCGTCGGCCGACAGCACGCGCCCCTTCTTGAGGCTCAGATCGGCCGCAACCACGCCATGCGCCAGAACGCAAGCTTGGGCCTCCGCGACGGGGACGCTGCCGAACTTCATTCCGCACGCAGCCGTTCGATCATCTGCGCCATCACGGAGATGGCGATTTCCGCAGGCGAAACCGCACCGATGTCGAGCCCAACCGGCCCGTGTATCCGAGCGATTGCGGCATCGTCGAAGCCGACGGCTCTCAGCCGCGCGGCCCGTGCGGCATGCGTCTTCTTCGAACCAAGCGCACCAACATAAAACGCGTCCGACTTCAGCGCCGCAACCAGCGCCGGATCGTCGAGCTTCGGATCGTGCGTCAGCGTCACCACCGCAGTCCGCGCATCGAGCGGCAAATCGGCGAGCGCCTCGTCCGGCCACGCCGTGATCAAATGCAGGTTCGGAAACCGCTCGCTGGTCGCAAACGCGGTGCGCGGGTCGATAACGGTCACGTCGAACCCGCTCAACGCCGCCATCTGGCTCAAAGGTTGCGCGATGTGCACAGCGCCGACGATGTAAAGCTTCGGTGGCGAGTTGAACACGTTCAGAAACCAACTCGAACCATCGATCTCGACCGTACCGCTCTTGTCACGTCCGAGCGCCGTTTGCGCAGCGCTTGCAAGCGCATCGGTGCGCTCACCTACGGCAATCAACCGCTGCGCGCCGTCGTCGAGCTTCGTCGCGAGCACGGTACCGGTGCCTTTGGCTCGCGCTTCCTTCAGAGCTTTGAGCAGGTCGCGCTTCAATCGACCCGCTCCACGTAGATCTCGATCTGCCCGCCGCACGCGAGCCCGACCTGCCAAGCCTGCTCGTTCGACACGCCGAACGACACCTTACGCGGCTTCCCGTCCGCGATCGCATCCATCGCCTCGGCGATCACCGCGCCCTCAACGCATCCGCCCGACACCGAGCCTACGAACACGCCGTCCTTACGCACCGCGAGTTGACTGCCCGCCGGCCGCGGCGCCGACCCCCACGTCTTGATCACCGTCGCAAGCGCGACCGCGTTCCCGCTCTCGAGCCACGTCTCCGCCGTCTCCAAAACTTTGTCGTGATCCGTCATGCTGCTTGGTCCTTCAACTGCCGCAAGCGGTCCGCGCGGGCGGGTTCGCTGAGCGCCGCTGCCAAATCCGCCATGCTCATAAGATTGTGCACCGGCCTGAGTTCGTCCACATGCGCCAGCAAAGTTTTCACGCCCTGCGCGCGCGGCGCAAACGCGTCGTACCGCAAAAGCGGGTTCAACCAAATCAAGCGCTTCGCCGACCGGTGCAATCGCGCCGCCGCAGCACCCAAGACTTGCACGTCGTCGCGCTCCAAACCGTCCGTAATCAGCAGAACGACGGCGCCTTGGCCCAACACCCGCCTGGACCAGTCGCGATTGAACCGGATCAGCGCTTCCGCGATCCGCGTCCCCCCGTCCCAATCCGGCGTCAGCGCGGCGGCCTTCGCCAACGCCTCATCCGGATCGCGCAGCCGAAGCGCCCGCGTAATGTTGGTCAGCCGCGTACCAAACAGAAATGTGTGTGTCGCACCACCGCTCACGCGCCGCGTATGCGTCAATCCGTGCAGGAAATGCAGGCACATGCGTGCATACCCGCTCATCGATCCCGACACGTCGCACAGCACGACCAGCGGCGGCTCGCGGAACTGCCGCCGCCGCCGCTCCAGCCGCACCACGGTGCCGCCGGTCTTGAGCGACTTACGAAGCGTACGCCGCAGGTCGAAAGCGTGCCCCCGCGCCGCCGCCTGCGTGCGCCGCGTCAAACGCTGGGGCAGCGTCCAACGCATGCGCGCGAGAACAGCCTTCGCCCGCGCGATCTCCTCCACCGACATCTGCTCGAAGTCTTTAGCCGCCAGCAGCTCGTCGGCCGACACCGTCTCGCGCGCATCGAGTTCGAGCTCCAGCCGACTCTCGCCATCGCGCGCATTGCCTTGACCGCGCAAAGCCTCCGCCACGCGCCGCGCACCCGCATCCGGTTCCAACTCGCGCGGCGGCACCAACGTTTGCGGCAGCAACGCCGCCAGCGACTTCTCGAACAACCCCGGATCGCGCCAGAATGCCTCGAACGCCTGTTCGAACAACGGCCGCTGCCCGGGATGGGTCACCAGTGTTGCAAACAGCGCCGCGCGCAAGTCGTCGCGCCGCCCAACGCCCGCCGCCTCAACCGCGCGCAATGCCTCGTTGATCTGTCCAGTCCCAAGCGGGAACCCGGCACGCCTGAGCGTCCGCGCAAAGTGAACGATATTGTCGGCGAGGACGCTCATTCCGCCGCGCTACGCGCTTCGGCGACCATACGCCCGAGTTCGCCGTCGCGGATCTTCGCCAAGTCGTCCTGGTATTTCAGCAATACGCCGAGCGTCGATTGCACCGTCTCCGGCGACAGGGACACCGTATCGAGCGCGATCAACGCCTGCGCCCAGTCGAGCGTCTCCGCAACGCCCGGCATCTTGAAGAGGTCGCCCTTGCGTAGACCCTGCACGAACGCGACGACCTCCCGCGACAGCCGCTCGCCGATGCCCGTCACCTTGCGCCGGACGATTGCGAGTTCGCGTGCCGCGTCCGGAAAGTCGACCCAGTGATAGAGGCAGCGCCGCTTGATCGCGTCGTGAATTTCGCGTGTCCGGTTCGACGTGATGATAACGATCGGTGGGCGCGCAGCTTTGATCACCCCGAGCTCCGGCACCGACACCTGAAAGTCCGAAAGCACCTCGAGCAGAAACGCCTCGAACGGCTCGTCCGCGCGGTCCAGCTCGTCGATCAGCAGCACGGGCGGCCCGTCGACCTGCGGCTCCAACGCCTGCAGTAGCGGCCGCTTCACCAAATAGCGCTCGGAGAAAATTTCACTCTCGATCAACGAACGATCGCGCTGACCTTGAACTTCCGCGAGCCGGATCGCCGTCATCTGCGCGGCGTAGTTCCACTCGTACACCGCGGATGAAACGTCGAGCCCCTCATAGCACTGCAGGCGTATCAAGCGGCGGCCTAATGTCGCGCTCAAAACCTTCGCGATCTCTGTCTTGCCCGTGCCAGGTTCGCCTTCGACGAACAGCGGCCGTTCGAGCTTCAGCGCAAGATAAAGGACGACGCCAAGATCGCGCCCGGCGACGTAACCGCCTTGGGTCAGCAGCGCGAGCGTGTCGTCGATCGAAGCGGGCAGGGGATGGATCATCAAGCTGAAGTTAGGCCAGCCGCGACCCCAAGGGAAGGCTTGGGATGGTTAGCGCACGGCCCCATCCTCGGCATGGTTTGCATTTTGATCGCGACGTTCTTCTTCTCCACCACAAACGCCATCATCCGCGCGCTCTCCAGCGAATTGCCGCCGGTCGAGATATCGTTCTTCCGTTCGGTTTTCGGCGTCTTGTTTTTGCTGCCGCTGGTCGTTTGGTACGGCCTCGGCTCGATCAAGACGCAGCGGCCAAAACTGCACCTCGCGCGCGGCGTGTTGCACGCGATTTCGATGATCCTCTGGTTCGTCGCGCTTTCGATGGTGCCGCTTGCCGAGACGGCGGCGTTGGAGTTCGCAGCCCCCATCATGGCCACGATCATTGCGATCCTGTTCTTGGGCGAGGTCGCCCGGATGCGCCGCCTGATCGCGCTCGCCGTCGGCATTGTGGGTGTGTTCGTCGTGGTGCGTCCGGGATTTGACGCCGTCTCGTGGGGCCAGATCCTGATCTTGATCTCCGTCGCTCTATGGGCCGGGTGCCAGCTGATCATCCGCGAACTCGGCCGTACCGATAGCGCGTTCGTTCAGGGCTTCTACACGGTCGTCGTTTTCGTGCCGATCACGGCGGCGGTGGCGATCCCCGTCTGGGTATGGCCGACATGGATCGAACTTGCCGTGTGCATGGTGATCGCGGCGTCCTCCACGATCGGCATATGGTTCTACGGCGAAGCGTTCCGGCGCGCAGAGATGACCGCTATCCTGCCACTGGAATCGACGAAGCTGTTATGGGCGGTTCTCTACGGCGTGGTTTTCTTCTCGGAGCAACCCGAAGTGCTGACGCTCGTCAGCGGCGTCGTGATCTTCGCGGCGGCCGCATACATTACAATTCGTGAAGCTCAACTGGCACGACAGGCAGTGGTTGCACCCGTTACAGGCGAGTGAGCGTTTGCCGCCGCGCGCAACAAGCGCGCCGTCTTGGCATCGGCTACCAAGCTGTGCCATGTCCCTGGCCCCACGCGAATCCGTGGGTCGCTATTGAAATCAAACGCTCAGGAAGGAACCTCCATGAAACGCATGCTTCTTGCGTCGGCTATCCTCGCGCTCAGCGCCGGTGCCGCCCTCGCCGACAACCTCGCCGGCTACTACGGTAACACGGTCGTCATCACCGCGCCGGACGGTAAGGTCACGAAGTCGAAGGTCAACGCCGACAAGAGCTACTCGTCGGTCCTGCCGGACGGAACGACGACGCAGGGCACCTGGGCATGGAAGGACGACAAGACGGCGTGTTTCACGCAAGTTACGCCGGCACCCGCCGCCGACCAAGCACCGGCGTGCTTCGCGATCGACGCGCACAAAGTCGGCGACAGCTGGTCCACGAAGACCCCGGACGGCAAAGCCGAAATCAAGTACTCGCTCGTCGCCGGCTAACCGCCGCCCGACGAACACGCATCAGCAGCCGGCCGCGAAAGCGACCGGCTGTTTTTATTTTCAAGCGATGGCTGCCGCCACCGCGCGCTTCGCCATCACCGTCACGAGGTGCGCGCGATACTCGGCCGTCCCGTGCAAGTCGCCGTTCATGTTCGCAGGTGACACCTTGATTCCCGCCACCGCATCCGGTGTGAACGATTTCGCAAGCGCCGCTTCCATCGCGCTTTCGCGGAACACGCTGCTGGCGGCACCCGTCACCGCCACCCGCACACCTGTCTTCGTCTTCGCCACGAACACACCCACCATCGCGTAGCGTGACGCAGGGTTCGGGAATTTCATGTAAGCCGCTTTCTCCGGCACCGGGAACGAAACCTCGGTGACGATCTCGCCCTCTTCGAGCGCCGTTTCGAACATGCCGGTGAAGAAGTCGTCGGCATTGATCGAGCGCGACGTCGTCTTGATCGTAGCGCCAAGACCCAACGCCGCCGCGGGATAGTCCGCCGCCGGATCGTTGTTCGCAATCGACCCGCCCAGCGTCCCCATATGCCGGACCGCCGGATCGCCGATGTGGCCGGCCAGATGGGCGAGGGCAGGGATCGTTCCTTTCACATCCGCCGAGGTCGCAACATCGAAGTGCTTCGTGCCCGCGCCGATCGTGACGACGCCACCCGCGACCTTAATGCCGCTCATCGCAATCCCGCCCAGATCGATCAGCGCGGTCGGTTGCGCCAGCCGCTGCTTCAGCGTGGGAATGAGCGTTTGCCCGCCGGCGAGAAACTTCGCATCGCCGTTGTTCTCGTAGAGCTTGCGCGCCTCATCGAGCGACTTCGGGCGGAAATATTGGAATTGATACATGGCTCTTGTCCTTATTCAGCGGCTGCGCGGGTGCGATGGATCGCGGCCCACACGCGCGACGGTGTTGCGGGCATATTGAATTCCTTCACGCCGAGCGCGTCGGTCACGGCGTTCATAACGGCGGCAGGCGAGGCAATGGCCCCGGCCTCGCCGCAACCCTTCATACCGAGCGGGTTCGACGGGCACGGCGTCACCGTGAAGCCAAGCTTGTAACTCGGCAGATCGTCGGCACGCGGCATCGTGTAGTCCATGTAGGACCCTGTGATCAGCTGGCCCGAGTCCTTGTCATAGACACCATGCTCGAGCAGCGCCTGGCCGATGCCTTGCGCGATCCCGCCTTGCACCTGGCCTTCGACGATCATCGGGTTGATCACGTTGCCGAAGTCGTCGACCGCCGTGAAGCTCACGATCGTCGTGACGCCGGTATCGGGATCGATCTCTACCTCGCAGATATGCGTCCCCGCCGGGAACGTGAAGTTCGTCGGATCGTGGAAAACGCTTTCCTTCAGCCCCGGCTCGATCTCGGACGTCGGGAATTTGTGCGCGACATAGGCGTTGAGCGCGACCTCGTGGAACGCAAGCTTGCGGTCCGTGCCCGCGACTTTGAACTCGCCGTTCTCGAATACGATGTCGGCGGCGGAGGCTTCGAGCACGTGCGCCGCGATCTTCTTCGCCTTCGCCTCGATCTTGTCGAGCGCGCGGCTGACGGCGGTCAACCCCACGGCGGCGCGCGAACCATAGGTACCCATGCCGAACTGCACGGAGTTCGTGTCGCCGTGGATGATCTCGACATTCTCCATCGGAATGCCGAGGCGGCCGGCAACCACCTGCGCGAAAGTGGTCTCGTGCCCCTGGCCATGGCTGTGCGCGCCGGTAAAGACCTCGACGCCGCCCGTCGGTGTCACGCGCACTTCGGCCGACTCCCAAAGGCCTACGCCTGCACCCAGCGACCCGACCGCCGCCGATGGCGCGAGGCCGCAGGCTTCGATGTAGGTCGAGAAGCCGAGCCCGCGCAGCTTGCCTTGCGCCTTCGCCGCGGCCTTGCGCGCCGGGAAACCAGCGTAGTCGGCAAGCTTCAACGCCGCATCCAGCGAAGCGTCGTAGTCGCCCGCGTCATAGTTCATGATCACGGGCGTCTGGTGCGGAAACTTGCGCACGAAGTTCTTGCGCCGGAACGCGACGGGATCGAGCTTCAGCTGCCGCGCCGCTTCTTCGACGATCCGTTCGATGACATATGTCGCCTCCGGACGGCCGGCGCCGCGATAGGCGTCAACCGGCGCGGTGTTCGTATAAACCGCATCCACTTCGGCATAGATTGCGGACAGGTCGTACTGCCCCGAGAGCAACGTCCCATAGAGATACGTCGGCACGCTGGACGAAAACGTCGACATATAAGCGCCGAGATTGGCGATCGTCTTGACCCGCAAGCCCAGCATCTTTGCATCGGCATCGAGTGCGAGTTCGGCGTGCGTCACATGATCCCGCCCATGCGCGTCCGACAAGAACGACTCCGATCGTTCGGCCGTCCACTTCACCGGCCGGCGCACCTTCTTCGACGCCCACGTGCAAACGACCTCTTCGGCATAGATAAAGATCTTCGACCCGAACCCGCCGCCGACATCGGGCGCCACGACGCGCAATTTGTGCTCCGGCGCAATGCCGATGAAGGCCGACATGACAAGCCGCGCCACATGCGGGTTCTGGCTCGTCACATAGAGCGTGTAACCACTCGTCGCGTCGTCATACTCGCCGACGCACGCGCGTGGCTCCATTGCGTTCGGGATCAGCCGGTTGTTCGTGAGGTCGAGCTTCACGATCTGTGCGGCCTTCGCGAACGCAGCTTCGGTCTCCGGCTTGTTGCCGATCTCCCACTGATAGATCGTGTTGCGCGGCGCCTCGGCGTGGACTTGCGTCGCGTCGCTCTGCGCCTTCGCGGGATCGACGACCGGGGGCAACTCCTCGTACTCGACCTTCACGAGTTCGGCCGCGTCCTTGGCCTGCCCATAGGTCTCGGCAATCACGATCGCGATATGGTCGCCGACGTAGCGCACCGTATCGACCGCGAGGGCAGGGTGGGCCCCCGCCTTCATCGGCGTGCCGTCCTTCGACGTGATCATCCACCCGCAGATCAAACCGCCCAGCTTGTCGGCCGCGAGGTCCGCACCGGTCAGCACTCCTACAACGCCCTTCGCTGCACGCGCCGCACTCGTGTCGACACCGCGAAGCTTCGCGTGCGCGTGTGGGCTCCGCACGAAATAGGCGTGCGTCTGGCCGTGCCGGTTGATGTCGTCCGTGTAGCGGCCTTGTCCGGTGATGAACCGGTGGTCCTCTTTGCGCCGGATCGAGGCGCCGATGACGGGAGCTGTCATGCGTGTGCCCCCTTCATCTCTTTCGAGGCCGCATCGATCGCCTTGACGATGTTCTGATACCCCGTGCAGCGGCAGAGATTGCCCTCAAGCTCCGAGCGGATCGTCTTTTCGTCCAGGTTCGGGATGCGCCGGATCATATCGACCGCCGTCATGATCATGCCGGGGGTACAGAAACCGCACTGCAGACCATGGTGCTCCTTGAAGGCCGCCTGCACCGGGTGCAACGTCCCATCCTTCGCCAAGCCTTCGATCGTCGTGACCTGGGCGCCCTCGGCCTGAACGGCGAGCATCGTGCACGACTTCACCGCCTTGCCGTTCACGTGCACGACGCACGCGCCGCACTGGCTGGTGTCGCAGCCCACATGCGTGCCGGTCAGCCGCAAGTTTTCGCGCAAAAAATGGACGAGCAGGGTGCGTGTTTCCACCTCACCGCTGGCGGCCTTGCCGTTCACGGTCATGGCAACGGAGGGCATGCGGCGTCTCCTTATGTGTAAAACGTTGGCAGCGCGCCCGGGTCGCTGAGCGGGGGAGGCTGCGTGCTTCAGGCAAGCGTATTCACGCCCCGCCATTAGGGTCAACTAGATCAGCGCCACAACCAGAACGACCACGATCGCCACCGCGATGATCGCGATCGGCAGCCAGGCAGGCGGCTCCGTCAGCTTCGCGCCGAACCCGCCACCCGACGGAACCTTCGGTGCCCCCGGGGCGCGCGCCTCAACGGTCGAAGCCGGCTTCGGCATCTCAATGCGGCCACCGGCCAAATCCGAAAACTTCTCGAAGAATTCGTCCGCCATCTTCTTCGCAGCGCCGTCGACGAGCCGCTGGCCCAGTTGCGCAAGCTTGCCACCGATGATGGCTTTCACGGTGTAGCGCAAGATCGTCGCGTCGCCGTCTTCGCTCAAATGCACCTTCGCCTCGCCCTTCGCGAAGCCGGCGGCACCTCCCGAACCCTCACCCGTTAACGTGTAGCCTTCGGGCGGATTGAGGTCGGAGAGTTTGACCTTGCCGGTGAACCGCGCGCTCACCGGTCCGATCTTCGCACGTGCAGCAGCCTCGAGCTCCGTGTCGGACAGTTTCTTAACTTCCTCGCAGCCGGGGATCGCCTGACGAAGAATGTCCGGGTCGTTCAACGCCGCCCACACCCGCTCGCGGCGTGCTGCGATCTTGTACTCGCCGGTCATGTCCATACGTGCATCGCTCCCAAACTCGTGATATCTCTTGGCTTATCGTTGCCGTCAACGGAGTTGGCGAAACGCCAGCCTGACCGCGCTGACAAGTTGTGTGCGTTTCATCACAACCCGCAACAGCAACTTGTCATCCACACTTTAGATCGCCTCCCACGATTAAAACGCGAAATTGATTCGCCTGCCTGCTTTTACAGGGTGCAAAAAAAGGCTAGTGTCCTTTTCAGCGCACGTCGTGTGCAGGGCGTAGATAGTCAAAAAATCTACGGCATAGAGGCAAGGGAGCGGTTCAAGTGGACAAACCAGTATCAATCGCACCGTCGCCGGAGAGTGGGGCGATCCGAGTTACGGGTACCGTTAAGTGGTTCAATCAAGACAAGGGTTATGGGTTCGTCGTTTCTGGGGATGTTGACGGCGATATACTGATCCACAGGTCTATCATCGAAGCTTATGGATGTCATGCCGTTCTGGAAGGCACGACGGTCGAGATCGATGTCATCCAAAAGGTTAAAGGCCTTCAGGCCCGAAAAGTTTACAATTTAGACGAAACAACAGCTGCTAAGGGCGCGCCGAATGGGGTCGCCAAAGGCAATGGTAACGGCGATGGCAAACCGCCCCGCCGCGACATCATGTTCCACGAACCGACCGGTCCGGTGATCGAAGCGGTGGTCAAGTTCTTCTCGCGTCCGAAGGGCTATGGCTTCTTCGTTCCGGTTGGTGGAGGCCTCGATGTGTTCGGCCACATGGAGGTACTTCGGCGTTGCGGGATTCGCGAGCTTCGCCAAGGCCAGAAGGTTCTAATCCGCGTCATTGAAACGGACAAAGGCCTGTCGGCAACGGACGTCAATCTGTTGCCCGACGTTATGGCCGCGCCGAGGCCGATCCGGATGATGGCGCCAGCCGAGTTCGAGGCGCGGCCGTAAGCGTATCGGCCAGTACTGATATTTCAGGGGCGCTTAAACGGCGCCCCTTTTGTTTTGGCTGCCTTGCCGCCGCCACACTGCACGGTTTATCGTCACGCGCATGCACACTCTCATCTGCCTAAGCCTCATTCTCGCGGCAGCGCCGGTGGTGGTTACGTCTGCGCCCACGGCTAGGGTGGAGCCGTTGACGATCGAAAGCGCGAAGGGCGAGCAGGTATTCTCCGTTGAAGTGGTGCATAGAGAGAAAGAGCGCAGCCGCGGCCTGATGTTCCGCGACAGCATGGCGAACGATCGGGGCATGCTGTTCGACTACAGCCCGCCGCAAAAGATTGCGTTCTGGATGAAGAACACGTTCATCCCGCTCGACATTATTTTCATCGGTGCCGATGGCCGCATTCTCAACATCGCCGAAAACACGACACCGCTAAGCCTCGAGCGTCTTCCCTCGGTGGGCGAGGCGCGCGGCGTGCTGGAAATCAACGGCGGCTTGAGCGCAAAGCTCGGGCTCAAACCCGGCGACAAGGTCCACCACGCGATCTTCGACCCGGTGCAATGAAGCCCGCCGCACCTCCGCCCGAAGGCTTCGTTTTGAGCGAAAGCCGCGGCCCCTTCACGACCCACAACGGACCCGTCTATTACAGCGTCGAAGGCGGCACGTTCCGCCAAGGTTTCCGCGTGCTCGCCCACCACTGCAACGGTCACGGTATCGCGCATGGCGGCTGGCTCAGCGCCTTCACCGATGGCGTGCTGGGTGCGGCAGTCTGGCGCGAGACGAAAGCGCCGGCCGTCACGCTGCGTCTGAACGTCGACTTCCTCGACATGGTTCGCCCCGGCGAATGGGTCGAAGGCACGGGTGTGGTTACCCGCGCGACCCGCACGCTCGCCTTCGCCCGGGCGGAACTCATGAGCGGCGGACGCAAGGTGTTAACGGCCGAAGGTTTGTTCAAACTCATGAAGCCGAGGCTGGGCCAGCCCAAGAAATAGGCAGGCCCCCAAGCCAAGCGCCTTGCGGCAGACCGTCCGAAGCCCTATTCCATCCACCCTTCATGTCGGGGCGTAGCGCAGCCTGGTAGCGCATCTGGTTTGGGACCAGAGGGTCGCAAGTTCGAATCTTGCCGCCCCGACCAATTACTTCGAAAGCCTGCCCGCGTGCGCAACAAGGG
>JABFRX010000074.1 GCA_013140995.1 Alphaproteobacteria bacterium | reverse complement strand
GACGTCACGATCAAACAAGGCGGCCCCGCCGTGAACACGCCGCAGCTGATCGCCGCCGGCGCCGTCGACTTCGCGATGGGTTCGAATTCGTTCCAACCGCTCAACCTCGTCGCCGCCGACGGCGATGCCCTGGCCGTCGCCGCGATCTTCCAAAAGGACCCGCAAGTTCTGCTCACCCACCCGCGCAAGGACATCAAGTCGATCGCCGACATGAAGGGCAAGCCGATCTTGGTCGCCGACGCGACAGTCTCCACCTGGTGGATATGGACAAAAGCGGAGTTCAAATTCGAAGACAAACAAATCCGCAAATACACGTTCAACCTGGCGCCGTTCCTGACCGATCCGAAAGCGATCCAGCAGGGCTACGTCACGTCGGAGCCCTTCACGATCGAAAGCGAAGGCAAGATCAAGCCACAAGTCTACCTGCTCGCCGACTACGGCTACCCCAGCTACTCGAACTTCATCATGGCGCGGGGCAAAGACGTGCGCGAGCGGCCTCAGATCGTGCAGGCCTTCGTTGACGCGTCGATCGACGGGTGGACGAGCTACCTGACCGGCGACCCCGCACCGGCGAACGAGCTGATCAAAAAAGAAAATACCCAGATGACGGACGCTATCCTCGCCAACGCGATCGCCCAGATGCGCGAGCGCGGCCTCGTTCAAGGCGGCGACGCCGCGACGCTCGGCATCGGCGCGATGACGGACGCGCGTTGGCAATCCTTCTTTGACGTGATGAGGCAAGGCAAAGTCTACGAAGAAAAACTCGACTACAAAAAAGGCTACACGCTCGCCTTCGTGAACAAGGGTCGCGGCGTCACGACCGCACCGTCGAACGAGCAAAAGTGATTGCTGCTCTCACTCGATAACGTCACCAAGACCTTCCCGAACGGCACGCTCGCGCTTGACCGGGTGAGTTTCGCCGTCAATGAGGGCGAATTCGTCTCGCTCGTAGGCCCCTCCGGCTGCGGCAAGAGCACGGCGCTGCGCCTCGTCGCAGGCCTCATCGAACCGAGCGCGGGCAAAGTCGCTTGGGACCGCGCCAAGCCACGCCTCGGCTTCGTGTTTCAAGACGCAGCCCTTATGCCCTGGGCCACCGTCGCCAAAAACGTCCGCCTGCCGCTCGAATTGACAAAGGCCGGCGATGCCGAAGCCGACAGCCGGGTCAATGATGCCCTTGAACTCGTCGGGCTCGCAAAATTCGCGGCGGCCTATCCGCGCGAACTCTCCGGTGGCATGCGCATGCGCGTGTCGATCGCCCGCGCGCTGGCGATGGATGCGTCGGTGTTGCTGATGGACGAACCGTTCGCGGCCCTCGACGAGCTCACGCGCGACCGGCTGAACGACGAATTGCGCGAACTCTGGGCGGCAAAGAAACTGACGATCGTGTTTGTCACGCACTCGGTCTACGAAAGCGTCTATCTCTCCTCGCGCGTGATCGCGATGAGCCCGCGTCCCGGCCGCGTCATCGCCGACATCGCGATGGCCGAGCCGAAAATCCGCGACCGCGACTTCCGCATCACGGCGCCCTACGGCGAACGTTGCCGCCAGGTGCGCGCCGCCCTTCAACGTGAGGCGGCCACGCCATGATCCACGAGCGCATATGGGCTTACGGCCTCCCCACGCTTGTCGCCGTCGCAACGTTGGGCTTCTGGGAATGGATCGTCTACGCGCTCGACATCAAGCCGTTCGTGCTGCCCGCACCATCCGCCATCGTCTCAGCCGCCATCGGCGACTGGAACGCGCTGATGAGCGCCGCTTGGGTGACGATCCGCGTGACGATCATGGCCTTCGTTTGGGCGCTCGTCTTCGGCATAGCGTTCGCGATCCTATTTGCCCAAAGCCGCACGATCGAAAGCGCACTCTTCCCCTACGCCGTCACGCTGCAGGTAACGCCCGTCGTCGCCATCGCCCCGTTGATCCTGATCTGGGTCGGCCCCGACAACGCCGAACGCGCCGTGCTGATCCTGGCCACGACCGTCGCCTTCTTCCCGATCCTCGCGAACGCGACGTTGGGCCTGCGCTCCGCCGACCGGCAACTGCACGAACTCTTCGACCTCTACGGCGCCAACCGCTGGCAGCGCCTGATCCGCTTGCAGTTCCCAGCCGCCCTGCCGAACATCCTGACCGGCATGAAAATCTCCGGCGGCCTCGCCCTCATCGGCGCCGTCGTCGCCGAATTCGCCGCCGGCTCCGGCACCTCCACCGGCCTCGCCTGGGTCATCCTCCAAGCCGGTTTCAACTTGAAAATAGCCAAGGCCTTCGCGGCCCTCGCTCTTCTCTCAGCCATCGGCATCGCCATCTACGCGTCACTCTCGCTCCTCGAGCGCCAAGCCCTGAAACACTGGCACGAAAGCGCGCGGCCGGACGAATAGCACGGCCGTTTCTAGGCCGCTCAACGCGTTGACGATTGACGATTGACAAAGGGGCGCCCTCTCTCTCCACACACACATGACGATTGACGATTGACAAAGGGGCGCCCTCTCTCTCCACACACACACACATGTAATGAGGGTTCGGTTCTTCCTTGGGCGAGGGGTAGCAACGTCAACAATGTCAACGCGTCAACGCGTTATGCACCCCCTTCTACATATTAAACGCTACACGATGTTATTTAAGATATTTCACGAGAAAAGTTGACAATAATGCCTGACGGGCCCCATTATTAGGGGGCAACAGCGCACTCTCGACAGATGCCCCAGGTTCTAACTGCAAACCGGCTCAGCGACGGCGAGGTGGTCTATCTCGCCCCCGATGGCACGTGGGTTGAGGGCATCGACGCCGCGCAGGTTGTCAACGACGCCGATGCGGCGCTCGCAACCGGGCAGCAAGCCGAACGCGACCGGAAAATCGTCCACGCTTACCTGTTCGACATCACGCCTAACCACCGCCCGATGAAGATGCGCGAGATCATCCGGGCGGCGGGTCCGACCGTCCGCACCGATCTCGGCAAACAAGCGCGCTGACCATGTATCGCTACGACGAATTCGATCAAAAGCTCGTGGACGAGCGCGTGGCGCAGTTCCGCGGTCAGGTGGCGCGCCGTTTGTCCGGCGAACTCAACGAAGAAGAGTTCAAACCGCTGCGTCTGATGAACGGCCTCTATCTGCAGCTCCACGCCTACATGCTGCGCGTCGCGATCCCGTACGGCACGCTCTCCTCGCGCCAGCTCAAAATGCTGGCCCACATCGCGCGCAAATACGACAAGGACTACGCGCATTTCACGACGCGCCAGAACCTGCAATACAACTGGCCGAAGCTCGCCGACGTGCCCGACATCCTGGCCGACCTCGCGACCGTCGAAATGCACGCGATCCAAACGAGCGGCAACTGCATCCGCAACGTGACGTCAGATCACTTCGCCGGCGCCGCCGCCGACGAAGTCGACGACCCGCGCATCTGGTCCGAAATCATCCGCCAATGGTCGACGTTTCACCCTGAGTTTTCCTACCTTCCCCGCAAGTTCAAAATCGCCGTCACCGCGGCGCCGAAAGACCGGGCTGCGATCAAGGTCCACGACATTGGCATCATCATTCGCCGTGATCCGTCGGGCGCGCTCGCGTTCGACGTCTATGTCGGCGGTGGTCAGGGCCGCACACCGCTGATCGGCCACCTGATCGGCGAAGGCATAGCAGCGGCGGACCTACTCGCCTATCTCGAAGCCACGATGCGCGTCTACAATCAGTACGGCCGCCGCGACAACCTTTACAAATCGCGCATCAAGATTCTCGTGCACCAGATCGGCGCCGATGAAATGCGCCGCCAAGTCGCCGCCGAGTTCGCCGAAGTCAAACAGCACGGCGCGCTCGCACTACCGCAAGCCGAAATCGACCGCATCAACGCGTACTTCTTGGATCCCGCATTCGAGAAGCTCGCCGAAGAAGACCTCACCGCACAGCGCAAGACCAAGGCGTTCGCAGCCTGGCTCGACACGAACGTCGCCAAGCACAAAGCCGCGGGCTACGCGATCGTCACAGTCTCGCTCAAACCCATCGGCGGCATTCCGGGCGACGCCAACGCAGACCAGATGGACCTCGTTGCCGATCTAGCGCAGCGCCTCAGCTTCGACGAAATCCGCGTAAGCCACGAGCAGAACTTGGTGCTCGCGCACGTTCGTCAGCGCGATCTCTTCGGTCTCTGGCAAGCGCTCGACAAAGCGAACCTCGCCACCGCGAATTACGCGCTCATCACCGACATCATCGCCTGCCCCGGCCTCGACTACTGCGACCTCGCGAACGCGCGCTCCATCAACATCGCGCAAGCGCTGTCGCAGCGCTTCGCCGACCTCGACCGCCAACGCAACATCGGCGAGCTGAAACTGAAAATCTCAGGCTGCATCAACGCGTGCGGCCACCACCATGTCGGCCACATCGGCATATTGGGCGTCGATAAGAAAGGCGTGGAGTATTACCAAATCTCGCTCGGCGGCTCCGGCGCCGAAGACGCGTCGGTCGGCGAAATCTTGGGGCCGGCGTTCGGTGAAGCCGACGTCCCCGACGCGATCGAAAAACTAATCGACACCTATCTCGCCGCGCGCCAGCCCGGCGAACGCTTCTTGGACACCTACCGCCGCCTCGGCATTCAGCCGTTCCGGGAGAAACTCTATGCCGCTCATTAAAGACAACGCGTTCGTCGAAAACACGTTCGCGCACGTCGCAGACGAAGAGACGTTGCCCGAAGGCGCGATCGTCGTCTCGCTAAAGCGCTTCCAGGCTGAACGCGAAATGCTGCTCGCCCGCAACACGCCTCTCGGCCTTCGCCTGACGTCCGACCAGTCGCCGGAAGCGCTTGGGCCCGACGTGTACCACTTCGCTGTCATCGAACTCGAGTTCCCAAAGTTCAAAGACGGACGGGGCTATTCCTGGGCCCGCCAGCTTCGCCAACGCATGGGCTACAAAGGCGAATTGCGCGCCGTCGGCGAGGTGCTGCGCGACCAATGGCTATTCATGCACCGCGTCGGCATCGACGCGTTCGAAGTCCGCCCCGGGACACGCATCGAAGACTTCCGCGCCGCGATGGCCGAACAGACGGTCTTCTATCAACCCGCCAGCGACCGCGTGCGGAACGTGCTGGACCTTCGTCACAGCCGCCCCGCACGCATTGCTGCCGAGTAGCCTCACGCCGCCTTCGCCAAAACAACCGCCGGCGGGAAGTGCAGCGACACCGTCGTGCCGTGCCCGACCTCGCTCTCAAGCGCAAGCGATCCGCCATGCAGCTTCATCAACGCGTTGACGATCGGCAGGCCAAGCCCAGTGCCGTCGTGCTTACGGGTCTCGGCGTTGTCCACTTGCGTGTACGGCGCCAGCGCCTTGGCAATGTCCGCCGGCGCGATGCCGATACCATTGTCGGCAACCGCAACCGTCACGCCGCGATCCGCGCGCACCGTCGCACGCACAGCAATCGTGCGCCCCGGCGGCGTGAACTTCATCGCGTTGGAAAGCAGATTAAGCAGCATCTGCTTCGCCGCGCGGCGGTCCGCACTGATCGCAGGCAAGCCCTCGCCAAGCTCCACACGAAGCCCATGATTGCGCTCAACATTCGACAGCTCGCACGCTTCCGCCACAAGCTCCGCCACACGCACGGGCTCGCAACTCAACTCCATCTTGCCGGCCTCGATCTTCGAGAGGTCCAAGATGTCGCGAATGAGCGAGAGCAAATGCGCGCCGCTGACATGGATATGGTGCGCATACTCCGGATAACGCCTGTCGCCGGCCTTGCCGTACATCTCGCGCTCGATCACCTCGGAAAAGCCCAAGATCGCGTTCAGCGGCGTGCGCAACTCGTGGCT
>JABFRX010000237.1 GCA_013140995.1 Alphaproteobacteria bacterium | reverse complement strand
AGTGGTTCAGGATAAGCCGCGTTTCCGCCCGCGCCCCGTGCCTACGCCGCCCGCGCAGGTGAAGGTGCCGCCGGTGCCGTTGAAGCCGCAGCCGCCGGCCGAGAGCACGTCGGATGCGACGACGATTTTGTCGGATAAGCAGGTGATCGACAGCCCGGTCTCAAAGCCGCCGCCGCGCTATCCGCAACGTGCGCTTGAGCAAGAGAAAGAAGGCATCGTTCGTATTCGGATTACGATCTTGCCCGACGGTAGCGTGGGTGAAGCCATTGTGGTTTCGGCGAAACCTGAAGGTGTGTTCGATTCTGCGGCGCTCTCGGCGGTGAAGCGTTGGCGGTATAGGGCTGCCGGCCGCGTGATTACGACGATCGTCGAAGTCGAATTCAAGCTGCAGTGAAGCGAGGAATTTAAGGTCATGGCCGGCACGGTCGGAACTGGTGAAAGCGCGGGCGGAAGACGAGGCCGCTACGGTGACAACGCCGAAATCAACGTGACGCCGTTCGTCGACGTCATGCTGGTGCTGCTCATCATTTTCATGGTCTCGGCCCCGCTGGCGACGATAAGCATTCCGCTGGACCTGCCGCCGCCGGATCCCAATCAGCAAATTGTCGATCCGGTCGAGCCCGTCTTCGTTAGCTTACAGGACACCGGCACGATCAACGTTGGCACCCAAAGCACCGGCGAAATTGAGGCGACGTTCGCCACCCTGTCGGCCGCGGTTAACGAGAAGACCGGCGGAAACAAGGAGCGCAAAATCTTCATCCGTGCCGACCAAAAGGTGATCTACGCCGACGTTATGCGGCTCATGGATGCGATCGACCACGAAGGCTACAAGAACAAAGCGCTCGTCGCCGAAGACGTCGTCGACTGAACGTCCGGAAGGGATGCCTGAGGCCTTCGACCTGGAGCATTAGAAGGCCGGAAATCTGGCCTCATTTCCCGGCGTATCGCGGGCTTGTTCGAATCTGTCGCCTATGGCTATCCTGACGTACGGAAATGACCGTAGCTGGAGAGCTCTCCTATGAACATTGCTCAGACACGCCCGCGGATCTGGACGCCACAAGTCATCGTGCTGTCGATCATCGTCCACGCACTCGTGCTCTACTACACGATCGTGGCCTTCAATATCGTGCCCATTCCTGGACCGGCCACGCACGAGCCGCCAACCTTCGAAACGGTCATTTTGCCGCCGAAGCCTCCAGTGGTCATCGAGCCCGAAAGGATCGAGCCCCGCATCCGGCCGCGCCAGCCCATCGCGTCGCCTGTAACTCCAACCGTCGAGCCGCTCCGGTTGACGCCGCAGCCGCCTGCGGAATCGACGGCCAATGCCGGCACGCTTGTCCTCAATCAACCGATCGAAGAGCTCCCGGTCGTGCAAGGGTTGCCCCACTATCCGCGCATCGCCCAAGACCGTCAGGTTGAAGGAAAGGTCCGCCTTTCGATAACCATCATGCCGGACGGTAGCGTGCGCGATGTGCGTGTCGTCAACGCACGTCCAAACGGATACTTCGAGGGTGAGGCGGTTCGCGCGGTGCAGGGCTGGCGCTACAAGCCCTCCAACGTCATCCGCCAGAACGTGATCGTCGACATCGATTTCGTGCTGGCTTAGGTCAGACGAACGGTGCCACCAAAGCCGCCGCCGCGATGATGCCATAGGCCACGCGGCGGTAGAGCTGTTCCGACGCACCGTCGAACCAGCGACTTCCCAACCAGACACCTGCGACCGACGCGGGTAGGCACAAAAGCGCAAGCAGCAATACCTCGCGCGTCAGCAATCCTTGCGCGCCAAAGATCGCTGCCGACGCAATGTCGATAATGAAGAAGTAGCAGATCACGGTCGCACGAAGAGCCGCCGAACTGCCGTCGCCCGCGAGATAATAGAGCACGATCGGTGGCCCACCGACGCCCGACGCCCCGTTCGCCACCCCCGACAGCAGTCCGGCGCCCGCAAGCCCGCCCGCCGTCTTCGCGCCGCGCCGCCGCACGCGCGTCGCGATGAGCGCGAGGAACACGATGATCAGCGCCGATATGCCGAGGCGCAGCGTGTAACCCGGCACCACCGTGAGCAACCACGCGCCGATCCCCAACCCCGGTAGCGCCGCAGCCGACATCACGCCGATCTCGCGCCACACGACGAGGCGCACGGCGCCAGGCAGCAACTGAAACGACAGCGCCACTTCGAGCAGGATGACGAGCGGCACCGCCTGTGTCAGCGGATAGAGCGCAGCCAACGAAGGCGCCAAAACCATCGCCGACCCGAAGCCCGAAAACCCGCGCAGCACGCCCGCAAACGCCACCAGTGCGACCGCAACCGCCGTCGTCCCGGTCAGTAGTGGCGCGAAGACGTCGAGCATCGACGAAACGTCAACGCGTCACCATGCTCTTGAACCCACCCCAGAACATGCGCATACCGTCGAACGGCATGTCCTTCGGCGGGGTCGCCATCCGCGGATCCTTCATCACCTTCGCGTTGATGCGGTCGCGGTCCTTGCGCGACTTGTAGGTGATCCAGGAGAAGACCACGGTCTCGCCGTCTTTCAGTTTCACCGCCTGCGGAAAGGAGGTCACCTTTCCGGCTTTCACGTCGTCCGCCACGCACTCGACATACGAAAGTGCGCCGTACTCCATCCAAACCTTGCCCGCCAGCGTCGCCAGCTTGCGATAGGCGGCAAGGTTCTTTGTTGGTACCGGAACGACAAATCCGTCGACATAGAAAGCCACAATCGTCTCCTTTGCTTGAGCGCGCCGGATATCAGCACGCCAAGGCCCGGGGCGTCGATACACCAAGCCAGCTCTTCCCCACACCAAGCCAGCTCTTCCCCGTTGAAAGCGTCCGGGCGAGGCCGATACTGTGAGGCTCAAGCGAGGGGAGACGAAGCTCGATGACGGCGGACTTGGTGCCAGGACGCGAATGCGGCAGCTGCACCGCCTGCTGCAAGATTCCCTCGATCGACACGCCGTCTTTGCGCAAGCCGGCGGGCGTCTTGTGTCCGCATTGCACGGGGTCGAATTGCGGCATCTATGAGAGCCGGCCGGAGCCCTGCCAAACGTTCTTCTGCCTCTGGCGGCGCGTTGCGACCATGCCCGACGAACTGCGCCCGGATCGAACCGGTGTGATGTTCTCGATCGAATCGGTGAACCCGCCGCAGAACCCGTTCGAGCGGCAATTCGTTGTCGCCCGCGCCATCAACAGCCTCACCGACTTCGAAAGCCCTGGCGCTCGCGCGGCCTTGCAGACCTTCATCGAGCGCGGCGACTTGCCAGTGTGGTTGAGCTTCCAGCAGGAACGCCGCTTGCTGCACCCCTATCCGGAGCTGCGCGACGCCATCCTGCGCCCAGCCACTCCATCGCCGGAACTCGCGGCGGAAGTGCGCATCTGGCGCGAGCGTTTGGGTATCGGCACGGCCTAGTTGGGCGATCGTTGCACCGGTGGCGCACGATCGCCAAGCGCCGTGGTCAGCACGAACGTCGTCATCCGTATCTCATCCGACGTACCGCTGCGTCCGCACATCGAGCAGCGGAAGCGGCGCTTGAAGGCGAGCAGCCGCGTTTCGGGATGCGCCATCTTCGCAAGCTGGTCCGGTAGAAGCGCCGTCTTATGCCCGCAGCGGCACGCGAGGTTGACGCCACGCTCGCGCTCGACAAGCGCGCCGACAGTCATCGGTCGTGGGGAGATCGCGGACATGACGACGACCTTATCCGCTTGGCCTTCGCCGCGCTATCCGTTGACGCAGGGTAAATTGGCGGCGCCGGGGCAGGGGAGGGGCCCACGCTTTTTGAAACCTCATGCTAGGGTCGCACACCGTTATTCATATGAGGAGACTGAACCCTATGGCGATCGACTTCCAAATCCCCGCCGAAGCCAAAGCGATCCGCGAACGCATCCGCAAATGGGTGCACGACGAATGCGTGCCGGCAGAGAAGCGCCTGATCGGCGGCGAGGACTACAAAACGGTACTGGGTGAACTGCGCAAGAAGGCACGCGCGCAGGGGCTCTGGTGTCCGTTCATTCCGAAAGAACACGGCGGCATGGGGCTTGGGCCGCTCGCCAACGCGCTCGTCCAAATGGAACTCGGCGAGAGCTACCTGGGCGCGCTCTCGATGAACACGCAAGGGCCAGATGACGCGACGATGCTCACCCTGCTGGAGCACGGCACGCCGCACCAGAAGGAGAAATTCTTGAAGCCGCTGCTGAACGGCGAAAAGCGCATCTGCTACTCGATGACGGAGAAAGCGGCGGGCGCCGACGCCACCGGTATGCAAACCCGCGCGGAAAAAAAGGGCAACGACCGCTATGTCCTGAACGGCGAGAAGTGGTTCTCGAGCGCGGCCAGCGTCGCCGATATCGCGCTGGTGATGGCCAAGACCGATCCGGACGCGCCGCGCCATCAGCAATACTCGACCTTCCTCGTCGAACTCCCCAACCCGGGCTACAAGATCAAACGCAACATCCAAACGATGGCGATCGAAGGTCCGCTGTCGCACATCCTGGGTGGCGGCCACGCTGAGATCGAAATCACGGACCTCGAAGTACCGGCAGACAACCTTCTCGGCGGTGAAGGCAAAGGCTTTGCCATGGGCCAGCACCGTCTGGCCTACGGACGCCTGCGCCATGGCATGCACAACGTCTCGATGGCGCAGCGCGCGCTCGATATGGCGGTGAAGCACGTAACCGAACGCACCACCTTCGGCAAAAAACTGGAGGATCGCCAAGCCGTGCAGTTCATGCTCGCCGACTGCGCCAACGACCTCTACATCGCGCGCCTCATGCTGATGCACATCGCGTACAAAGCCGAACACAAGATGGACTTGCGCCAAGAAAACGGCATCGCAAAAGTTTACCTTGCGAACATGGTCCATCGCGTCGTGGACACTGCGATCCAACTCCACGGCGCGCTGGGTTACAGCCGCGACCTGCCGCTGGCCGCCTGGTACACGCACATCCGAAGCCAACGCCTGGTTGACGGCCCGGACGAAGTGCACCGCTGGACCACGGGCCGCAACGTGATCAAGGCGTACAAGGCCCACGGCACGACGGCCAGCGCCTGCGGCGGGGATTTGCTCTAGGCACCGCCGCACAGTGCGGCATCCTCTAACGACGTTGGAGCGATTCTCGACCCAACGTCCGCCGGAGGCTCAAGAATGTTCGACGCCATCGGATTTGAAATCGTCAAAGCGCTGATCGGCCCGGTGGTCGCGGTGGGCTTGGCATGGGCTGTCGGCAACAAGCTCAGCTCCGAATGGGCGCTCCGCCAGCGCCGCCGCGAGAACAGTCTGGCCAGCGTGGCCGAGTTCTATCGGCTCTACGGCGAGTTCTTCGCGCTCTGGAAGCTCTGCAACTACGCGTTCCGCGACGCCGACCACGAAACAGAGGACACAACACTCTGGGACCTCATGCGCCGTGCTGCAGCGCTCGAGGCGAACGTCGAAGCGATCCTGCTGCGCATCGCCACCGAATTGACGCTCACAGACGCCGACATCCGCACGCTGGGTCTGTTCCGCCAAGGCGTGCAGCTGCTGCGTCAGTCAATCGTCAAACAGCGCATCCTGGGCTGGAACTCGTCCGAACACCGCGAGTACCAAGCCTTCAAGGGCCTCTCGGTCGGCACGGCAGCGCTCGCCGCCAGAGTGGGGTCGGGCAAGCCGCCAACCGTCGACAGCGCACAACGTCAGCTGCGCGAGATCACGCACAACAAATGGAGCAAGGAATGGCTCGCCACGATCGCGCGCCGCGACGAACTTCCAATCCAAGCCGAACTCGAAGCCTCAACGGTCGATGACGCGTGAGAAACGGACGAGATCTGGAAACCGCAGATTTCCAACCTTCGTACCTTTGAATTG